>JAGWWH010000025.1 GCA_018970485.1 Pseudomonadota bacterium | reverse complement strand
ATTAGAAAACCAACAACGAAACCAAGACCAAACTCACGAAGAAAGGCAAAAATCCAGAAGGGAACAAAGTGAGAAACAAGCCCGTGATGGTGGATGCTGTGAAATTTCTTAAAAGATGAAGCTTTGAAAAGATTTTTTTGCAGAAAAATTCTGTGAAGGAAAAGATTTTTGGTAATTGCACTCAATTCATTTTGAGAATCCACTGATTGTCAATTTCAAATGACAAGAAACATTCCAAAGGCGTGATTTACTGGATATAAGACCTCTTTCTGAAGCCTTACTATGGTTAAAATATTCTCGTTTTAGTCCGTGAAATTTTTTCAGTCAGGTTGACAGATCGAACCTCGCCAATAAGTTGCGCCGCTCCTCACTTTTCCCCCTAAAACAAACAATCAAAAACATGAAAGTTTACTACGATCACGATGCCGATTTGAGCATTATTCAAAACAAAAAAGTTGCCATCGTCGGCTACGGCTCACAAGCCCACGCACATGCGCAAAACCTCAGAGATTCAGGAGTTAAAGAAGTTAAAATCGCTCTTCGCGAAGGTTCAGCTTCAATCGCTAAAGCGCAAAATGCTGGCTTCGAAGTTTTAACAAACGCCAAAGCTGCAAAATGGGCTGATCTAGTGATGGTGCTTACTCCAGACGAGCTGCAAGCTGAATTATACAGTAACGATCTGAAGAAAAATTTGAAGAAAGGCGCGACTCTCGCTTTTGCTCACGGCCTCAATATTCACTTCAAACTAATCAAACCGAGAAAAGATTTAGACGTTGTAATGATCGCCCCTAAAGGCCCAGGACACACAGTTCGCGGTGAATATGTAAAAGGTGGCGGAGTTCCTTGTTTAGTTGCAGTTGCCCAAGATGTTTCTGGTAACGCTTTGAAAACAGCTCTTTCTTACGCTTCAGCTGTAGGTGGCGGACGCTCAGGAGTGATCGAGACTAACTTCAAAGAAGAATGCGAAACTGATTTATTCGGCGAACAAGCAGTTCTTTGCGGCGGCGTTACAGCCTTGATTCAAGCGGGTTTTGAAACTTTAACCGAAGCTGGTTACGCTCCAGAAATGGCTTATTTTGAATGTCTTCACGAAATGAAATTGATCGTTGATCTTCTCTACGAAGGTGGAATCGCCAACATGCGTTACTCAATCTCTAACACTGCAGAATACGGCGACCTAACTCGCGGCCCAAGAATCGTTACCGAAAAAACCAAAAAAGAGATGAAGAAAATTTTGACTGAAATCCAAAAAGGAAAATTCGTCAAAGAATTCATGAACGAAAACAAAAGCGGCAAGAAAAACTTCGACGCTCTTCGCGCTAAAGGCCGCAAACATCCAATCGAAGAAACCGGCGAAAAATTGCGCGCGATGATGCCTTGGATTGCCAAGAATAAATTGGTGAACAAAGCCGCGAACTAATTTTAGTTTTTCGATTTTCCCAACCTCATTTTCATGAGTGCGGGAATTATTAAATCTAAGAAGGAGCTAGATCCAAATGGGTCTAGCTCCTTTTTCTTGTAAAATCCCCAAAACCAAAAAAATCAAAAAATGCAAAATTATTTAATCATCTCCGCGTCAAGCGATATCGGGCTTTTGACCGCTCAAAATCTTGTCGCAGAAGGCAAGAAAATTTTCATCACAGCGCAGAATCCAGAAAAATTAGAACAGCTAAAATCCGCGCTTAATTGTGACGGCGCGTTATTGAATGCTGCTGATTTTTCAGCGACACAAAGCGTTTTTGAGCAAGCTGTAGCAAGCCTTGGTTCACTTGACGGCGTGGTTAATTTTGCAGGATCAGTTATTTTAAAACCGGCGCATTTGACCAGTTTTGACGAATATCAAAAAACCGTTGAAGCCAGCCTAACCACAGCTTTCTCGGTTGTTCGTGCGGCAGCAAAAACTTTAAAAAACGGCGGTTCGGTGGTGTTGATTTCATCTGCGGCAGCAATGCAAGGAATCAGTAATCACGAGGCAATAGCGGCGGCAAAAGGTGGAGTAATTGCTTTGGCAAAATCAGCAGCGGCGACTTATGCGACGCAAAATATTCGCTTTAATGTGGTGGCGCCAGGATTGATCGAAACCAAGCTCACGCAAAAAATTACTAGCAACGAAAACGCTCTAAAAGCATCAAACGCAATGCATGCTTTAGGCAGAATTGGCAAGCCTTGCGACGTTTCCGCAATGGTTGAATTTTTGTTAAGCGACAAAGCAAATTTTATTACCGGACAAGTGATTGGCGTTGACGGTGGTCTGTCAAATCTGCAACCAAAAATTAAGGTTTAAATGAATTATCTAATTACGGGAGGCACCGGCTTTATTGGTGCGGCACTGGTTGAACAACTTTTGCAAAGTGGCAATTCCGTCACCATTTTAAGCAGAAATAAAAACCCAAATTCTAAAGCGCGCACCATTCGTAGCTTCTCAGAAATTGGCTTAGACGAAAAAATCGAATACGTCATCAACCTTGCAGGCGAGCCAATCGCCGATAAAAAATGGAGCCAAAAACAAAAAGCAATTTTGCTTAATAGTCGTCTTGAAATCACCAAGCAGATTGTCGAATTAATCGCTAAATTAAATCACAAACCATCGGTCTTAATCAGTGCTTCAGCTATTGGTTTTTATGGTTCCAACACAGATGAAGAATTAGACGAAACCTCACTTCATAAAACAGAATTTACTCACCAACTTTGTCACGCTTGGGAATTGCAAGCTCTAGAAGCTCAAGCCTTCGGAGTTAGAACCTGCATCATTCGTCTTGGAGTTGTTTTGGAAAAAAACGGCGGCGCTTTAGCGAAAATGTTGCCGGCTTTTAAATTTGGTCTCGGCGGAAAAATCGCCAGCGGCAAGCAATTTATGTCTTGGGTTCATCGTGAAGATGTTTTGTCGGCGATTAGCTTTTTGATCAACAGTGCCAAGCTTTCCGGCGTTTTTAATGTGACCGCACCAAATCCAGTTAGAAATTCTGAATTTAGTAAAACCTTGGCAAAAATTCTGCACCGTCCGGCATTTTTTGATCTGCCTTTTTTTGCAGTAAAAATTCTTTTTGGCGAAATGGGAGAGGTTCTGCTCGCAAGCGGACAAAGGGTTGTGCCTAAAAATCTTTTAGCGGCGGGTTTTCGTTTTCAGTTTGAAAGGCTGGAAGATGCTTTGAAAAATATCTGCACAAACGAGTCAAAAAATAATTAAACTAAAAATGAAAATTTTAGTAATCGGCACCGGCGCCATCGGCGGGCTTTATGCAGCGAAATTATCGCAAGTGGGAGCGGAAGTTTCTGTAGTTTGTAGATCAGATTAAGAGCAGGTGAGGCAAGGCGGAATCGCGATCAAAAGTGCCAGCACGGTAGAAGATTTATGACTCCGTCCTCGCTCGATCAAAATTCAAAAGATCTGATTTACCTCTAAAAATAGGCGCACTGTTTTTGAGTTATTTTGATCTCTTGATTAAAAACCAACTCCGTACACATTGGAATCACATTCCATAATAAACTGAGTTAATCATGCATCAAAGAACTCTCGCAAAAGCAATAAAAGAAATTGGCAAAAGCTTTCCAGTCTTACTCCTAACTGGCCCGAGACAAGTTGGAAAAACAACTTTGTTAGAAATGTGCGCTGCCGAAAAAAGACAATATGTCACTCTTGACGATTTAGATGTGCGACACATGGCGCAAAATGATCCTGGTCTTTTTATCCAAACTTACAAAGCGCCGTTAATTATTGATGAGGTGCAATATGCGCCACAACTTTTCAGCTACATAAAAATCGCTGTTGATCGCGAGAAGAAAAAAGGTGCGTATTGGCTAACCGGTTCGCAGAAGTTTCATTTGATGAAGGGTATTACCGAAAGTTTGGCGGGTAGGGTGGCTATCGTTGATTTGCTTGGATTCTCACAAGCTGAGATCGAAGGTAGAGAAAAAAATAAACCCTTCCTTTCCGATTCTAAATGGATTGCCGCGGCGCGTAAAAATATAAAAAAACCAAAGCACTTAAACGAGATCTACCAACAAATTTGGCGCGGCTCTTTCCCTGCGGTTAACGTAGATAAAAAAGAATTAACGCGGCAAAGATTTTACAGCTCTTACATTCAAACTTATTTGCAGCGCGATGTTAAGGATATTTTAAAAATATCCGATGAGACCGCCTTCTATAATTTTCTAAGAGCCACTGCAGCGCGCACGGGCAATTTACTTAACTACAATGATCTAGCCCGAGATGTTGGGATTGATAATAAAACTGCTAAATCTTGGCTTTCTGTTCTTGAAACATCTGGCCTTGTTTACTTGCTAAATTCTTATCACCGCAACGTCACAAAAAGGTTAATCAAAGCTCCTAAAATCTATTTTTTAGATACTGGTCTTTGCGCTTATTTAACAAAATGGACTGACGCAAAATCCTTACAAAATGGTGCGATGTCTGGAGCAATTTTAGAAACTCACATCTTCTCTGAGATATTGAAGAGCTACTGGCATAATGGCCTAGAGCCGCATTTTCATTACTACCGCGATGCTGATCAAAAAGAAATCGATCTAATAATCGAAACTGCCGACACGCTTTATCCAATCGAATTCAAAAAAACCGCGACACCTTCAAAAACATCTTCGAGTAGTTTTTCTGTACTTGAAAAATTCGACAAAAAAATCGGTCACGGCGCTGTGATTTGTTTTGTCGAAAAAGATGTTCCTTTGTCAAAAAGCGTAACGGCAATTCCGGTTGGTTATATTTAAACCACCTAAATTAAGAGGAGAAAAAATGAAAATTTTAGTAATCGGCACCGGCGCCATCGGCGGGCTTTATGCAGCGAAATTATCGCAAGTGGGAGCGGAAGTTTCTGTAGTTTGTAGATCGGATTACGAGCAAGCGAAGCAAGGCGGAATCGCGATCAAAAGCCTTTGGGGTGATTTTAATTTTAAGCCGCATCAAGTGTTGCGTGATGTTAAAGAATTTAGCGGCCAAGCAGATTTTATTTTGATTGCGACCAAGGTTTTACCGGAAATTTCTCTACCGGATCTAATCAGGCCAGTTCTGACGCCGGAGACTTCAATCGCCATCATTCAAAACGGAATTTTTATCGAAAAAGATCTCGCGCAGGCCTTTCCAAATCATCATCTTTTGAGCATCATTGCTTTTGTTGCGGTTAGAAAAGAACGGCCAGCTCTGGTTGAGCATGATGGCGATGGCAGGTTGACGATTGGTGAATTTCAAAATCCCAATCCGCAAAAAACTCGGGAGATTTTTGAGCTTTGGCAGAAGTCCGGTGTGCCATGTATTTTGAGTGAAGATGTTCAATTCGATCGCTGGAAAAAACTGCTGTGGAATGCCTCTTTTAATCCAATTTCGGTAGTAGCGGGAGGGCTTGATACTAAACAAATCCTCGATGATCCAAAGCTAAAAAATTTAATCAGAAATGTGATGCTAGAAGTTAAGCTTTTAGCGAAAGCGCAAGGCTACGAAATCTCCGAAGAGTTAATCGACAAAACCATCTCCGATACCGCCGCAAGAAAAGTTCCAGCGATCACTAGTATGTTACTCGATTTTAGGGCGAGCAAAAAAATGGAAGTGGAAGCGATTCTTGGAAATGCTCTGCGATTCGCGCGCGATAAAAATATTGAGTTGCCCTTGATTAGTGAGTTTTATCGCAAGTTGTCCTCGCCGTCATTGCGAGCGTAAGCAAAGCAATCCATGTCGAGTCTTGTGTGGATTTGCCGCGCTTCGCTCGCAATGACGCGTAAAGAGCAGTGACAAGACATGACTTTCCTTGACTCCACCTCGCTTCAAAAAATACGATCTCGCAATCTTCTCCTACAAAATTAACAACATGACCAACAACCTCTCTATCCTCATCCTTGCTGCTGGCAAAGGCACTCGCATGAAATCGGATTTACCGAAAGTTTTGCACAAAGTTGCAAACCGCGAAATGCTGAATTTGGTGATTGATGAAGCGAAGATTTTAAAGCCAAAAAATATCACGATCGTTGTTTCTGAGGAGATGAAAAATTTCGAAGAAAAAATTCTTTCTACACATCCAGAAACTAAAATTTCTTTTGTACTACAAAAAGAGCGCAAAGGCACGGCTCACGCGGTTTCAACTGGTCTAGCCTCCTTTGAAAAAGGAGGTGGCGCGCAAAGCGTGACGGAGGATTTAGGTAAAAAATTACTAATTCTTTACGGCGATACGCCACTAACCAATCACGTCACCATCAAAAAAATGGCCGATAAGTTGGATGATTTTTCGCTCTGTATTTTAGGTTTTGATGATGAAGAGGAAAATGCCTATGGCCGCTTGGTTGTTGATGCAAAAGGCCATCTCGAAAGAATTGTCGAATTCAAAGATGCGACAGACGAGGAAAGAAAAATCGCTCTTTGCAATTCCGGCGTTGTCGCTGTTGATGGCAGAGTGATCAAAGATCTTTTGAAACAGGTAAAAAATGATAATGCATCGGGAGAATTTTACTTAACTGACATCGTCGCCATCGCAGGTGAAATTGGCTTAAAACGCACTTTTATTAAAACTGAACTCGAAGAAGTTTTGGGCGTAAATTCGCGTGCTGAATTGGCGAGAATTGGCGAGATTAAACAAAATCAGATTCGCAAAAAAATGATGGATTTGGGCGTGACTTTGCTCGATCCAAAATCGGTTTATTTTTCTTACGACACCAAAATTTCTCACGATGTAATCATCCACCCGAATGTTTTTTTTGGGCCAGAAGTTGAGATTGCCAAGAATGTTGAAATTAAATCTTTCTCTCACATCGAAGGCGCTGAAATTGCGTCTGGCGCGGTTGTAGGACCTTTCGCGAGAATTCGTCCAGGCACAAAAATTGCTGAAAATGTTCGCATCGGAAATTTCGTCGAAGTCAAAAAATCACACTTAAAAAAAGGCGCAAAAGTGAATCATTTGAGTTACATCGGTGATTCTGAAATCGGCGTTGAAGCCAATATCGGCGCGGGTACAATCACTTGTAACTACGATGGTTACAGCAAATTCAAAACTAAAATTGGGGATCGAGTTTTTGTTGGATCCAACTCTGCCTTAGTCGCGCCAGTCGAAATTGCTGAAGGTGCAGTTGTCGCCGCTGGAAGTGTGATTACGAAAAATGTCGAAAAAGACTCTCTAGCCGTGGCTCGCGGCAAACAAACTAACATCGCTGAAGGTGGAAAAAAATTTCACGAAACCAAATCGAAGAAATGAGAAAAAAAATTAAATTCCTCATCGATGTCACCCTGAGCTTGTCGAAGGGTGTTTCGCCATGTTTCGATCCTTCGACAAGCTCAGCGCGGGTCAAGCTCGGCATGACGTTGTTGTTAGTTTTTTATTTTATTTCATCGCCATCTTTCGCCGTCCAAAAAATCAACGAAGTAAATTATTTCGCTTCGCTGCGCGCCAATGAAACCAACGTCCGCGCTGGCCCTGGCCAAAATTATCCAATCAAATTTGCTTACAAATTAAAAGGCATTCCAGTGCAAGTGATCAGCGAATATGACAACTGGAACGAGATCAAAGATTACGAAGGGCAGAGCGGTTGGGTGATGCAAAGTCTGCTTACAAAAAAACGAACTCTAATGATTCGCACCACCAAAAGTTTTGTGAATTTGCAGAAAAAAAATAACGAAAAATCCCGCGTACTCTATCGCTTGGAAAACAACGTGATCGGTAATTATCTAAAGTGTGCCGATAGTTGGTGCGCGATGGAGGTATCAGGTAAGAAAGGCTGGGTGAAGGAAGAGGAAGTTTTTGGGGCTGATTAATATTTTCCTGGATCCCCGACCTGCGTGGGGATGACTAGGTCACATCCGTACAACGTCATCCCCGCGCAGGCGGGGATCCAGGAAAGCTAAACTTGATCCACCTTCTTCCCAACAATCCCGCGATCTAAAACCGCATTCACCTTCTCTAAAATCAGATTTTCCGCTGCGTGTTCCATCTCTTCCTTAGCCTCTAAAATCAAGTCGCGAGAGGCTTTATCCGCGATCAATTTTTCTAAATTTTCTATTTTTTCCGCGATCAGTTTTTTGTCTTCGCCGACATATTTTTCTAAATCTTTTTTCAAGATCGTGATGTCGTGATTTGAGTCGGTGATAGCTTGAATTAATAAACGATTCGCGATGTCAGCTTTGGAATTTTGTAGTGAGTCGATGAGCATTTTTTTTACCTCATCTTCGTTTAATCCGTAGCTTGGCTTTACCAAAATCTCTTGTTTTTCGCCGGTGAATTTTTCTTCGGCAGAAACTGTTAAAAGTCCATCAGCATCAATTTTGAAAGTGACCGCAACTCTTGCCAATCCTGCCTTCATCGCTGGTATCTTTTTTATTTCGAAATGAGCAAGTGAGCGACAATCCAAAGCTAATTCACGTTCGCCTTGCACGATGTGGATTTTCATTCCGCTTTGATTATCGGCGTAAGTTGTAAATTCTTTCGTGAGCGCGGTTGGAATCGTTGAATTGCGCAAAATTACTTTGTCGACGATTCCGCCCATCATTTCGATTCCAAGCGAAAGTGGCACAACATCAAGTAAAAGATTTTCTGAATTTCCGCTGAGGTTGTAAGCCTGCCAAGCCGCGCCAGCAGCGACGATGCGATCGGGATCGATTTGATCCAAAACTTTTTCTGCGCCAAAAATTTCCGCGAGTTTTTTCTTAACGAGAGGGATGCGAGTTGAACCGCCAACTAGGATGACGCCTTTGATATCAGCGATTTCGAGATCTAAATCATCGATTAAATTTTGAGTTAGCGAAAAAGTTTTTCCGATTTTTTCGGCGATTAATTTTTCGAATTCCTCATTACTTAAGACGTCATTGCGAGGAGCGTCAGCGACGTGGCAATCCATGGATTGCTTCGCTTTGCTCGCAATGACATCGGTAGATAGAGATTCTTTGATTTTCCTAGCCTCAGCGCGACTCACGCCAAGTTTCTCTGCAACTAAATCATCAAAATCATCTCCACCTAAAGCGTTATCACCGGCAACTCCAAGTACTTTAAAAACACCTTTTTGCATTTTCAAAATCGAGACGTCGAAAGTTCCGCCGCCTAAATCATAAACGCAGTAAGTGCCTTCTGCGGCGTTATCTAGACCGTAGGCAAGGGCCGCGGCCGTAGGTTCGTTGACCAAGCGTAAAACTTCTAAGCCCGCTAAATTTGCTGCGAGTTTCGTCGCATTTTTTGCAGTTTCGTCGAAGTAGGCGGGAACGGTGACGACGGCTTTTTTGATCTCTAAACCTTTGTCACCCTGAGTTTGTCGAAGGGTATTTTCTGCGAGGTTTTTTAAGTGTTTTAGAATCTCGGCAGAAACCTCTGCAGGCGCGACTCGCATGCCCTCAACTTCAGTGAAGCCAACATTCATGAAGCGCTTGATCGAAGAGATTTTTTTATCGCCGTAAGTGACGATTGATGGATGAATGTCGCGACCATTTTCATCAGCAAAAAATCTGACTTTTTCGTTGAGGATAATCGCGGCAAGTGAGTTGGTTGTGCCGAGATCGATGCCAATTACGATTTCATTCTCCCTTTCATCTGTTTGGCTCGCGCCTGGTTCGGAAATTTTGATTAGTGCCATGTTTAAATTCTGGATTGCTTCGCTTTGCTCGCAATGACGTGGCTAGTGCGACTAACAACGTCATTGTGTGCAATATTACCGAACTAAAAACGTCATTGCGAGCAAAGCGAAGCAATCCATTTTTAGTTATTTTTTGCTTTTAAATCTTTCGCGATTTTATCGAAATATTTTGCTCGAATTAGAATTTGTGCTGCTGCTTTAAAGTCTTGATTATCAAGGTTCAAAGCCACTTCGCCAAGAAGTGATTTTATTTTTACGGAAAGGTCTTTCGCCGTAAAATTTCCAGATTCACGCATTTCAAAAACCTCGAGAAGCGTTGCCTGATCTACTTTCGGAGCCACTTCATCATTCTCAACATCTAAGTCTTTCAACTGTAAGATATGTGCAGCGCGTTTGAGGGGATTTGATAAAATTTCGTAAGCTTCGTTGATCGCGATTGATTGTTCGATTTCATCAGATTTGTCGGGATGAAATTTTTTCTGAAATTCAAAATATTTTTTTTCGAGAGCGTCGAGATCGACCAAAAAAACTTCCGGCAGCAAAAAAGTCGCGAAGTGATTTTTCATGCTTTGAAACTTTCTCCACAGCCGCAGCGCCCCTTTTCATTTGGGTTGACGAAGTCGAAGCCGGAATTGAGTTCGTCGGTTTTGTAAATCATTTGGCTGCCGATCAAAAACATTGAAACTTTTGGATCGATGAAAACTTGTACGCCGTCGCGAATTACAACATCGTCGAATTTAGAGATATTTTTGTCTTTGATCGCATATTCAACTGTGTAGGCGAGGCCAGAGCAGCCGCGGGTGCGCACGCCAACACGAATTCCTTCGCAAGGTTCTTTTCGTGCAGCAATGAGCCCTTGGATTTCTTTAAAAGCATCGTCGGAGATGGTGAGGTAATCGACGATTGCGTTGCCTGTTTCTGAGAATTTGAAAGCCATTTTTGTTTTACTATTTCCTGGATCCCAGCCTTCGCGGGGATTACTTGACGAGTTTAGGTGCAGCGTCATCCCCGCGAAGGCGGGGATCCAGGAAATCTTTAATTAGTTTCTTTATGTTTTTTGTAGTCTTCGATCGCTGCTTTAATCGCTTCTTCAGCAAGCACTGAGCAGTGAATTTTTACCGGAGGAAGTGACAATTCTTCTGCAATTTGGCTGTTAGTAATTTTCGCCGCCTCGTCGATTTTTTGTCCTTTGATCCATTCGGTGGCAAGTGAGCTGGAAGCAATGGCAGAGCCGCATCCGAAGGTTTTGAATTTTGCATCGGTGATGATTCCATCGTCAGAAACTTTGATCTGCAATTTCATTACATCGCCGCAAGCCGGCGCGCCGACTAGGCCGGTGCCGATATTTTTTTCTTCTTTAGCGAATGATCCGACGTTTTGTGGATTTTCGTAGTGGTCTAAAAGTTTTTTTGAGTAAGCCATATTTTTTTAGTGCTTCGTGCCTTGTGCTTAGTGCTTCGTGTCAACGGGTACAAACCCACCAAGCACTAAGCACGAAGCACTATGCACGAAATTGTTAATGTCCTTTCCATTCAATTGATTTCAAGTCGATTCCATCCTGCATCATTTCCCAGAGCGGGCTTAAGTGCCGGAGTTTGTCGACTTTACTTGCGATCAAATTGATTGCGTAATCCACCTCTTCCTCAGTTGTGAAGCGGCCGATGCCGAAGCGAATTGAAGTGTGAGCGAGTTCTTCAGAAACGCCGAGAGCGTGTAAAACGTAAGAAGGTTCGAGTGACGAAGAAGTGCAGGCAGAGCCGCTCGAGACAGCTAGATCTTTGATCGCCATGATCATCGACTCACCTTCAATTCCGGCGAAAGAGAAGTTGAGATTGCCGATGTAGCGTTTTTCGCGATCGCCGTTGAGATAGACGTGAGTAAGGCTGTCGACGGCTGTGAAAAGTTTATCACTCAACTTTTTGATGTGATCGTGATCTTTCTGCATTTCACTTTTTGCGATTTCTGCAGCTTTACCAAGACCAACAACTAAAGGAGTTGGAAGTGTGCCAGCTCTGATCCCGCGCTCTTGTCCACCGCCAGAAAAAATTGGTTTAATACGTACTCGCGGTTTGCGACGAAGATAAATCGCGCCGATGCCTTTTGGGCCGTAAATTTTGTGACCAGAGATGCTCATCAAATCAATATTCATCGCGTTAACATCGAGAGGAATCTTGCCAAAAGCTTGTGCGGCGTCGGTGTGGAAGAATGCGCCTTTCTTACGGCAAAGCGCGCCGATTTCTGCGAGAGGTTGGATCACGCCGATTTCGTTATTCACGGCCATGATTGAAACGAGGCAGGTTTTGTCGGTGATCGCGGCTTCGAGCTGTTTGAGATCTACTAATCCGTTTTGTTGAACTGGAAGGAAAGTAACTGAGAATCCTTCTTGTTCTAGGTCGCGCACTGAGTTGATTACGCATTTATGTTCAGTTGTAATCGTAACGATGTGGTTCTTGCCAGTTTCTCCGTAAAACTGTGCAACGCCTTTAATCGCGATGTTGTTCGACTCAGTTGCGCCGGAAGTAAAAAAGATTTCCTTCGGATCAGCGCCGATCAAATCCGCGACATTCTTGCGTGCAATTTCCACCATTTCTTCCGCCTTCCAGCCAAGAGAATGCGTGCGCGAATGCGGATTGCCGTAATCATTTTTCATGCAATCGATCATCACTTCAACTACGCGAGGATCCATTGGGGTTGTTGATTGGTAATCGAGGTAGATAGGGAGTTTAACTGTCATTTGATCCTTTGTTTTTTTCGTAAAATTTTTTCCAAACTTCGAAGAATTTTTCGACTTCGTCGCGAGTATTTTCTGGTGCGAGACTAACGCGAATCGCGCTCTTAGAAAATTCTGGAGCAATGCCCATCGCCTTCAAAATTCTTGATTCAGTTGAAGTGCCGGAAGAGCAGGCTGGACCTGCGCTCACGCAGATTTGATTTAGGTCGAAATTTATTAATTGGGTTTGAGCGTCGAGGCCGCGAGTGGCGACGTAGCTAGTGTTTGGAAGGCGTGCTACGTTTTCGGCGAAAATTTTTGCGTCAGCGCCGGCGAAGTTTTTGATTTTTGTTTCGAGCTCGTCGCGCAATTTTTTTACACTTTCGTAAGAGTCGATTTTTTTTGTGGCGATTTTGCAAGCGGCGCCAAATCCAGCAATTCCCGCGACATTAGTGGTTCCAGCGCGTTTTGATTTTTCTTGTTTTCCGCCAAAAATTAGAGGCCTGATATCGAGTCCTTTGCGAAATAAAAGCGCGCCAACACCTTGCGGACCGTTGAGTTTATGGGCGGCGATTGAGGCGAAATCGGCGTTAATTTTTTCGAGATCAACGGGAATTTTTCCAACCGCTTGCACAATATCGCAGTGAAATAATCCGCCTTTTTGGTGGGTTATTTTTGATGCTTCTTCAACTGGCTGAATCGCTCCCGTCTCGTTATTTACAAGCATCAAAGAGGTTAGGAAATTTCCGTCAGTTGGTAAATTTTTTTCTAAATCAGCAAGATCGATCAAGCCATTTTCAAGCGCTTTGATCTCGATAATTTCTTTGTTCGCTGGTCGACATTCATAAACAGAAGAATGTTCGATTCCTGAAAAAATAATTTTTTTAACATCTACACCAAACATCACGCTGTTAGTCGCTTCAGTTGATGAGCCGGTAAAAATCACTTCGTAATTCTCGGCATTTAGTAACTTTTTTAATTCTTCACGAGCTTCTCCAACGAGCTTTTTTGCTTGGCGTCCAAGTTGATGATTTGATGAGTTATTCAGAGGAAGTTTATAGGCCTCGAGCATTGCCTCGAGGGCTTCCTTTGATATTTTAGTTGTAGAGTTGTTGTCTAAAAAAATCATAAATCAGTCAGCGAGATTGAGTCCAAATATTCGTAGATTTTATTTTCTAATCCGCGCCAGAGGTGATGAGTTTTGCATTTGCTACTAACTTTAACGCAGCCCTCTTTTGTGCTGCAGCGCGTCATTTTTACGTGTTCACCCATGGCGCGGATGATGTCGGCAACGGTGATTTCTTCACGTTTTTTTCCAAGAGTATAACCGCCACCGGGGCCCTTAACTGAGTCGACAATCCCCGCTTTTTTTAGGCGCGCGAAAATTTGCTCGAGATAAGAAAGTGAGATTTTTTGCTTCTCAGAAATCGCTTGTAAGGAGACGGGTTGCGAGCCTTTCTCTTCTGCGATTTCGATCACGGCCATAACGGCGTAGCGTGCTTTTGTTGTGAGGATCATGTTTCGAAAAAATAATATCCTACTTTTTTAGTCGGGTATTATTTTAACTCAAGGTTCTTGTTTGAGTTTCCTGGATCCCCGCCTGCGCGGGGATGACTCGTTAAACTCCGCACTTCCAACGCCTACTCCTAAAGATCGGGATGACTCTTTAAATTACGAACTTCCAACGCCTACTCACACAAGTCGGTATGACTAGTTAAACCCCACACTTCCAACGCCTACTCACACAAGTCGGTATGACTATTTAAACCCCACACTTCCAACGCCTCCCACAAGTCGGGATGACTCGTTAAACTCCGCACTTCCAAACGTCATCCCCGCGCAGGCGGGGATCCAGTTGTTACGCTCCTGAGGTGAAGATTGTGGTATTCTTTATCCTATCTTGCCCCGGCGCAATTCCTCGAAAATCTTGTTTGGTGAAATTTTTCTCCGCGAAAAAGTCGAAAATCTTTTTGTAGTTGTCGCGCTCGGAATCGTCGAGGATGATTGATCGGCTTGGTTTTAGGTATATCAATCATCTGAAAGTAACTCTCTAAAAGTCACCCTTCGACAGGCTCAGCATGACTAGGAGTTTTTATTTTCTAGATCGAAAAAACTTTTTACCCCTGTTTAGCCATTGAACTACAAGGATTGACGGGGTTTTAATTCGACAGTAGGGGGACAGTAATTCGACAGTAGGGGGACAGTATACTAATTAATCCTCCCCCAGATTATTCCTGCTCTTCGAATAAATTTTTCCCTTTAATCGTAATCGCATCCACCAATTTACAGTGTAGGGTGTCGTGATCTGACACCTTTTGGCATCTTTTATCAAAAACTATCCCCCAATCATGACAAAAAACATCGCCACCCAACCGCTGACCATTCCCTTCACAGAAACACACCGCATCGTAAATCGAAAAAATAATATCGAGTACGAGCTATTCGTTTCTTTTCCTCCCTCTTACAAAAGTGATGAAGAGTCTTATCCAACTATTTTTACAACCGATCCGAATTTTATTTTTCCGATTTTGGTCAGTGCCATGAAGTCACTCACAACAATGATTCCAGACGCAATCATTATTGGCATTGGTCACGCCGATTTGGATTTTAAAGAATTAGATAAAGTGACTCGCAATGCTCGAGCCGAAGTTCACAGAGCTCGCGATTTGCTGCCTTGGAAGTTTGATAAATCTACCAAAAATTTTACGCATGAAAATTTAGAGCTTGAAGCCAAGACCGTAAAACATTCTGGCCACGCCGCAGAATTTACATATTTTATTGCTTCGGAAGTAATTCCATTCATCGAAAAAACTTACAGAACAAAACCAGAGCGAACCTTGATTGGCCACTCATTTGGCGGATTATTTGCATCTTGGGTCGCACTAAATCATCCAACAATTTTCCAAAATTATTTGGTAATCAGCCCAATTTTTCATTACGAAGACGGGCGAATTTTTGAAGAAATCTTCAATTTTTCTAAAACAATTCCCGCAAAAATTTACCTCTGCTCAGGCTCTTGCGAAAGCTTTCATCCCGACTTTTTTAAACACTTAGAAAGATTCCACGACGAAATAAAAACATCCCCGCAAGTCACCACAAAAGTAGAAATTTTTGAAGATGAATATCATTGCTCAACCGTTCCTTTCGCCATTTCGAAGGGGCTGAGATTTCTTCATCAGAAAGCTGAGTATTGTAAATTAGCAGAGTAAGCAGATCTAACATTGCTGGCTCTTCTTAAGCTGCGGGAGTTGCCGATGCAGGTCGTGGTCTTAGGTCGCGACCTCACATTCAGATCAAAATTAAAATAAAAAAAATGAACGTGTAGAGACCAAGTCGAGACCTCGATCTGGGTTTTCTAGATTGCCACGCTTCGCTCGCAATGACGTGAAAAGTATGTACTCATCTCGTCATTGCGAGGAGCGAGGCGACGAGTCAATCCAAGCTAAATTTTTGAGATGAAGATCGTTGTATTTTTCTCTCTTGTTTGCCCCGGCGCAACTCCTCGAAAATCTTGTCTGCTGAAATTTTTCTCCGCGAAAAAGTCGAAAATCTTTTTGTAGTTGTCGCGCTCGGAATCGTCGAGGATGATTGATCCGCCTGGTTTTAGGGCGTTGATCGAATTAGTGGCACTGAGAAATCTTTTGATCGAATCGACGATGATGAAGTCGAATTTTTTTCCGGAATTTTTGGCGAAGTTTTCGTAGAGTTCGTTGCTTAATCCATCTTCCATCAAAGTGATTTCAACGTTGTCACGCTGAGCTTGTCGAAGCGTGATATTCAACATCGCAAACCATTTTTCTCTTGTCTCAATCCCAACTACTTTCTTTACTCTGTCGGCGAAAAACAAAGTCGACGATCCGCAGCCGAACTCAAAAATTTCGTGATTTTTGTTCAGATTTTTTTTTAAGAAATCGATTGCTGGATAAGTCATCCAAGGCACTGGGTTACCGGTCTCATCCCTAATAATATCTACACTCATGAAAGAAATTTATTTGAATTCTAGGTCTTGGCCGTTCGAAGAGGCGCGCAGAATTTTTGAAAAAATTGGCGGAAAGACTCCGGCGAAAGGTTATGTACTTTTCGAGACAGGCTATGGCCCATCTGGCTTGCCGCATATTGGAACTTTTGGTGAAGTTGTCCGCACATCTTTTGTGCGTCACGCATTTTCTTTGATCGCGCCAGAAATTCCGACAAAAATGTTTTGTGTTTCTGATGATATCGATGGCCTGCGCAAGGCTCCAGATAACGTGCCGCAGCAAGAGATGGTGAAGGCGAATTTGGGCATGCCACTTACTTCTGTTCCCGATCCTTTCGGCACACACGAATCTTACGGACATCACATGAACGCCCGTCTACGCGGCTTTCTCGATGGTTTTGGATTTCAGTATGAATTCATCAGCGCGACCGAAAAATATAAATCTGGCGCGTTTGATAAAACGATGCTGCGTGTTTTAGAAAAATATGACGAGCTCATGGCGCTAATGCTACCAACGCTCGGCGCCGAACGTCAGGAAACTTATTCACCTTTTATGCCGATCGATCCTGAGTATGGAATCGTTATCGATAAAGGTGTGAAAGGTGTAAACAAAGAGCGCGGAACCGTGATTTATCTAGACGGGAAGGGTGTTGAAAAAGAAGTTCCGGTGACGGGTGGAAACTGCAAGTTGCAGTGGAAGATCGACTTCGGAGCGCGCTGGTACTCACTTGACGTTGATTACGAAATCTACGGAAAAGATCACCAACCGAATGAAAAAATTTATCGTAGCGTCTGCGAGATCTTGGGCGGCAAGCCTCCAGTTAACTTCACTTACGAAATGTTTTTGTCAGACACTGGCGAAAAAATTTCCAAATCGAAAGGAAACGGCATCTCAGTTGAAGATTGGTTGAAGTATGCGCCAGCTGAGTCGATGGCACTTTTTATGTACCAAAAACCAAAGACTGCGAAACGTCTGTACTTCGATGTGATTCCAAAAGCCGCGGACGAATATCTAACTTTTGCACAAATTTTTCCGACGCAAGAAGAGGCTCTGAAGCTAGATAATCCGGCCTTTCACATTCATGAGGGAAAAATTCCGGCGATCAACTTTAACTTGAGCTACTCACTTTTGTTGAATCTCGCGAGTGCCTGCAACCCAGAGAATGACTCGGTGCTTTGGGGTTTTATCTCAAAATATCAAAGCGGTTTAACGCCAGAAAATTCACCACTTTTGCAGAAGATGGTTGTCTGTGCGATCAGTTACTACAACGACTTCATCAAGAAAAATAAAAAATATCGTGAAGGCTCAGATGCAGAGAAATCAGCACTTCGTGAGCTTGTTGAAAAACTTACTAATCACCAAACACCAAGCTCCAAGCACGACAGCGACGAGTTGCAAAAAATTGTTTTCGAAGTTGGTCGTAATCACGGCTACGAAGCAAAAATGCGCGAATGGTTTTTAGCGCTTTATCAAATCCTCTTGGGCCAAGACCAAGGCCCGCGCATGGGATCTTTCATCGCCCTTTTTGGCATCGAAAATTTTGTGAAGTTGGTAAAAAATTTACTTGAAGAAAAAGCGAGTTGAGGATCTGTGCAGGAGCTCTGTGCAGGGTTGGGTCTCTGACTAAGTTCCTAAAGTTCAGCTCAAAAATTAATCAGGACGTGAACATGCGGACTGGGTCGGAGACCAACTCCGGCGTAAGGTAGTGGTCGGAGACCCACTCCGGCGTAAGGTTTCTAAAGTTCAGTCAACATGACAACTAGTCCTAGAGAAGGTTTTTTTCGATGCTGCTGATCAGATTTTTAAAGGTGTCGGTTTCGTAGTTATCGTGAACGCCCTGCAAGACAGAGGTTACGCGCTCTAAGCCCATGCCGGTATCGATGCATGGTTTGGGCAGCGGCTTCATCGAGCCGTCTTTACTTTTTTCAAACTGCATAAAAACCAGATTCCAAATCTCGATGTAACGATCGCCATCTTGATCCTTACTGCCCGGCACGCCGCCGAAAATTTTATCGCCGTGATCAAAAAATATTTCTGAGCAAGGGCCGCACGGACCAACATCGCCCATCGACCAAAAGTTGTCGTCAGTGCTGATGCGAATGATTTTTTCTTCCGACAAGTTGGCGATTTTTTTCCACAGATTTGTTGCTTCGTCGTCAGTGTGATAGACGGTTACCAAGAGCTTGTCTTTGTTGATGCCAAACTCCTTCGTCAAAAGATTCCAAGCATAAAAAATCGCCTCTTCTTTGAAGTAATCCCCGAAAGAAAAGTTGCCGAGCATCTCGAAAAAAGTGTGGTGACGCGCGGTGTAGCCGACGTTATCGAGATCGTTATGTTTGCCGCCTGCGCGCACGCATTTTTGCGAAGTCGCCGCGCGTTTAAACTTCGGAACTTCAACGCCGGTGAAGTAGTTTTTAAACTGATTCATGCCCGCATTGGTAAACATCAAAGTGGGATCGTTATGCGGAATCAGTGGGCTGGAAGGCAAAATCTCGTGACCGTTTTTGGCAAAATATTCTAAAAATTTTGTGCGGACGCAGTTGGATGTGAGCATGATTTTTTTGAGTTATTGAGTGAGATTATCTTTCTTGAGATTGTTCTCCTCCCCCCGCAGATAGATGGCCGGATCTAGCTGATGCTGATTCTCTAGCCGCTTTTGCTTTAGTTGATTTTATTTCAGTGGCCGGCTTACCGAAAAATTTTTCTAATGTGATAAACGCAGTCCTTTTATCTGATTCTGATAGGGAGGATCCGAAATCTACTGAAGATGAGTAATATTTAAAAACTTCTCTGGTGAGTTCGGGGTTCAGTTTTGGGGTTTGTTTCTTTGAGGAGTTTGTTCTGAAGTCATCCTCATCTACTATGGAGGAAAGCTCGGAAAAATATTTCCCAGCCGTCTTCAGATTTTCCCCAGTCAACAAGGCAGCGATTGCCCTATTGGCTTTGATAGCAGATTCTTCAGTAGTGCTAGATGAAGCGAAGTTTGTTCTTAAATCCCGATGTAGTTCTTTTAGCTTTAGAGTTTTTGTGTCTTCTGGGTTGGGGTTTTGGTCAAGTATTATGGATATCAGTCTGGTGAAGTTTTGGCTTCGGTCTCTTGCTGGAATTCGTTCGATCATCTGAAGTATTTGATCCTCTGGAACCAGCTCTAATATGCGATTAACCACAGGAAGATGGCCATTCTTTCCAGCATGTATAAACGCTCCATCGCCATTTGAGTGAACCACCCCCAGTCTTTGTTCCTCTGGAACTACCTCTAATATGCGATCAACCACAGGAAGATGTCCATTAAGTGCAGCATAAATAAACGCTTCATCGTTAAGTGAACGAATCACCCTCAGTCTTTGTTCCTCTGGAACTACCTCTAATATGCGATCAACCACAGGAAGATGACCATTAAGTGCAGCAAATCTAAACGCTGCATCGTCATCTGAGTGAACCACCCCCAGTCTTTGTTCATCTGGAACCAGCTCTAATATGCGATCAACCACAGGAAGATGACCATTCCTTGCAGCATGTATAAACGCTTCATCGCCATTTGAGCGAACCACCCCCAGTCTTTGTTCCTCTGGAACTAGCTCTAATATGCGATCAACCACAGGAAGATGGCCATTCTTTGCAGCATGTATAAACGCTCCATCGCCATTTGAGCGAATCACCCTCAGTGTTTGACCCTCTGGAACTACCTCTAATATGCGATCAACCACAGGAAGATGGCCATTCTTTGCAGCAAATCTAAACGCTTCATCTTTAAGTGAGTGAATCACCTCCAGTCTTTGTTCCTCTGGAACTACCTCTAATATGCGATCAACCACAGGAAGATGTCCATTAAGTGCAGCAAATCTAAACGCTTTATCTTGAAGTGAGCGAACCACCCCCAGTCTTTGACCCTCTGGAATCACTTCTAACATGAGGTTAAGCGTACCAAGATATCCATTTTGTATAGCCCATAGAAAGACCTCATTCTGATTTGCTCTAATCATTGATTGCAGCTCTAAAGGGAATTTTTCCATACCTTTAATCAGATCTTCGACAGCATTCTTTGAGGAGTGTTGGGAATTCATAGCAAGTGAGATTGCATCACTTGCTGTTTCTCCAAAATATTGATCAGGAAAATGTCTCTGCATCACCCCTGATACCACCTGATTTATTTGGCTTTGTTGAGAGTTGGAGAAAGATCCCGTCATGTCGCTTCTCATATTATTTTCGATTTTAAGTTAAAAAATTTCAGCCCAACCACCGTCGAGAAGAAGCTGGTTTAAGTAAACTCCTTTATCGGCGATTTTTTGTAGATCGGTTTCGCCTTTTTCGGGCAGAAAAATATCGGCAACGTAGCGGTTGTAGATGTCGGTTTTGATACTTTTTAAAACGAAAAAAGGCGCGGATTCTAAAATCTTTTTTAGCTCGCCGGTCGCGTTTTTTCCTGACTCGGTTTTTGCTTCCGCGGTGTTGATTTTGGCGAGACGAATAGTTTCTTCGTGCCAAGTTTCAAAGCCCAAATCGATGTTAACATGCAGCGTGTCACCATCGACGATGCGCTTCAGGAAGGCTTTGTAAGTATAGACTTGCTGCGGTGTTGCGGTAGATTTGACTGGTTTTGATCCTTTCAAAAAAACCACCTTTGCGCCGCGTGGAAGAGGTTGGTTAGCTTCACGAAAAATCCCAAATCCGCAGTCGAAAAACTTTTTATCCGAGCCGATCACCTCGACGATTTTGTAAGTAAAAACTTTGCCGCGACTTGGTTTTATGGCCCTCTTTGAAAAAGAGGGAGGAGCTGCGTTAGCAGTGGAGGGTGATTTTTGTTTAGAGCGTAAGTCGCTAAAATCCTCCGTCTCACTTTCGCTTTGCGAAAGTGATCCACCTCCTTTTTCAAAGGAGGCTTTCTCTTCCTGCAGCTTATCCGAATCCCACGAGTTTTCGCGGGTTAGATCTTCAAGCACCTGTCTTTGGTTGGGATTTTTTACGCCACTTAGAACGCGGTAGTGGCTCCAGTTGAGCTTCGGATCATCCTTGGGAAGTTTGGGGTAGGTTTGATAAAAGCTGCGCATTTTGTAGAGCACGGTGCTGCTGATTTTGGTGTCGCGTTCGAGCTTTTCGATCAGGTGCTTGCCGTAAGTTTTTTCGTCTTTTTTTTCTAGGTTCTGTTCGATGATCTGACCTATTCTCCAAGACATCTCGACTTTGTTGCGCAGGATCTTTCCTTGAGTCTTTTTTATCGAGGCGCGGATTTGGTTGAGGATTTTTTGGTAACTACTTTTCTTGATTTGCATGGGAAATTTATTCCTGGATCCCCGCCTTCGCGGGGATGACGTT
>JAGWWH010000024.1 GCA_018970485.1 Pseudomonadota bacterium | reverse complement strand
CGGGCCTGAATCACGTTTCGACAGGCTCAGCATGACTAAGAGCTTCTCTTAAAGAGATTAAAAAATTCTTAACCGGACAGTAGCGGGGCTAGACCAATATTGAGCACATTATTTTTCCCGTCATTGCGAGGAGCGTAGCGACGTGGCAATTCATCTCGTCACAAAATTACTTCCAAACTTTCCGCGGCTTACGCAATTCAGTGATTATCGCCTTCACCCTTCTCGACACATCACCTTTCGATCCACCATTATTAATCACAAAAGCCGCCTTCTTTTCTCTTTCGGTATCTGAAATTTGTTTTGCACAAATCTGATTAAAAATTTTCACGTTCGCACTTTTCGAGCGGGCAAGAAAACGTTGTTTACGAATTGAGATCGGAGCGCTTACTGCAATGATGTAGTCGCATTTGTAATGTCCAGTTTCAAGGAGTAGCGGGATGTTTAGAACTGCCATTTCCTTTTTATCCTCACTCGCTTTTCTCAAAAATTTTTGACAGCTCGCTCTCACTTGTGGATGCAAAATCTTCTCAAGAATTTTCAACTGCTTCACATCAGAAAAAACGATTTTGCCTAAAATTTTTCTGTCGATTTTCTTCTCAACAAAACTTTCTGGAAAATTTTTCTTAACGGCGTCGATCGTTGATTGATCTAGCTCGAGAAGCTTATGAACTTCTTTATCGGCATCAAAAATAACTGCGCCATTTTTGGAGAAAATTTCAGCAACAAAATTTTTTCCAGCAGCGACGCCGCCAGTTAGGCCGATTACTTTAATTCTGTTGGGAGCGCTACCTGACAAGATTCTAATTGTTTTTTGAGACTATTTTTTAGCTCTTCTAAACCTTGTTCAGAATTTGCTTCAGCGCGCGCAACTAGCACTGGCTGGGTATTAGAGGCTCTGATCAGCCACCATCCACTTTTTTCAATCGCGCGAATTCCGTCGACATCGTTAAAAATAATTCCGCTCTTGCGCAGATTATTTTTCAATTCTTCGACGATTTTAAACTTATTTTCGTCATCACACTCGATTCTGATTTCTGGAGTCGAAAATGTTTTCGGTAATTCTTTGCGCAAAGTTGAAAGGTTAACTGAGGACTCTTCGACAATGTTAATAATTCGAATCGCCGCATAAAGCGCATCGTCAAAGCCATAATATTTATCAGCGAAAAAGATGTGGCCAGACATCTCGCCAGCAAGCGGAGCTTTTGTTTCTTTCATTTTGGCCTTTATCAGAGAATGACCAGTTTTCCACATTAAAGGTTTGCCACCAGCTTTCTTGACCTCGTCAAACAAAACATCGCTCGCTTTAACGTCGGCGATAATTGTTGCTCCTGCTTGTTGCGCCAAAATTTCGCGCGCGAAGAAAACTAAAAGTTGATCACCCCAAAGAATCTCACCTTCGTCATCAACCACGCCGATACGATCGCCGTCGCCATCGAAAGCGATGCCAATATCGCAAGATTCGTCGCGAACTTTTTTGATTAAATCCTGTAAATTACTTGGAACTGTGGGATCGGGATGATGATTTGGAAAAGTGCCATCAATGTCTTCAAACAACAAAAAATGATCGGCGAAAATTCTTTCACTGACTTTTTTCATGATTTCTCCGGCCGCTCCATTGCCGGCATCCCAGCAGATTTTTAATTTTTTACGCGGATTGAATTCGTCGATTTCATCGAGCAAATTACTCTCACTTTTTGCTAACGGACAATCTTCTAGGATTCTGTCGATATAATTCTCAGAGATGTCTTGCTCTTCGAGCTTACCAGCATCTTCGACGAATTTTCCTTCCGCGGCGATTTTCGCGAGACCAATGATGTCGTCGCCAAAAAATGGACGCTCATGCAGCATCATTTTAAAACCGTTGTGACTTCCTGGATTGTGCGAACCGGTAACCATGATTCCACCGTCGCAACCAAGATAATGAACTGCAAAATAAAGCATTGGTGTTGGACCAAGACCAACATCGATAACATGCATTCCTGATTCCGTTAAGCCTTTAATCAGATTTTCTTTCAATGCTGGCGAGCTGACTCTCCCATCACACGCCACCGCAACTCTTTGTTGTTCGCTCTTTGCTAGAAAACTTCCAAAAGATTTTCCTAAAAAATAGGCGTCCTTATCAAAAAGAGTTTGGTTGTAAATGCCGCGAATATCGTAAGCGCGAATAATCGAAGGATGAAAATTGTGAGACATGATTTTAGTTTTTGTTTTGAATGCCGGCTGTCTACCCGCTTGTTTAAATCAATGTCAACTCGGTAGCCTAGTGATCAGCCAAATAAATTCAGATTGAGTTAAAGAGCGCAAAGTTGATCGATATCTGATTTAGATAATCTAAATTTTTTTCGAAAAATCACAAAAAAATCACAAATTTTGTCTTAAATAAAATGAGTATAAAAATTTTAGGAATAGATCCCGGTCTTACAAAGACAGGCGTTGGAATCATCGAAGTAAAAAATAATTCTCTACATTTTATTGCTTCAGAGACGATTTATTCACTCCCGTCTGATCCACTCGCAACAAGGCTTTTGCATTTTCATCAAGAGTTGGTTCGCATCATAAAAACTTATCAACCCGACGAAGCGGCGATCGAAGAAACTTTCGTAAATATGAATCCCGTTTCTTCGTTAAAACTTGGCCAAGCACGTGGGGCCTTGATTCTGAGTGTTGCTTTATGTGGATTGAAGGTGTCGGAATATGCTTCAACGGCAGTAAAAAAAGCGATCGTTGGAGTAGGGCGTGCAGAAAAAAAACAAGTACAAATGATGATAAAAATTCTTCTATCGAAAGCTGAATTTAAAACTGAAGATGAGGCTGATGCCTTGGCAGTAGCGGTTTGCCATAATAATAATCGTGCTTCGTGTTTCGTGCAGCGTGCTTCGAAATGAAACTAGATCCTCAACAGCTCATCTTAAAAAAAGAACTCGATAAACTCGCGGTTGAGCTTGAATCGTGCATCGTGCATCGTGCATCGTATTTCGGAATATTTAATCGAAGCACCAAGCACCAACCACCAACCACCAAATCACTTTACATCCACGGCGGAGTTGGTCGAGGCAAAACGATGTTGATGAAAAGTTTTTTCGATTCTTTGAAAAAAACGCCAAAAATTTACATTCATTTTAACAGCTTCATGCGCTTGATTCACGAGGCTTTGCGCGACATCAGAAAAGAAGAAAAAGACTGCAAAGATGAATTGATCGAAGCGGTAAAAAGAGTCGTAAAAGACAAAAAAGTAATTTGTTTTGATGAGTTTCAAGTTGTTGATATTGCTGATGCCATGTTGCTTGCGCGAATTTTTTCTTTTTTGTTTTCGCGCGGAGTTGTGGCGGTTTTTACTTCAAATACGCAGCCGCTCGATCTCTACAAAAATGGGCTGCAGCGCGAGGTTTTTTTGAAATTTGTTGAAAATATTTTACTCAAAAATTGTCGCGTTTTTTATCTGAATTCTGCGACAGATTATCGTGCTAAATTTAGAGAAAGTCTGACTAAGCGTTACTTCATTTCGAACGCAAAAAATCGTGAAGAAGTGAAAAATTTAATCGCCGAGATCGCTGAAGGAAAAAAACACAAAGCCACGAAACTCAAGGTTTGGGGGCGTGAAATCAAAATTAAAAAAACCTACGGAAAAATCGCGGTGATGAGTTTTGATGAATTATGCCGTCAGCCTTTTGCCGCTTCTGATTACCAAGAAATCTGTAAAAATTTCGATCTGATTTTTTTGTTAAAACTGCCGGTTTTGGGCGCGGAAGATGTTAACGAAATGCGCCGTTTTATGCTTTTTATCGACGAAGTTTATGAGAGAAAAATTTCGCTAATTGTTCTTGCCAGAACTTCGATCGACAAGCTTTGTGCTGTGGAAGTTTTTAAGCGTACGGCTTCGAGATTGAAGGAGATTGGGTCGGAAGGGTATTGAGTGAAATCTTTATTACCCTTCGACAAGCTCAGGGTGACCGTGGCGTCATGCTGAGATTGTCGAAGCATGTTTCCTGAGGTGTTTTTGGATACAAAAAACCGGCCCCAAATTTCTTCGGAGCCGGCTTTAATCAAGCTCGAATAATTAGATTATTGAGCAGCTGCGCCAGTATTTGCTGGAGCTTGTTTTCCTTCTTGTCTTTCTTCTCTACGTTCTTCACGACGTTCCATCCTGTTTTCTCTACGTTCTTCACGACGCTCCATTCTATTTTCTTTACGTTTTTCACCACGATCTTGGTTCATCTCTTTTCCACCACCTTGCTGCATGGCGCCGCCTTGAGGACTTTGTTGCCCACCTTGTTGCATAGCGCCACCTTGAGGGCGTTGTTCACCACCACCTTGTCTCATTCCACCTTCAGGACGTTGTTGTCCACCGCCTTGCTGCATTCCACCACCTTGAGGACGTCCACCTTGTTGCATAGAGCCGCCTTGAGGACGTTGTTGCCCACCACCACCTTGATTTTTTCCGCCACCACCTGGACCACCATGTCCCCCTTGACCAGGTTGAGCAATAGCAGTTGTAGCTAATAAGCATAGAGTCGCACTAAGCGTGAGAAGATTTTTCATAAAATTGTTTTTTGAATTTTTACTAAAAGGAGCTCAGGAATATCGCCTAAACTTTGGCTAGAGTTATTTTTCAAAATTTATACAAGCAATCGAAAGAGTTATTTTGTGAAGTTTTGGCGAGCTTTGTGCAGAAGAAGGAAATCAGCTAGCACGCAGGCCATCATTGCCTCACCGACTGGCACGGCACGAATGCCAACGCATGGATCATGTCTGCCTTTGGTGATGATTTCGGTATTTTTGCCTTCGATATCGATGGTTTTGCGGGGAATTAAAATTGAGCTAGTTGGCTTTACGGCGAAACGTAAAACGATATCTTGACCAGACGAGATACCTCCCAAAGTGCCGCCGGAGTAGTTTGAGGCGAATTCAACCTTGCCGTTTTTGACAAACATTTCGTCAGCAAGCTGGGAGCCTTTTTTACTCGCTGCACTCATTCCATCACCAATCTCAACGCCTTTTACCGCATTGATTGACATCATCGCTGAAGCAAGGCGGGCATCGAGTTTGTCGTAAATTGGCTCGCCGAAACCAGCGGGAACGTTGCGGGCGACAACTTCGATGATCGCTCCAACCGAGTCGCCAGATTTTCTGATTTCAGTTAAGTAATCCTCAAAATTTTTTGCGGCGATGGCGTCGGGACAGAAGAAGTCATTGCGCTCGATCTCAGCAAAATCAAGGCGCGAAGGGTCGATTTTCTTTTCGCCGATTTGAGTTAAGTAGCCGGTGATTTCGATTTTTTCTTGTTCAAGAATTTTTCTTGCCACCGCTCCTGCTGCCACGCGCATCGCAGTTTCGCGCGCTGATGATCTGCCGCCACCGCGATAATCGCGAATGCCGTATTTTTTGAAGTAGGCATAGTCGGCGTGATTGGGGCGAAACTTGTCTTTGATCTCGGAATAATCGCCGGATTTTTGGTCTTCGTTGAAAATCACTAAACTGATTGGAGTGCCTGTGGTCTTGCCTTCGAAGACTCCTGAAAAAATTTTTACCTGATCTTTTTCTTGGCGCTGCGTGGTGAATTTTGATTGGCCTGGACGGCGACGATCGAGATGTTTTTGGATATCGTTTTCGTTTAGCGAAAGAAGGGAAGGGCAGCCATCGACCACGCAGCCGATTGCTTCGCCATGGCTTTCGCCCCAAGTTGTGAATGAAAAAATTTCGCCGAATTTATTGCTCATGTTTAGTGTTTGCTTTGGTCACCCTTCGACAGGCTCAGGGTGACGGACGTGTCATGCTGAGCCTGTCGAAGCATGATTATTTTTCCGTTTGATTAAGAATTAAAATTGGATTTTTTGTGAAAACTAAATGATCTCCTTCTTCGCTCACATGAAGTTCTCCAGAGGTTATTTTGCCAAGCTTACCTTCGGCAAAAACATCGAATAATTTTACTTCTTCCTCATTTTCGTGAAAAGCTTTCTTGGCGCGAATGTCGTAAATATTCCCCTCATCATGCTTTATCTTGATGCGCGGATTAGTCATAATTTTTTCGGTTTGATATTCTTTTAAGTTGTCGCTGTGTTTCTTAACCAATTTGATCGCACGGCTTTGGTTAAAGGCGTAAAAAATATAAACAAAAAGTCCGCCAATAATCAGAGCGTAACACAGAATCGTTAGAAGATTTCGAGTTTTATTCTGAGATTTGATGAGTTGGAGAACCTCCTCCGTTCTAAGATCCATAGCTTTCTAGAGTAACTGAAAATGAATCGACGTCAGCGATTACGCCAACTTTATCAACTTCTATTTTACATCTGCTGATGCGTTTATCTTGCATGATTTCTTGCATGATTTCCGCAGTCATTTTTTCGATGAGTTTGAATCTTTTCGACTTCACCAAATTTTTGATTTTAAAAATGATTTCATCGTAATCGATCGTATCATCAATGTTATCGCTTGCATGTGATGTAACTTGGTTAGTTTCGATTTCTGCGTTGATGATAATCTCGCGATCGATGTTCTCTTCCCAAGCGTGAACGCCGAGGATTGTTTTGAGCCTTAGATTTTTTATTTTGATCAACATGCAGGAAAAAATGACGAAAGAGAAAATTTCAGAAGAAAAAATTATTCTGTTTAAGCGTTACCAAAAATCCAAACTAAAAAATTCTAAAATGTTTTTTTTAACAGTTCTCGCCGGAATCTTTATTAGCATGATCTTGTGGCATTATTTCATTAAAAATATCGAACGTCTCGATGTGCAAATTCCTGCATCAAAAAATATAACTTTTAACGATCGCGAACCATTTGCGATGACGACTGCACAAGTTGCGGACGAGTTAGAAAAGAACGATACAGCGCCTACAATACTCTATCTCTACACTACTTGGTGTAAAATTTGTTCGGAAAATTTTGCGACGATTAATGAGATTGCGCGCGAGTTTCAA
Source organism: Pseudomonadota bacterium (assembly GCA_018970485.1). GTDB lineage: Bacteria > Pseudomonadota > Alphaproteobacteria > Rickettsiales > UBA1997 > UBA2645. The sequence continues at coordinate 16,592 of JAGWWH010000024.1, read as the reverse complement.
AATACTGATTTGAAAATTATTGCCCTAGCTATTGATCGCGATTTAGATCCGACGACTCTTTCTCAATATCTCGGAAAGTTTGGAGACTTTTATTTCCAGCCGCGTTTTTTGATTTTTAAGGATGGATTTCGCGAACTTCTGCGTAAGAAAAATATTCGTTACGATGGCAGAATTCCTTTTACTGTTTTGCTCTCAAAAGACGGAGATGTGGTTGCAAAATTTACAGGCAAAAAAAATAGAAATTTTCTTCGCAACAAGATCATAAAGGAGCTTTATGAGTAGGATTGTTAGCTAAGAAATTTGCCATCTATTCAAGTCAATTTTTGAAGATCCAGATACTTCAGCATTAATTCAAAATTAAGCAGATTAAATGTTAGTCTTCTTCCGCTCGCATCAAGAAATGATTACTCGTAACCACGATTTTACCGCGGGTGGTTTTTCGCCGCTGCCAAGTAAAAAAAATCAAATAGATGAAAAATTTCATTGGAGTTTGGAATTAATTCGAGACATGGCTTCGATTTTTTCTTCAATGTTTATTTCTGCGGTCGCCTACGGAATATTGATGGTATTGATTGCGCTCAAACTCGAGTTTCATGTTAAAAATGAAATTTTGATGTCATTTTCTGCGGCTGTTCAGATCGGCGCTGGAGTAATTTTTTCACGCTTTTTGCCTTCCTTGGGTCATAAGGTTGGAATGATCAGGAGTATCCACGGCGCTACTATTGTCTCAGCAATTTGTGCCTTATTGCTCTTCAAGTATCACGGATTTTTCTTGTGGATTTTAGTGATTTTTGCTCTCGGAACATCTCTTTTTACCTGTGGCGTTACGAGAGCTACAATCATGATTGATTTGGCTCCGCAGCACATAAGGGCTTTGATTATCTCGCTGGGAAATATGTCAGTAGCGATTGGCAATGCGATTGGTTCGGTGGTGTTGGGCTTGATGAATACGAATGAAGAATTTTCTTCATTTTTTATCGTCGCGATGCTTTATCTCCTTTCGATGATTCCCCTTACTCGCCTTAAAAATGTTGACTCGAAGGTGCGCGAAGAAAAGAAAATCAGCATTTGGCGTTACATCAAGAATTCGCCAAAAATCATGTTTGCGGGATTTTCAGTGAGCTATGCAATGTCTTCGGCAAGTGCTTTTCTTATTGTTTATGGAATCAAGATTGGCATGCCTCAGAGTCAGGCAGCGATGTTACTTTCTGTTCTACTTTTCGGTACGATTCTCTACATTCCAATCGGCTATATTACCGACATATTTAATCGCCGCATGTTGATGATTTTATTTGCCGCACTTTCGCTCGTGTGCGTATGCCTGCTTTATGTTAGCAAAAATGAGCAAGATATCTATCTACTGCTTTTTTTGATGTTTGGCTGTCTTTCTGGAATGAAGTTACCAGCGATCGTGTTGATTAATGAAAAATACAAATCAACGCAACGCCTTGCGGTGAATAGTGCTTTTTCACGAGTTAGTCTGATTGGAAATATTTTTGGCCTTCTTCTTACGGGTGCGATTATGAAAACTGTTGGAGCCAAAGGATTATGGATTTCTTTGATAATGATTCTTTTTTTGTTCCTACTTTTTTGCAGCATTAATTACCTAAAAAAAGCGATGAGTGGAGAGCTAAGTTTTAAAAATATTTCAATCCGTAATCAGCCAGTAGATGAAAAACTACAAGAATCATGATTCGACTAAATACAGTCTTTATTTTTACAGCTTCGTTGCGGCTCATGTTTTTGTTTGGACCCTGCTTCCAACTATTTTTCGTTACGATCTAGCACTTGATTCTGTTGAAGCGATTGCGTGGGGACACAGCTGGCAGCTTGGTTACGTCAAGCATCCACCAATTTCAGCTTGGATGGCTGAGGGCATGATGAATATTTTTCCACAGCAGATGTGGGCGATTTATTTTTTAGCACAAATTTGTTTGGCTCTGTCTTTCATAGCCACTTGGGAGTTGGCAAAAGATTTTTTACCACGCCAACAAGCCTTTATGTCGATTTTGCTGCTTGAGTGTATTTATTATTATAACTTCACCTCAACCGAGTTCAATGCTAACATTGCTCTATTGCCGCTCTGGAGCTTTGTTACTCTTTATGCTTGGAAGGTTACAAAAAATCCCAATTCCTTAAAAAATTGGCTAATTTTTGCAGTTTTTTGCGCTCTTGCGATGCTTACAAAATATTATGCTGCAATGCTTTTTGCTTCGATATTTCTGTTTTTTCTTCACAACAAAAAGCTGCGTAAAAATTTGTTAACTCCAGCTCCATATCTTTTTGGAGCTACTTTGATTCTTTTGCTTCTACCGCATATTTTTTGGTTAATCGAAAATGATTTTGTAACTTTTACTTACGCTAAAAATCGCTCTAATTCAGATTATCATTTTTATAATCACCTACTTAACCCATTTTTATTCTTTTGTTCACAAGCCCTAAGCTTGTTACTCCCATCTCTGGTTTTTTGGCTAGCTTCGCGAGGCAACAAGCAAGAAGAGCCAAACAACAATGAAATAAAATCTAACTTCCTAATATTTGCCTGCTTTGGGCCATTTTTCTTAACAATGATTCCCTCTTTACTTATCGGAAGTGGAATCAAAGACATGTGGGGATCTGTTCTTTGGAGTTGGTTTGGCGTAGGTCTTTTTTATTTTTTTCCAGTAAAAATTTCGCCGATTTTTCAAAAAAAATTTTACCTCGGATTCACCTTAATTTGCGCGATAGCTATTATTGTTTTTGTCGACAGTCAGACAAGTCGTCTACATAAATACGGACATTTCGACGGCAAACTTCTCGTAAAAAAAATTTCTGAAAAACAACAGCCAATATCTTTTGTATATGGAGATGTATGGCTTACGGGCAATATGAATTTTTTCTCTAATCCTCGTCCGCATGTTGTTTGGGATTTGAGAAAATTGGAAAAAACTGGGGGAATTATTTTTTGGAACGCGCGTCACGAAGGCGATGATTTGCCCAAACATTTCACCAAAGAAATTTCTGCAAAAATAGTAACTAAAGAGCCAATTATTTTGCCTTTTATCAAGTTTACTGACTCGCCTCCATACCGCGTAGGCTGGGCTGTTGTAACCCCAAACGGTAATTAAATTTTCTTGTGATCTCAAGTTACAAACCGTAAAAAATTTTCATCAGCTAGCAATCAGCAGACAACAACTATACAGCCAAATTTAATGCATCTTGAACATCTAAAAACTCTTCTTCGAGTTCCTGATCTTGCCTCAAAAAAATGGATCTACGAACAGTACGATTCACAAGTGATGAATGATACTATTCAGACTGGTGGTGACGCCTCAATCGTACGTGTTCGCGGCACCCAAAAGGCTTTGGCGATTACTGTTGATTGTACTCCGCGCTATGTTGAGGCCGATCCTTTTGAAGGCGCTAAGCAAGCAGTTGCAGAAACTTATAGAAATATCTCTGCAGTTGGCGGTAAGCCGCTCGCAATCACCAATTGCTTGAACTTCGGAAATCCGCAAAAGCCAGAAATTATGGGACAGATTGTGCGGGCGATTCGAGGAATAAATGAAGCCTGCAAAGCTCTAGATTATCCTGTCATCTCAGGAAATGTTTCTCTTTACAACGAAACTGATGGCAAAGCAATTCAGCCAACTCCAGCGATTGGAGGAGTTGGTTTGCTTCAAGATTTAAACAAAAGATGCGACACTAAATTCAAGATACTCGGGGATGAAGTTTTTGTGATTGGAAAAAGTTTTGGCCATCTTTCTTGTTCACTTTTCGAGCGCGAAATTTTGAAGATCGATAGCAAAAAAAATCCGCCAAAAGTTGATTTGATTGAAGAAAAGAAGAATTCCGAATTTGTTCGCGAGCTGATCAAGTCTTCTATTATCAACGCTTGCCACGATATTTCTGACGGCGGTTTGTTGGTAGCTTTGTTTGAAATGTGTAATGAAGAGTTAGGCTGCGAACTCGATAATCTTATCTCTAGTAGTGCTGATTTATTTAGTGAAGACCAGTCTCGCTACATTGTCGCCTTAGATTCCTCGATGGCTAAAGAGCTAAAGAAGATGGCTGATAAAAAATCTGTAGAACTGAAAAGAGTCGCCGTTGTTGTGAAGGAAAAAATCAAAATTGGCGAAGAAAAGGTGGCAATCAAAGATTTGCAAAATCTGAACGAGTCGGTTTTCGAGAAAAATTTTAACTAAAATGAAAACATCAGCCAAGGCATTCCGTTATACAGCTCTAGCTTTGGAGATTTTAGAGAGAGCTTTGGGCTCAAAATTTTCGGTGCAAGGTTTGGAAAAATTACCAAAGCATCCAGTGATGTTTGTTGCGAATCATTTTACGCGTTCAGAAACATTTTTTATTCCTTACTTAATCTATAAACACACTGGACGTCAGGTTCGATGCCTTGCTGATTCAAGCCTCTATTCAGGAGTTCTTGGAAAATTTCTACAATCCGTTGGAACAGTTTCGACAAAAAATCCTAAGCGAGATAATATCATTCTACGCGACCTAATTTCCGGAGAATATGATTGGATGATCTATCCCGAAGGTAGCATGATAAAAAGCAAAGAGATCAAGAACGAAGGGATGTTCATGAGCTACACACCAGGGCGCATCGGCCCAGTTCATACTGGATCCGCGGTTCTAGCTCTCAAGTCGCAGCTTTATCGCAATAATCTTACCGAAGCCTTCGAAGCCAATAATTTAGAGTTGTTAAAGGAGTTAGAGAAAACTTTTGGCACTACTTACCAAGAGCATTTTAAAGGAATCAACACTTACATAGTTCCGCTCAACATCACTTATTACCCGATTCGTCCCGGTGAAAATAAGATCAAAAAAATTATCTCGCGCTTGGTGAAGAAAATTCCAACTCAGGTTTCGGAGGAGTTAGAGATCGAAGGAAATCTTTTGCTTGGCGCTGATATCAACGTAATTTTTGGCGATCCAATTAGTCTGGCAGAATATGCCGAGATGCCTCGCAACACCATTCAGAAGCTGCCGATTATTAATTATGAGACCAAAAATAATTTTATTCTGCGCTATTTGCGCTCGCGCCTGACTTCGGATTTTATGGAGAAGATTTACTCCAATATTCAGATTAATCTTGATCACATTTTTAGCGCCGCTCTGCACCATTTTAATGAAAATGAAATCGAGATTAACCATCTGAAGCGCGTGATTTATCTCTCGGCAACGATGTTACAAAAGAGCAAAAAATATCGTTTAAATCACAGTCTGTTTGAAGAAAATTTGGTGAAGATTTTTAACGACGAACCGCACCCTGAATTTGATAGCGTCTTTGCTTTGGCGCTTAAACAAGGAATTATCGATAATGCTGCGGAAGGTAAGATTCGTATTAGAAAATCAGCTTTTGAGAAAAAATGTGATTTTCATGAGATCAGACTAGAGAACACTTTGCAGGTTGTTACTAACGAATTCCTTCTTCTTGAAGGAGCTAATTCCGTTGTTAAACGTAACACTAAAATCTCGGATAATGACTTATGTAAAAAAGTTTTTAACGAGATCTATCGATGCGATTTGGAAATTTTTAATAATGATTACGACATCAACTTTGATAAAAATTTTTCCAAAGAAAAATCAGTTGGAGCGCCATTTTTTATGGACTCAAAAATTAAAGCTGCGGCAAGAGTTAGAACTAGTGCCATACTTCTTGTGCATGGATACAAATCAGCTCCAAAAGAAGTTGAGGCTTTGGCGCAGTTTTTAAACGGATTTGGTTTGAAGGTTTACGCAGTAAGATTGAGAGGTCATGGCACTGCTCCCGCCGATCTAAAAAATATTACTTGGCAAGATTGGTATGATTCAGTGCAGCGCGGATATGCGGCCTTAAATAATATTTCATCGCGTGTTGCGATTATTGGATTTTCGACAGGAGGGTTGTTGGGACTTCTTTCCTGCGCAAGCAAACAAAACTACGCCAAAAAACTATGCGGAATAGTTTCAATTAATTCAGCAATGAGGCTTGTTGATATCAAGGCGCGTATGGTTCCAAGCATTAATTTGTGGAATGAAATTTTGGATAAATTTCACTTTGAAAAAGGCAAATTTGAATTCATCGATGATCAGCCAGAAAATCCTCACATCAACTACAGCCGCAACTACATCCATGGTGTAAATGAACTGGAGAAATTGATGGGGGTTTGTGAAGAAAGTTTACAAAAAATCTTGTTACCGTCTTTGATAATTCAGGCAAACCAAGATCCGATCGTCGATCCAAAAAGTGGCAAAATAATCTACAAAAAAATCAACTCTGCACAGAAAGTTTTAGCTGAGCCAAATTTCTCTAATCACTGCATCATTAACTCCGAAGGAAAAGAGGAAGTATTTGAGTTGGTAAGGGATTTTTTGGTAAAGATAAAAATAATTTAGCCCATGAAATCGAAGCCAATAAAAAGACCAGATCCAGACCTAGAGCAGGATGATGACGATATAGAAGTCGAGTCGGGAGCTCCTGAGGTTGCTGCTGGAAAGCAGAGTAAATTTGTTCTGGTCGTTGTCTCTACATTACTGACAGTTGCAGTGCTTTATTTTTTCTTTTTTAAGGACAATTCCTCGAAAGAAAATTTAGAAAAAATCGAAGTTCCGCAACCCGTAGGAATTGCCACATCAGATAGTGGAAAATCGCCATTCGAGCTTGAGCTTCCAAAAGAAGAATCTTCAAAAGTTGACGTAGATATTCTTTCTCAGCCCTCATCTCCAGACCTTCCAACGTTACCAGAATTGCCAGAAAATGCGGTCATTCCAGATAAAATTGATTTAACATCTGATCAAAAAAAACCAGAGCAGCAGCTGCCTCCTCAGCAACAGCAGCAGCAATTAGAATTGCAGCAGAAGCCTAATCAGCAGAATTCATCAACAGAACAGCAGCAAGATGGTCAAAAAAAATCTGATCCGCGCTATGCCCCAATTGTAATTTTTTCAGGTGCGACTGATAGCGCAGTTCCGCCGCGAGGAGTTGGTTATGATAACAATATCGTCTCTCTCAAAAATGATCCAATCAATGATCTGCAAGCTACAACAACATCAGTAGTTGCGACTCGAATTGCTGATCTTACTCACACCATTGCGCAAGGTAAATTATTGAATGCGGTGCTAGAAACTGCGATCAATACGGAATTACCGGGATCGGTCCGTGCCGTGGTTAGTCGTGATGTTTACGGCGAATCTGGAAATGAGATTTTAATTCCTAAAGGATCGCGTTTATTTGGAGCTTACTCCAGTAAAGTTAACAGGGGACAAGCTAGAGTTGAGATCGGCTGGACTCGCCTAATTCGTCCAGACGGCGTTGATATGATCATCACTTTCAATGCTTCTGATCAATTTGGTCGTTCTGGAATTCCAGGTGAGATTGATAATAAATACAGCTCTATCATCACCAGTTCAATGCTGACAAGCGTTCTGGCTATTGGTGGTGTAGCGGCAGCGCAGAAACTTCTAACAAATAATACCGCGACCACTACCACAACTAATCCAACGCAAGGAACAACAACAACAACCGGAAGTGCTACCAACCAAGCTCTGTATGATGTTACTAAAACAATTATCGATACAGTGGGTCAACTTTTAAGCAATTCGATCGATCTCACGCCAGTAATCAGAGTGCCGCAAGGTACTAAAATTACCGTTATCGTTAACTCCGATATTACCATTCCTTCGGCGAGAAAATGACCAAAAAAAATATCAATATCCATCTAGTTTCTGATTCAACCGGAGAGACCTTGAGCTCAGTTGCGCGTGCAACTTTGTCACAGTTCGAGGGTGTTGAATCGAATGATTTCATTTGGCCTTTAATTCGCACCAAGCAACAACTGAGCAAAGCCTTAGAATCAATAAAGAAGCATCCCGGAATCGTGCTTTATACTATCATGCATGATGACTTGGTGGAGGACCTGCGTAAAGAGTGTCATCAATTAAAGATTCCTTGTATCCCAGTATTGTCTCACATCATCGCAGAGTTTTCGAACTATCTGGGCATGAGTATAACTCACTCTGTTGGTCGCCAACATTTGCTCGACGGAGAATATTTTTCACGCGTGGAAGCAATTAGTTATACAATTACCCACGACGACGGCCAGTCCGCTTGGGATTTATTTGATGCCGACATTGTGATTATCGGAGTGTCGCGAACATCAAAATCTCCAACTTCTGTCTATCTCTCTTGCCGTGGTCATAAGACTGCGAATATTCCTTTCGTATCGATCGAAACAATTCCGCAAACGGTTTATGATTTAAAAAAGCCACTAATCGTCGGACTAACAATCAATCCAGAAAAACTTGTACAAATAAGGCAAACGAGACTTGCTTCACTTGGACAAGAAAGTGAAACAAATTACATCGATCTTGAGTCGATAAAGGCCGAGGTTGCTGAGTCGCGCAAATTATTTTCAAGATTGCAATGTCCGGTTATCGATGTCACAAAAAGATCTGTAGAAGAGACTGCCGCAAGAATCATTCAGCTCCTCCAAGAAAAACGAAAAGACTAACTCAAAATGGTAAAGCATACTATTCTCATCGTTGATGATGAAGAAACTCAGCGTAAGGCTTTTGGAAAAGTAATAAGCTCAAATCTAGGCCATAAATGCATAGAAATGAAAGGCGGCTTGGAAGCGGTAGATTTTTTTCTAAACAAAAAGTCGATTAACAACATTTCTTGCAACGACGTTGATGTGATGTTGCTAGATCTTTCAATGCCAGATTTAGACGGACTCTCAGTATTAAAACAAATCGCGCCATTTAAGGGCGATGTGCAGGTAATTGTCCTAACTGCTAAAAAAGATTTAACCCTCTCTGTTGCCGCAATTAATTACGGAGCGATCGATTACATTGTTAAAGGTGATAGAGACATTTTTGCGCGTATCAGTGCCTCGATCAACAACGCCATCGAAAAAAAGAATCTCAAATATCAGGTTTCGAATTTAGCCCGTAAGGAAAGAGATCAGGTTATGTTCTCTGACATAATCGGAAGAAGTGAGGCTCTATCTAGGGTGGTAGAAATGGGAAAGAAGGTAGCCAATTCCTCTATTCCGGTTTTGATTGATGGCCCGAGCGGATCAGGAAAAGAGTTGCTCGCTCGAGCAATTCACGGCTCTGGATCAAGATCAGGAAAACCATTTATTGCCATTGATTGTGACGCATTGCGAGACAGCGACGCCGAAGAAAAGCTTTTTGGTTCAGATGGAGTTGTTCCCGAAGGTATGGCGAAGAATATCGGTAAGCTGCGCGAAGCTAATAGTGGTACGATTTTCTTTAGAAGAATCGATCTTTTGAGGCCGGCGCTACAAATTAAACTTTTGCACTTTCTTCAAGAGGGAGAGTTTACACCAGTAGCTGGAAAAATGCCGATACGAGTTGATGTGCGCATGATGTTTTCAACAATATTTGATTCAAAACAGCTGGTCGCAAACAAGAAAATCCGCGAAGATCTTTTTTATCGAATCTCTGTTTTTCCGATCACGATGCCAAGTCTCAGAGATCGTGGAGAAGGTGATATAAAAATTTTGTCTGAAAGTTTTTGTCGTGATTTTAGCACCAATGAAAACAAGAAAATTAGATCAATAAGTCAGGAAGCTCTTTCATTGCTCTATCTTTGCGATCTAGAAGAAAATATTCGTCAGCTCAAAAACACAATTTTTCGCGCCGTTATTCTCTGTGATGGAGATTCTTTAAGCTCTGAACATTTTCCACAATTGTTGGTTAAGGAAGGTAGCGATCTAACAAAAACAAAAGCAGCAGCCAAAAAAAGGTCAGATATAAATAGCGAAATAATCGACATTTTTGACGAAGAAGGAAAATGCAAAACCATGGATGCGATTGAAGAGGAGGTTATCAAGCGCTTGGTCGACATGCGTAGTGGCAATCTTTCGGAAGTAGCGAAGCAGTTAAATATTGGTCGTTCGACCATCTATCGAAAACTAAAAATCATCGAACAATGAGACAGGTCAAAACTGCAATTTTCCCAGTTGGCGGGCTAGGCACGCGTTTTTTGCCAGCTACCAAGTCAATGCCAAAAGAAATGCTGCCGATCGCCAATAAGCCGATCATTCAATATGCCTACGAAGAAGCGCGCGATGCTGGAATCGAGAAGTTCATTTTCGTCACCGGTCGCAATAAAAACGCGATCAATAATCACTTCGATCATGCTTACGAATTAGAATCTAAGCTCGACGAAAAAAATAAATCACAAGAGTTGGCGCAAGTAATGTCATGGCTTCCTGATGCCGGGCAAATTGCTTTCGTGCGTCAGCAAAAACCATTGGGTTTGGGTCACGCAATTTGGTGCGCGAGAAATTTTATCGCTAAAGACGAGGCTTTTGTCGTGATTCTTGCTGATGAAATGATGCAACAAAGTCCGAATCGTCAGAGAAATTTTCTTGGTGAAATGATCGATCTTTATCAAAAGAAAGAAGACGTGTCGAGCATCGTCGCTGTTGATGTGATCAACATCCAAGATAGCAACAAATACGGAATCATCAAAATTGAAGGTGAAGAAACTATCACTGACATGGTCGAAAAACCTAAGCCAGATCTGGCTCCATCGAATTTAGCAATCACGGGTCGCTACATTCTTCAGCCAGAAATTTTTGAATATTTGGCAAAGTTTGAAGTTGGTTCGGGCGGTGAAATTCAGCTTACTGACGCGATGAAAGCGATGTGCAAAAAATATCCTTTTTACTACAAAAAAATCGATGAACTGCGCTTCGATTGTGGAAATGTTTTGGGCTATCTTGAAGCCAACATTGCCTTTGCGCTCGCTAATGGCGGGATTCGCGAAGATGTGAAAAAAATTTTAAAAAAATATTCTTGAACTCCTTCCTTACCGCGTCATCCCCGCGAAGGCGGGGATCCAGGAGGAATAATCCGTGTTGAGATTTTCTGGATCCCCGCCTTCGCGGGGATGACGTTGGAAGCGCGGGCGCAACAAATTAAATACTCAAAACAAAAATTATGAAAACAGCATTCGTCTTCCCCGGTCAAGGTTCACAAGCGGTTGGCATGGGAAAAGATCTCTACGAAAATTTTGCTTCAGCGCGCGAAGTATTTCAAAAAACTGATGAAATTCTCGGTGTGAATTTGTCGAAAATTATGTTTGAAGGGCCGAGTGAAGAACTAACCAAAACAGAAAATACCCAACCAGCTTTGATGGCGGTTTCATTGGCTTTAACCACGGTTTTGGAAAAAGAATTTGGTAAAAAAATTACCGATCTTTGTTCATTTGTTGCTGGGCATTCTCTCGGTGAATATTCCGCACTTTGCGCCGCAAAAGCGATTTCACTCGAAGACACCGCAAAACTTCTACAAGTGCGCGGCTCAGAAATGGCTAAGTGCGGCGAGCAATCAGAAGGTGCGATGGCAGCGATTTTGGGAGTTGAGATCGAAGTTGCAGAAAGCATCGCCAGTGAAGCGGCGCAAGGTGAAATCTGCCAAGTTGCGAATGATAATTCGGTCGGTCAGATCGTAATTTCTGGATCAAAATCAGCGATTAATCGCGCTTTAGAAATTGCTAAGGCTAAAGGTGCAAAGCGCGCCATTGCTCTTCCGGTGAGTGGTGCATTTCACTCGGCTTTGATGCTTTCAGCACAAGAAAAAATGAAAATCGCTTTGGCTGCTGCTGAGATCAAATCTCCGATCGTGCCTTTAGTTGCTAACGTTACTGCGGCTTTAGTTTCTGATCCAAATCAGATTCGTGACTTACTCGCGAAACAAATTACTGGCTCAGTAAGGTGGCGCGAAACCATGATTTTCCTCGCTTCGCAAGGTGTTGAAGAAATCATCGAAATTGGTTCTGGAAAAGTTCTAGCCGGATTAGTTAGTCGCACTTGCCCGAGTATGAAATCACGCTCGATCCAAAATAGTGAAGATCTCAAGAGCTTTGTTTAGGAAGGTGCTAATCACAGTTGCCACAACTTACCTTCTACTTCTGGCATTTTTGTTCTTCTTCCAACGTCAGTTGCAATATTTGCCGATGGGAAAAGTTGCGCAAATTCCCGAGGGATTCGAATCTAAAAACCTTGTTGATGCAGATGGATTAAGTCTTCTCGCCTGGTATCATTCCGCAAAAAAAGGTGAAAAAACTATTCTCTATTTTCACGGCAATGCCGGAAATATTGGCGATCGCGCTGCTAAATTTTCTGCTTTTGCTGATGCTGGATTCGGCGTTTTAGCAATTTCTTATCGTGGCTATTTTGGATCAGAAGGAAAGCCATCGGAGGCTGGATTAATCAAGAATGGCGAGGCGGCGTTAAAATTTCTTCTCGATCAAAATTATCAAACTTCTGACATTATTTTGTTTGGTGAATCTCTTGGTTCTGGAGTTGCGGTGCAGCTTGCGGCGAGATCAGAATTTTCGGCAATAATTCTTGAATCGCCATTTTCTTCGATTGCGAATGTTGGGCAAAAAAGATATTGGTTTGCGCCAGTGAAATTGCTGCTCAAGGATCATTTCGATTCCGAGAAATTCGCGCCAAAAATTGTTTCTCCGACTTTAATTTTTCACGGAACGGCTGACGAAGTTGTTCCTTTTTCTGAAGGCAAAAATCTTTTTGAAAAAATCACTTCACCAAAAAAATTTATTGAAGTGCAGGGCGCTGGACATCTTGATTTCTCTCAAGATTTCTTGATTCGAGAAATCACAAATTTTCTGAAATAAGTAATGCTGAACCTAAAATTTTCTGCGATAATTCTTCGTTTGCTTTCCCGCCTTTTTGGTCTTGGTCTGCTTATTCTTTCTTTCGTTTTTACTCTCTCTTTAATCAGTTTTAATTCCGAAGATTCTTCCTTTAACACCGTTTCTACCGACGATCACATCAGCAACTGGATTGGCTCGTTTGGATCACACTTTTCTGATCTTTCATTTCAGCTTATCGGTTTTTCTTCCTTCATACTTTGTCTCATTATTTTTGCTTTAGGTTTAAAAATTAGTAGTCGCGCTGGATCAAGGCATTTGCTGCCCAAACTTATCATCACACCATTTTGTATTTTGTGTTTCTCGGTGGTTTTCGCTGCACTTCCTCAACCAAATTGGTGGGAATTTAATTCTCTCGGTGGCGTCAATGGCCATTTTATTTTAGCTAAAACCGCGATTATCCCAATCCCTTTGACGCTTTTGTTGGCGCTATTTCTGGGCGTAGCGTCTTTATCTATTATTATTGAAATTTCCTTCGCTGATTGGATTTATTTTATTCGTTACTCAATTGCGACGGGACGATTTTTTCTAAATAAACTTCTTGGCGAGAGAAGGATTAGAAAGATTCCGCAAGCCATTTTGCCTAAGGTCGTAAAACAAGATGAGCCAGAACAGATTCCAGAAGAGTCGCAAGAACAAGAAGATGACATCGAAATTCTGAAGAAAAAATTGAAAGCACCAAAAACTAAAAAGCCGACGCGCTCAGCAAAATCAAGCTACGAACTACCAGAACCCGATTTGCTAACTGATCGCTCGAGCGAAAATAAAGACAAAAAAACCAGTCGCGAATCAGTCGAATCTCAGGGCAAAATGCTGACAAAAGTTTTGGAAGATTTTGGCGTTTACGGAACTTCGCTTGGCGCAAAAGTCGGTCCCGTAGTTACTTTGCATGAATTCGAACCAGCTGCTGGCACCAAGGCTTCGCGTGTGATTGGACTTTCTGACGATATTTCTAGATCGATGAGCGCGGTATCGGCGCGTATTGCTGTCGTGCCTGGAAAAACCTCGCTTGGAATCGAGCTGCCAAATCCAAAACGCGAAATGATTTTCTTGCGCGAGCTGCTTGAGTCTAAGGATTACAAGTTATCGCAAGATTCTTTGCCGATCATTCTCGGTAAGGATATTGCTGGCGACACGATGATCGCTGATCTCGCGCGCATGCCGCATTTATTGATCGCGGGAACTACAGGTTCAGGAAAATCTGTTGGTCTTAACGTGATGATTTTGTCGCTGCTTTTCAAACTTCGCCCTGATGAATGTAAGTTTATCATGATCGATCCGAAGATGTTGGAGCTCTCGATTTATGACGGAATTCCGCATTTGCTTTCACCAGTTGTAACCGAGCCAGGTAAGGCGGTGATAGCGCTCAAGTGGGTTGTGGCTGAGATGGAAGAGCGTTATCGCTTAATGTCGAGCTTTGCCGTGCGCAATATTTCTGGTTACAACGAAAAGGCAGAAAAGGCGATTCTTGGTAATGAGAAATTGGTGCGCAAAGTGCAGACGGGATATGATCCAAGCAACGGTCAGCCAATCATTGAAGAGATCGAATTCGAGCCAAAAAAACTTCCTTTCATCGTGGTAATTGTTGATGAAATGGCCGATCTGATGTTGGTAGCTGGTAAGGAAATCGAAAATTCCGTTCAGCGTTTAGCTCAGATGGCGCGCGCTGCCGGGATCCACATCATCATGGCGACGCAACGTCCTTCGGTTGATGTTATCACCGGCATCATCAAGGCGAATTTTCCAACAAGAATTTCTTTTCAAGTCACTTCGCGAATCGACAGCAGAACGATTTTAGGCGCGCAAGGCGCTGAGCAGTTACTTGGTCACGGCGATATGATTTACATGTCCGGCGGCAGCAAGATGACGCGCGTTCACGGCCCATTCTGCTCTGATACCGAGATCGAAAATGTGGTGAACTTCATCAAAAATCAGGATCGCAGCGAATTTGGCGAAGACGAAAAAATTTCTTTCGAAGTGCCGATTCCGATTTCTGGCGGTAGCGATGAAGATGATTTTGGTGGCGGACCAGCTGGCGGCAGTGACGAAGATCTTTATCGCAAAGCTGTGATGATCGTGCGTCGCGACAAGAAACCTTCAATCAGCTACGTTCAGCGTCAACTCCGCATCGGCTACAACCGCGCCGCTACCTTGATCGAAAAAATGGAAGAAGAAGGCGTAGTTTCCGCGCCAAGCATTGCGGGAAAGAGGGAAGTTATTGAAGAATAATCGTGCTTCGTGCATCGTGCTTTGTGCATGGTCGGAGCGCTATGTATCAAGCATCAAGCACTAATATTAACATGGACAAATTCTCATCATCTTCCCTCATTAATCTCATCGCTCACGCCGACATCGTCGTGCAAATCGTGATGTTACTTCTTGTTGCCGCATCATTTTGGTCTTGGGCAACTATCTTTGATAAGATCATCAAATTCAGAATCATGCAAAGTCGTTCTGATCGTTTCGAAGCTGTGTTCGATAGCGGCGAAGCATCTATCGAAGAAATTTATGCTGAGGCAAAAGAGCGCGATAATCATCCAATGGCGCGAGTTTTTGTTAACTGCATCACTGAGTGGAAATCAAGCAACGTCAAGCAAATCATAGCTGGAGGAGATAGTAAAAAATCATCACTCAAAGAGCGTTTGATGAACACGATGCAAGTGGCAACAAATCAATCGATGCAGAAGTTAGAAAGTGGTTTGAACTTTTTGGCGATCGTTGGTTCATCCGCGCCTTTCCTGGGTTTATTTGGAACTGTTTGGGGAATTATGAGCTCATTCCAAGGAATCGCTGCGAGCAAAAATACTAGCCTTGCTGTTGTCGCTCCAGGAATTGCCGAAGCTTTGCTTGCTACTGCGATCGGCCTATTCGCCGCGATTCCAGCGGTTTTCTTTTACAATATTTTCAGCGCGAAAATTAATTACTTTACCGAACGTGCACAGAATTTTTCGATCCAACTGATGAATCTTTTGTCGAAGGAGTTGGATAGGTAGTTGTTCGAAGGTGGGATGGATAAACTGATTCTTAAATTTTTCTCCTGCGCCAAAAAATAAAGAGTAACGAAAGGGCGAAAATTAAGGGCAGGGCCCAGAGGATTATTTTATTTTTGTTGCTTGGTTTGGTCAGAATATTTTCACCGAATTCCCGCACTAGCTCCACTCTGATCTCATCGTCACTTTTTCCCGACAAAATTTTCTGACGAATATTTTTGCGCATTTGAAAAGAAAATTCGCTGTCAGAATTTTCGATTACTTGGCCGTTACAAACTAAACAACGTACCTCGAGAAACATCTCCATCGCTCGCTGCTCTTGTGATTCATCTTTCAATTTTTCTTCTGGAGAAAGGGCGAAAGCGGAGAAAGAGAGGAGGAATATTAGTAAAGTTTTAGCCCAGAAATTTTGCATCAATCGTTCCCTCGAAAATTTTTGTGTAACCGCCTGTCATCACGATTGAATTACCGTCCCATTTGATTTTTAGATCACCACCCTTGAAGCGAATGGTGATTTTTTTTGATTTTACCAAATTATTTTTGATCGCTGCAACCGCAACAGCGCAGGCTCCGGAGCCGCAAGCGAGAGTTTCGCCAGCGCCGCGCTCGAATACTCTGACTTCGATTAAATCATCAGAAATAATCTGCGCGAATTCGACGTTAGTTTTATTTGGAAAGGTTTTATCTGTTTCAACTTTTGGCCCGACATCAAAAAATTTTTCATCAGAAATTTTTTCATCGATGAAGGTCACGGCGTGAGGATTGCCAACGTCTACTTGCGAAAAAGTAAATCCGTGCAACGCAACATTTTCAGCAAATTTTGGTGCGCCCATATCAACAGAAATCAAAGCATTGTCCCCTTGGCCACTCTTCCAACATTTTAAAATTCCGGCGGCGGTTTTGATTTTTACTTC
>JAGWWH010000045.1 GCA_018970485.1 Pseudomonadota bacterium | reverse complement strand
TTAGCAACAACTGCACCATCAAAACCAGCATTTTCAGCGATTTGACGGATTGGCGATTGAATGACTTTCTTGATGATATTCACGCCAACATTCTGGTCATCATTGGCACCTTTAACTTTATCAAGAACGCGTCCAGCGAAGAGAAGAGCAGATCCACCGCCGGCAACGATACCTTCTTGCATCGCCGCACGAGTAGCGGCAAGAGCATCGTCAACGCGATCTTTTTTCTCTTTAACTTCGATTTCAGTAGTTCCGCCAACTTTGATGATGGCAACACCACCAGAAAGTTTAGCCAATCTTTCTTGCAGTTTTTCGCGATCGTAATCGGAAGTAGTTTCTTCGATTTGAGCTTTGATTGAAGAGCAACGAGCCTTTACGTCAGCTGGTTTGCCTGCACCATCCACTAGAGTAGTATTTTCTTTGTCGATGATGATTTTCTTAGCTTGGCCGAGTTGTTTCAAAGTAACTGTTTCAAGCTTCATACCCAAATCTTCTGAGATGAGTTGTCCGCCAGTTAGCACAGCAATGTCTTCCATGATTGATTTACGACGATCGCCAAATCCTGGAGCTTTTACAGCCGCGATTTTCAAACCAGCGCGAAGTTTGTTTACAACTAAAGCAGCAAGTGCCTCGCCTTCAACATCTTCAGCAATGATTAAAAGTGGACGACCTGATTGCACTACAGCCTCAAGCAATGGAACCATTGGTTGTAGGTTAGAGATTTTTTTCTCAAACAACAAAACGTAAGGATTTTCCATTTCTACCGTCATTTTTTCGGCGTTAGTAATGAAGTAAGGAGAAAGGTAACCGCGGTCGAAATTCATGCCTTCAACGACGTTAACTTCAAATTCCAAACCTTTCGCTTCTTCAACTGTGATTGGAGAATCTGGACCAACTTTTTGCACAGCTTCAGCAATTTTCGAACCGATTTCAGAATCGCCATTCGCCGAGATTGTCGCAACTTGTGCAACTTCTTCTTTTGAAGAAATCTTTTTGCTCATCTTGCCAAGTTCTTTAACAAGAGCTTCAACAGCTAGATCAATACCGCGTTTCAAATCCATTGGGTTCATTCCAGCAGCAACTGATTTCACACCTTCGCGCACAATTGCTTGAGCAAGAACGGTTGAAGTAGTTGTTCCATCTCCTGCGATGTCGTTGGTTTTTGAAGCAACTTCTTTGATCATTTGCGCACCAAGATTTTGGAAGCGATCAGCGAGTTCGATTTCTTTCGCAACAGTCACACCGTCTTTGGTGATGCGTGGTGAGCCGAAAGATTTTTCGATTACAACGTTACGACCTTTTGGTCCTAAAGTTACTTTTACTGCGTTAGCAATAATATCGACGCCTTCGAGAATTCTCGCACGTGCGTCAGTTCCAAAAATAATTTCTTTTGCAGACATTTTTACTCCGTTTTGTTTTATTGAGATTTTTATGAGAGTCACCCCGAGCTTGTCGAAGGGCGACCAGCCGCGCTTCGACAAGCTCAGCGTGACCTACTTTTGTATTAATTACTTCGACTCGATTACAGCCAGAATATCCGACTCTTTCAAAATGATGAGCTCTTTGCCATCAACTTTAACTTCAGCACCACCCCACTTCTGGAATAGAACGTGATCACCTTTCTTAACGTCGAGAGGAACACGCTTTCCGTGATCATCACGAAGTCCCTCTCCAACTGACACAACTTTGCCTTCAGAAGGTTTTTCTTTTGCATTGTCAGGAATAATGATGCCACCAGCAGTTTTGCTTTCGGCTTCGACGCGCTCAACAAGGACGCGGTCATGTAAAGGTCTAACTTTCATGAGTTCGTTTAAATTTAAAGATTAAAGGGGAAAAATTTTAGGGAGAGCAACTTAGGAAAAAGCGTCATCCTTACAAGAGCGGGAGAGAATTATTTTTTTAGTAATTCTTCGAGTTTACCTGAAGCATCGAGAGCGTAAAGATCATCACATCCACCAACATGAAAATCGCCAATAAAAATCTGCGGAACAGTCATGCGACCACCAGATTTTTTCATCATCTCTTCTCTGGTTTTGTCATCAGTGATTTTGATTTCGGTAAATTCTGCACCTTTTCTACTTAACAACGCCTTGGCACGGACGCAGTAGGGACAAACTTCTTTGGAATAAATAATGATGTTAGACATGTTTTGATATTTTTAGTAACGATCGGACAAGCCTTGATCTGATGATCTGTAGTTAGTCGGCGGAACGTAATATTGATCAGCGTCGTAGTTGTTGTAGTAAGGCGAAGGAGGAATTGAGTAGGGATTTGAGTAGTAGCGAGAGCCTCCTTGTTGTTGGTAAGGTTGTTGGTAAGGCTGCTGCTGGTAGGGCTGCTGCTGGTAGGGCTGTTGGTAAGGTTGTTGGTATGGTTGTTGTTGGTAAGGCTGCTGTTGAATTTGAGTTGGATAATTTGGAGCAGCTTGAGCAGGAGCTTGGGGTTTTTCCTGATCGTAACGATCGTAAACGTAAGGGTCCGAGCTACAACAACTAAGCCCAAATAGAAGTAGATATGTAGCGGTAAGGCACTTTATTTTTGTCATTAGCAACGTGGTTGTGGTACTTGAATTGAATCTTGAGTTAGAGTTTAGATTAAAGCCAAGATTGAAGCGACTTCGGGGAGCGGCAACATATTCATCACAAACACAAAATCAATATGACCAAAAGATTAGACGAAAGATTTATTTCTTACGCACTCAAATTGGCACAGAAAAATCTTGGTGGAACAGCGCCAAATCCGGTTGTAGGCTGTGTTATTGTTAGCGATGATGGTGTAATAATTTCATCCGGAATTACCGAAATTGGAGGTAGGCCTCACGCTGAAAAAATCGCAATCGACAAAATCTCTGACAAAAAAATTTTAGCAGGAGCGACTCTTTACGTAACGCTTGAGCCCTGCTCTCACCTTGGTCAAACCCCTCCTTGCGTTGATGAAATCATCCAAAACAAATTCAGAAAAGTTGTAATCGCAACTCAAGATCCCGATTCGCGCGTCAACGGAAATGGAGTTGCCAAACTGCGCGAAGCCGGAATTGACGTGGTCTTGGGAGTTTTAGAAAAAGAGGCGCAGGAAATTAATCGCGGATTTTTCACCGCAAAAAAACTCGGAAGACCTTTCGTCACGCTAAAACTAGCAACAAGTTTAGACGGAAAAATCGCCACCAAAAACTTCGACAGCAAATGGATCACATGCGAAAGAGCGCGCGACTTTTCTCATTTTCTTCGCGCCAAAAATGATGCAATTTTAGTCGGCGCCAACACCGCAAGAAAAGACAATCCCAGCCTTGATTGTCGCCTTTCCGGACTAGAAAAATTTTCACCCAGAATCGTAATTTTGAGCCACGAAAATTTTAACGAAGAACTCGAAAATATTCTAAAAAAACTTTGTTCAGAAGGCGTTAATTCTTTGTTAGTCGAAGGCGGACAAAATGTCGCCACACAGTTTCTACAAAAAAATTTGGTCGATGAATTAATCTGGATTCGCAGCAACAAAATCATCGGCTCTGACGGAATTTCTGCAATTGGCAAAATGAATTTCGACAAAATCTCCGAAGTAATGAACAGCTTCAAACGCCAAGAAATTCGAGAAATCGACGGAGACACAATCGAAATCTTCAGGCGTCAAATTAACTAAAATTTTCTGAGCCCGCCCAAAAATTAGAGTGAATTTTAGAGGAATTTTTAGGGCAATTTTGAGGAGAGCTCGAAATTAAATTTCGAGTAAATTTCTAAGATTTTTGCCCGCTGGACAATTTTATGAATTTTTTTGGATGTCCGATTCTAAAGGGCTGGAGATGGGTGGTGTGTCAGAAATCGCGAGAAGTGCTCAAAATTCACGATTGGTTTTGTCTATCAAAAAAGTTAGATTGATTGATTTTGTTGATGATGATTTTTTGACATCATTTGATCTAACCCTCATGCTTAGAGGTAAAATAACCACGTTATTTGTAACGAAAGTAGAATGGGATCAAAATGATGTCGGCGGCAACTAGCGGAGCGTCAAGAAGTTGGGCTTGGGCTTTGGCTGTGATTGCGAGGTTTCTTCCAAGATTCCTCTGATCACTACTCAAAGAATCTAGTGCAGCTTTGTTTCCCGCTAGTCCAGCGATTATTCGGTTGTCGATTGTTATGCTTACGTTGAGGGAGTTGGTGATTGTGTTTTTGGTGATGAGTTGGGAGTTACTGTTGAGGATTAGATTACCGCCATCGATTGCGCTGGAATTAAAATGGATTGCCGCGTCGCCTTCGGCTCCTCGCAATGACGAGGCGTTGGTGATGTTAGCGATTAATGCGCCTTTGAGGTTGGTGTTATCTCCAGTG
>JAGWWH010000023.1 GCA_018970485.1 Pseudomonadota bacterium | reverse complement strand
CGCGGGGATGACGGGGAAGAGTAGGTGCAACGTCATCCCCGCGAAGGCAGGGATCCAGAAGAATTAGTCACCGAGCAAATTCCCCATTCTTCAAAAAGTGCAGAGTCTGACTCTGCACTTTTTTTATGAATGGAAAAAAAGCGTGAGCCACATGCAATGTGATGTGATCTTTCATTTTCGGCAGTTTAGTTTTTTCCACCGATACCTTCCCATCATTCCTCCCCTTAATCACCATCGAAGAAAAAGGATCGATCGAGAGATCACCAGCGATGATTCCGAGCTCGTAATTCACCTCACCAAAAATATTTTTGAACTCACTTTGATCAGTGATGAGTTGCTGACTAACCGGTCCAAAAAGAAATTTATACAACCGCCAATTCTTCACAAAATCAGCAATCTCGCTGCCTTGATTTGGCGGCGCAAGATGAACAACTCTTCCAAAATTTTTGTAAGAATATTTATGCAGCAAAGCCCTCAAAACTAGTGCTCCCAGCGAATAACCAACGAAGTGAATTTTTTTATCTTCCTTCGCTTTTCGCAAAATTTCTTGATGAACAATATCAGCTAATTCTTCGATTTTGTAACGACGCGACGGATAAGTAATATTGATAACATCAAACCCACTTCTCTCTAAATATTTCGCCACTTGTCGCATGTGACGACTCGTTCTCATGATGCCGTGAAGGATGATTGTGTAATCGCCGTTTTTGTTCATTAGGGATTTAATTAGGGCGAGACCAAAGCCTCGCCCCGCGTTAATTAATTTTAGAATTTGTAAGCAACTCCAAGCTTAATCATTTCAATCTCAGCATTCGCTTTGATTGCACCTTTATTAAGGGTCGCACCGCCTGCTGATCTAAGTTTCAGATCTTGAAATCTGTTATATTCAAGACTTACCAACCAGTTTTTTACCGGCTGATAAGAAAGACCTAAACCGTAAAAAACAGAAGATTCTCTACCGGTTTTTTTAGTAGCAACCGAAGTAGATCCATCAAAGTCCAAAGTTTTGATTTCATAACCAAATGATGAAACGCCGACTGGCACATAAACCGCAAATTTATCGTTCACGTCATAACCAAAATTGGTTTGGAAACTGATTTGATCCTTAATTTTAACACTTTGTGAATACAGGTCAGAGTTTGATGTTGAGAAACCAGCCTTAGTTTCGTTATTCACAAAATTATAAGAAAAACCAGGAGCGACAAAAAAACCGTCAAAGTTAAATGCATGTTTGTAGTTCACGCCAAATCCATAAGAGGTATCTTTCTTATTGTGGCTGTAAAACCGAGATAAACTTGCACTTCCATCAGCAGATGCATCGGAATTACTTTTAACCTGTGCTGAACTTCTCAACAGATCAATTCCAACGTAGTTTCCTTCAGTTTTGGCGAAAGCCGAAGAGGCGGAAACGGCACCAATCAAGGCCGCGGCGATAAGGATTTTTTTCATATTTTGTGATTTGATTTTTTCTAATGAGTGAAAAATCAAAACCAACATCACGAACAGCGGAAGGGAAAAGCAGAAAATCAAAAGTGGTGCGATCTTCTTCTTTGTAGAACCTGGAATGATCTTCTCGAACTCAGATTCACCCAATCGTCACCCGTGGTGTTGGCTTCAATTGAGCTTTAAAACAAAGCTGTGCGGAGGAGTTTTTTTTCGGAGAGGAAAATGGCAAGAAGAAATTATTTAACTAAGACCTGCTCATCATTGATTGAGAGACAGTTCAGCAATTACATTTGAGTTTTAATCAACTCAAATTTTATCGTTCGAGATGAAGGTTTCGCCTTCAATTTAATAATTCTAATCACAAAAACATGCCGCAACATCGCAGCTTTCTCAGCATTATTTTGCCCTTGGCAGTATTATGCACAGCCTTATCAAGCTGTTCTTCCGAACTACACACAATCTACAAAACTCCTCCAGCCAAATATGAAAAATTAGGTAGAGTATCTGGCACTGGAACTGGATCGCTCGGTATTGTTGGCACCGTCTATTACGTAATTCCGATGGGGCTAAATTCTCGCGTGGAAAGAGCTTACGCCGATGCATTATCAAAAGCTCCAGGAGCGACATCTCTGATAGATGTAACCTACGAAGAATCTTGGTATTGGTGGTTAATCGGAACCGCTAGAAAAGTTACCATTTCCGGCGAAGCAATTAAGGAGATTAAATAAAATGAAACTTAACAAAAATATTATCGGACTTGCTTTCGTAGCATTATTAACCCTTTCAAGCTGCTCAGGAAGAGCAATTCATCTTGGCAATGCACAATACGGAACTTCCGATCAGCAGATCAGTCTCAACAAAATCGACTTCTCAAAAGGTCGTGAGATTTCAGCTGATGCAAGTGGTTTCCAGCTACTTTTGTTTATCCCGATCAATATCAACGATCGTCACGAACGCGCTTATCAAATACTGCGAGCCCAAGCAGGAAGTGATTTCTTAACTGATATTAAGATTAAGGAATCGTGGACTTATGGCTTAGTTGGAACGGTTTACACAACCAGACTTGAGGCAAAGGTTTATCCTTACAAAAAGTAAGAATTACTCAGAAATCTGAGGGACAAAAAGTCGGTGTTGAAAGTCGGTCTCGCAAGGGGCCGACTTTTTTATTGTCGAAATTTTGGACGTAAAAAAATGATGAGCCACTCCGTATGTTTAGGTAAAAATATTAGTTAACCCGCCGTCACAAAATTCTTCATCACCGTCTTGGTTCCGGTTTTTTCAAAAGAGATTTCGAGTTTATCTCCATCTGTGCTGATGACTTTTCCGTAGCCGAATTTTTGGTGGAAAACTCGCTTGTCGGCGAATTCGTCTTTTGGAGATGCGCTTACTGTTTTAGATATAAAGCGTTGTTGGGGGGATTGGAAATGAGAAGGAGTGGAGCTTTGTTGGAATGATGAATTTTTTGACGGTGATTGTTGATAAAAAGATCCAAAACGAACTTCTTCTGCCTCAATATCATCTTGTGGCAATTCCTTCAGAAAACGAGACGGCATCTGCATTTGCACGTCGCCGAAGATGTAGCGACTTTTAGCGTGAGATAAAATTAATTCTTTTTTCGCGCGCGTGATCGCGACATACATCAAGCGCCTTTCTTCCTCTAAACCATTACGTTCTTCGATCGATTTTCCGCTTGGAAATAATCCGTCTTCAAGGCCAGGAACAAAAACCAAATCAAATTCCAAACCTTTGGCGGCGTGGACGGTCATTACGCTCACGGCATCTTGAAGATTTTTATCGTCACGCGCTTCGATGAGTGAGGCGTATTCCAAAAACTCAACCATGCTCGAAAAATCGGCGAGACTGCTGATGAATTCTTCAATATTTTCTACGCGTCCTTGTGATTCGAGAGTGTTTTCTGATTTCCACATCGAGAGATAACCAGAGGCGGTGAGAACATATTTGGCGATGTCTGAAAGATTTTCTGTGCCGATTTTTTTCTGAGTTGTTTCGATGATTTCGATCAAACTTTTTATGCCTTCACGCGCTTTTCCTTTGAGCGTTTCGGATTTTTTAATCGCTAAAAAAAGTGAAATTCCTTCAATTTTTGATTGCTCACGAAGGCTTGCCACTGCTGTATCGCCAACACCTCGCTTTGGAACATTAATGATTCTTGCCAGCGCCAAATCATCGTCGGGATTTGCGCAAATTCTCAAGTAAGCGATGGCGTCGCGCACTTCCATACGCTCATAAAATTTCATGCCGCCAATGACTTTGTAAGGAATCGAATTGTGAATGAATGATTCTTCAAAAGGTCGCGTCTGATAGCCTGCGCGCACAAGCACAGCGGTTTCGGAGAGTTTGTATTTATTGGCGCGAACTGCTTGCGCAACAGCAGCGGCTTCCATGCGATCGTCGGGAAATGTTAACAATTTGATCTTCTCGCCATTGCCTTTGTCGGTCCAAAGTTTTTTACCGTGACGCTCTTTGTTGTTAGAAATTACTGAATCCGCGGCCTTTAGAATATTGGAAGTTGAGCGATAATTTTGTTCGAGACGAATCACTTTCGCATTCGCAAAATCTTTTTCGAAACGAAGAATGTTAGCGATGTTGGCACCGCGCCAGCCGTAGATGGATTGATCATCATCGCCCACACAACAAATATTTTTTTGCTCATTGGTGAGGTTGAGAAGCCACTGATATTGCGAGTTGTTAGTGTCTTGATATTCGTCGACGAGAATGTAGCGGAATTTATCTTTGTAGTAAGAAACCACGTCCGGCGCGGCGCGGAAGATTTCGAGATTGTGAGCAAGTAGATCACCAAAATCCGTCGCATTCATCGCTTTGAGGCGAGATTGATACATCGCATAAACCTCTTTCAACTTTGGCAAACCCACTTCAAAGCCGGCAGAATCAAGACTTGATGGACTTATCGCTTTATCTTTTAAGCGCGAAATTCTGTTCAAATATGCTTTCGGCGCGAATTGTTTTATGTCGATATTGAAATCGCCAAGAATGGTTTTGAGCAAGCGAGTTTGGTCGTCATCGTCAATGATGGTGAAGTCTTGGCGCAATCCGACAATCTCGGGATGACGACGTAAAATGCGCGCAGCGACGCCGTGAAAAGTTCCCATCCAAAGATTATTCGCTTGGTCGCCGATTACTTCGCTGATGCGTTTTTTCATCTCTGCCGCGGCCTTGTTGGTAAAGGTTACGGCGAGAATTTCGTAAGGCGAAGCGAGGCCAGAATTTACGATATTGATAACGCGCGAAGTCAGAACTTTCGTTTTACCCGTACCAGCTCCAGCCAGAACTAACAAGGGTCCTTCGGTTGTATTAACAGCTTCGAGTTGCGGTGAATTGAGAGTCATAAATTTATTTCTGCTTACTAAAAATTTTCTGCCAAGCTCCAGCTATCAAACTTAAGCTCAATATCTTTCACTTTTTACGTTAGCTAAACTGCCAACTCAAATTAACTAAATATGCACGGATTAATCTCTCTCTACCTTGGTTACGCGATTTATTTGATAATCTTTTTTCGTTTAAAAAAACGAACTCCTCTGCTCAAAAAAATCACAATTTTTTTAGGAATAAAATTACTCTCTCTAACTCTGATTTATGCCCTTTTCTTTAGCGAGAAGATGACTAAGTCCGATCGGCAAGAACAGGTAGAAAAATTAATCATTAACCAAAACTAAAATGGAATTCGGCCTAGTTGAGATCTCGAGATTACAATTCGCAGTAACTGCACTTTACCACTTCCTTTTCGTGCCCCTAACCTTGGGATTGGCCGTCATTCTTGGGATCATGGAAAGTATTTACGTCATGACTAATCGAGAAATCTGGCGCGATCTCACCAAATTCTGGGGCAAACTTTTTGCCATTAATTTTGCGATGGGCGTAGCTACGGGCATCACGATGGAATTTCAATTCGGCACTAACTGGGCTTATTATTCACACTATGTCGGCGATATTTTTGGTGTGCCTTTAGCAATCGAGGGCTTGATGGCCTTCTTCATGGAATCAACTTTTGTCGGTCTGTTTTTTTTCGGCTGGGACAAAATGTCGAAAGTAAAACATTTGATGGTTACTTGGCTGATGGCGATTGGCACTAATCTTTCCGCTCTTTGGATTTTGATCGCTAATGGTTGGATGGAGAATCCCGTAGGCGCCAAGTTCAATTCTGAAACGATGCGTATGGAATTGGATTCAATCAAAGAAGTAATTTTTAACGAAGTAGCTCAAGCAAAATTTGTTCACACGATCAGCGCTGGATATGTCACTGGCGCGATGTTTGTTCTTTCAATTAGCTGCTTTTATTTGCTCAAAAAATCCAACATCGAATTCGCGCGCAGATCAATCATTGTTGCCTCATCCTTCGGTCTTTTATCTGCGCTATCGGTTTTAGTACTTGGTGATGAAAGCGGCTACACCACTGGCCTGAATCAAAAAATGAAATTAGCCGCAATCGAAGGAATGTGGGAAACTAAAAAAGCTCCTGCTGATTTTACGCTAATCGCCATTCCTAATCAGGAAAAACAAACCAATGAATATGCAATCGAAGTGCCTTACGTCCTTGGCCTGATTGCAACGCGCTCCTTTGATAAAGAAGTTTTGGGCATCAAAGATTTAGTAAAAGTCGCCGAAGAACGCGTTCAAAACGGTATTAAGCAATATTTGATTCTAAAAAATCTTCGCCTCGGAAATAGCGCCAATCCTCAGGCGGACAAAGAATATCTACGCGAAAATTATCAAGATATTGGCTATGCCTTACTCCTCAAAAAAATTCGTTCGGACATTGAAAATGCTTCCGCAGCAGAAATTAAAATGGCCGCCGAAAGCACGATTCCGAAAGTTGCTCCTTTGTTTTACAGCTTCCGAATCATGGTGGCTCTAGGCATCTACTTCATAATTCTTTTCGCCGCCGCTTTTTATCAGATGAACATCAAGCGCAATTTCAACAAAATACTGTTGCTAAAATTGTGCTTCTTTTCGCTGCCTTTGCCGTGGATCGCCGCTGAGCTTGGCTGGATCGTTTCTGAATATGGCAGACAGCCTTGGGTAATTGTGGGAGTTCTTCCAACCTCTCTTGGCATTTCTCCAGTTTCCTATAATCACGTTCTGGGCAGCCTGATTGGCTTTGCAATTCTCTACACCGCATTGCTTGTGGTTGATCTGATCTTGATGGTGAAATACGCCAAAATCGGACCAGAAAAACTTCGTTAATCACGATTTTTCCACGTCATCCCCCCGCAGGCGGGGATGACAGCTGGAAAATCGTAACCAAATTTAATCAAAATCATGTTAGAATTTTTTGACTACGAATGTTTGCGAATAATCTGGTGGGCCATTCTCGGCTTTCTACTTATTGGCTTTGCGGTGATGGATGGTTTTGATTTAGGAGTTGGAATTCTTTTGCCGTTTGTCGCCAAAACTGATGAAGAAAGAAGAGTAGTTCTCAACACGGTCGGCCCTGTTTGGGAAGGAAATCAAGTTTGGTTTATTTTGGGCGGAGGCGCGATTTTCGCGGCTTGGCCTCATGTTTATGCAGTAAGTTTTTCCGGATTTTATTTTGCGATGTTGTTGGTTTTGCTAGCTTTAATCCTACGCCCCGTTGGCTTCGACTACAGAAGTAAAATACAAAATAAGACTTGGCGCCAAACTTGGGACTACTGTCTTTTTGTTTCAGGATTAGTTCCTTCATTAGTCTTCGGGGTAGCGATTGGTAACGTTCTGCAAGGCGTTCCTTTCAGCTTCGATGAATTCATGGTGATCAATAATCAGATTGGTTTTTTTAGCTTATTTTCACCATTCGCTTTGCTTTGCGGAATTGTCAGCGTGACAATGTTAACAACGCACGGAGCCACTTTCTTAGCCATCAAAACCGAAGGTGAGATTCTCAAAAGAGTGCAAAAATTTCTAACAATTTTTCCTCCAATCACGATCATTTTATTTGCCATCGGCGGCTTGTTATTAGGCAAAATTGACGGCTACAAACTACTCAGTTTTGCTGGAACTTTAGCTGATTCAAATCCGTTGGCAAAAGAAGTTACGAGAGTTGCCGGAGGTTGGTTTGACAACTATTCGAAATATCAATGGATGCTACTCGCGCCAGCTTTGGGCTTTCTTGGGCAAATCTCAGTTTTACTCTTCACTCGCTTTAAACATTTCGGCAAAGCCTTCATCGCCAGCGCAATCTCAATAGTGGGAATTATTTCAACCGTAGGGTTAACGCTTTTTCCCTTCATCTTGCCTTCAAGTCTCGACCCAAATTCCTCGCTAATTATTTGGGATTCATCAAGCAGCTACAGGGCCCTATTCGTAATGCTGATCGCTACAATAATTTTTATGCCACTGATTCTTTTTTACACTTCTTGGGTCTTCAGAGTTTTGAAAGGCAAAGTGACCGAGAAAGACATCAAAAAAGATTCTAAATTTTTGTATTAAATATGTGGTATTTCGCTTGGATTTTAGGAACTGCTTTGGCGGTATTTTTCGGAATTGTTAACGCAATGTGGTACGAGATTAATGAAGGACCAAAGGCCTAAATCTAATATTTCTCTGGGTGAAATATCTGCACCGGCCGAGCGTTCGATTTAACAAAAATCGCTGATTTGATGATTGCATTCATCTGATCTTTTGAGAGATGTAGAGGTGTTTTCATCACATACCATTTCACCCCTTCTTTGCATGGCGGAGTAGTGAGCGAGCCATCATAAAAAAATGTTTGATCAACCTCTTTGATAAATTTTTTTGGATTAATTTTTGCTTCTTTCTCTTTGCTTGAGAGGAAATTTATCAACTCTTCGAAATCGAGATTTTCATCACCAACTTCAATAAAAACCGCCACAACCAAACCCTGCTCATCTTCACTTTTGTGATAAAATTGCATCTCTAAGGAATGTGGTTCGCCACCAATCAAATGCTCGCTTGGATGATGAAAAACAATTGAACGCAGCCAATATTTTTTCTTACCGCGCAGCAAAAAATTATCGCCGTCAAACTTAATATTTTGAACGTAATTTTTCTTCTCTTTCTCCGCGTCAGAAACTTGGTAAAAGAATTTTAAATCGCTTTCGCCGAACTTATCTTCGATATTAATTGGCGATTGATTGTAGCCGATTTTGCAGAATTTATTTTCTTCGCGCTCACCCCAGAGCTCTGGGGATTCATAGCTCCATCGTCCTTTGCAGGAAAAAACAAATACAAAGAAAATTAGAAAAATTTTTTTCATGAAGAGAACTTCTTTTGGATTACAGCCGTTAGAACAAAAACTCGCCGACCTGCTCAAGCCAATGTTTGTTGGTAGCAAGAAGGAATTTATTTTGATTAATAATTTAACCAAAAACTGGTCGGAAATTATCGGAAAAAAATACGAAAAACTTTGTTATCCACAATCAGTCAAATTCGCGAAAATTGAAAAAAATGCGACATTAACGATCGGCGTTTACAACCCGTCAGTAGGCTTTTTTTTAGAAAGTAATTCGGAATCAATCGTAGAAAGAATCGCAGTTTTGTACGGATTTAAATCGATCACAAAAATCATCATCAAACAGGATCCAAAAAATATCGCATCGGATAAAGCTACTGAAATCAAGCTCTCGCAAGCTCAGGAAAAAAATCTAAACGAAAAAACTGCAAAAGTTGCTGACGAAAATTTGGTGGAAGTTTTGCGAAAGTTGGGAAGAGAAATTTTACAGAAATAAAGGTCTGGATCCCCGCCTGCGCGGGGATGACGTGCTTAGTTAGATGCTTTAATTTAAGCGTCATCCCCACGCAGGCAGGGATCCAGACATCCTAGGAAAGACGCCTAATTCTCTCTTCACGCATCTTCGCAAAATCATCTCCGGCGTGATAAGATGAGCGAGTTAGTGGACTGGAAGAAACCATCAAAAATCCTTTGCTGTAGGCCATTTTTTTGTAGAGCTCAAACTCATCGGGATGGACGTAGCGATCAACTGGAGCGTGGCGCAAAGTCGGACGTAAATATTGTCCAATCGTCAAAAAATCGATGTCAGCAGAACGCATATCATCCATCACCTGCAACACTTGTTCCTTGGTTTCACCAAGCCCAACCATCAAGCCAGATTTAGTAAACATTGTCGGATCAATTTCCTTCACGCGCTTCAAAAGATGAAGAGAATGGAAATAGCGTGCGCCAGGGCGAATCGTGGCGTAAAGGCCGGGAACAGTTTCAATATTGTGATTAAAAACATCAGGCTTTGCGGCGACAACTTTTTCCATCGCGCCGTCTTTGCGTAAAAAATCTGGCGTAAGAATTTCAATCGTCGTGCCCGGGGATTTACGGCGCACTGCTTCGATACATTTTACAAATTGATCTGCGCCGCCATCAGCAAGATCATCACGATCAACAGAAGTAATCACGATATGCTTCAATCCAGAAACTTTTGCGACATCACCAACATTTTCCGGCTCATGCGGATTTACTGCATCGGGACGACCAGTTTCGATATTACAAAACGAACAAGCGCGCGTGCAAACTGAGCCAAGAATCATCACCGTCGCATGTTTCTGCGCCCAACATTCACCGATATTTGGACAAGCCGCCTCTTCACAAACTGTGTGCAATTTTTTCGAATTTAACAGCTCTTTAGTTTCGTAATAACCCTTTGATTGCGGGGCTTTAACGCGAATCCAATCAGGTTTGCGCTCCATTTTTTCTTTCGGAAAATTCTGCGCAAAACCTTGTAGATCTTTGTTATCTTTCTTGGCGATTTGTCCTGATTCTTTTTTGTCTTCGCGTGTTTGCATTTTTTCTCTTTGCAATTCTTTAGGCGTTATCCCAGCGAAGGCGGGGATGATGCGTCAAAATCTGTGCTTAAAAATTTATTTAGTTTCGCCTGTAACCACGTATTTAGTGATCTCAGCGATGTTAGTTGAGTGATCCGCCAAACGCTCAAAACTCTTTGCGATGAACATGATGTTAATAATTTTTTCGAGTTGTTCTTTAGTAAAATTTCCTGGCTGCAAAATGCCGAAGAGGCGAGTGTAAATATTATCGATCTCGTCATCTTTTTTCAAAACTTCGTCGGCTTTTCCAGCATCTTGATCGTTAAAAGCTAAGACCGAATCAAAAACCATCTGCTTTGATAACGACACCATTTCAAGCAGAGATTGCCTCACATGACCTTCAACAGCTTGAAAACCGATGCGATGAACTTTTTTAATAATGCTCTTGGCTTGATCACCAACTCTCTCCAAATTCGAAGCAACTTTGAGCGAAGAAACAATGTAGCGCAAATCAACGGCCATGGGCTGGCGCATCGCTAACATCGAAGTAACTTTTTTCTCAATCAGAAGGTCGAGTGCATTAATCTTGTAATCATGCGCAGTGATTTTTTCGACAAATTCTGGGTGATGATTCGTGATCATTTCAGCAACCATTTCGATTGAGATCAAAGTCATATCAACCATCTCGGAAAGAGTTCCGGCGATTGATTGCAAGTCTTTGTCGTAAGATTTTACGGTGTGCTCTTTGAGGGTCATGTAATTTAAATTTATAAGTTATGATTTGCTCTCAACCTTCTAAATTCCTCAAACAAATTTGTTAATGAAAAAAATTCTAGTCATCGGCTCTGGAGGCAGAGAACACGCAATTTGTGAGCAGTTTAGAAAATCTACAAAACTTGATCAAATTTTCTGCTTACCAGGAAATGCAGGGATTTCAGAAATCGCACAAATCGTCGATGGAATCAAAATTGATGAGCATCAAAAAATAATCGATTTCTGCCAAAAAAATAAAATTGATTTCGTTTTCGTCGGCCCTGAACAGCCTTTAGTTGCTGGGCTTGTCGATGATTTAGAAAAAGTTGGAATTCGTGTTTTTGGACCAAATAAAAACGCCGCTCAACTTGAAGGTTCGAAAATTTTTATGAAGAAAATCGTCAGCGAAAATGGCGTACCAACTGCGGCTTACGAAACTTTTACTGACGAAAAAAGCGCGACAGAATTTGCGAAAAAATTAGGATTTCCTTGCGTCATCAAAACCGACGGACTCGCTGCTGGCAAGGGTGTAATCATTCCACAAAATTTCGAAGAAGCTGAGGCCGCAATCAAAGAAGTATTTGCCGGAAAATTCGGCGCAGCGGGAAATAAAATTATCATCGAAGAATTTTTGGATGGTTTCGAAGCCAGTTATTTCGTGCTTTGCGACGGAAAAAATTTCGTGCCACTTGGTTTTGCTCATGATCACAAAAGAGTCGGCGACAACGACACTGGCCCCAATACTGGCGGCATGGGAACCTACGCGCCCTCACCTTTCATCGATAAAAAATTAGAAGAAGAAATCATCGAAAAAATTATCCGCCCAAGTTTGCGCGGAATTGAGTTTCGCGGAATTTTATTTGCCGGCTTAATGATCGGCTCAAAAGGTCCGAAACTTTTGGAATATAACGTGCGTTTTGGCGATCCAGAAACTCAGGTAATTTTACCACGAATCAAAACTGATTTTATTGATTTAATCGAAGCCGCGATCGAAGGCAGACTCAATGAAATCAAGGTCGAATTCGATGAAGAAAAAAAATTAGTCTGCGTCGTAATGTGCGCAAAAGGCTATCCAGAAAATTATGAAAAAGGCACTGAAATCAAAGGCTTAGAAAAAATTTCTGAAGCCAAAATTCTTCACGCCGGAACCCTAAAAAAAGACGGCAAAATTCTTGCAAATGGTGGTCGCGTTCTAAACATCGTCGCCGAAGCAAACTCCTTCGAATCAGCTCGCAACAAGGCCTACGAGGCCATTGCAAAAATCGATTGGAAGGAAGGGTTTTGTAGAAAAGACATTGGTTTAAAAGCCTCCTTTGAAAAAGGAGGTGGCGCGTAGCGCCGGAGGATTTCACTTCAACAAACTCAAATTCGAATTGGCTTAACCAAAATCACCCGGCGCTTCGCGCCACCCTCTTTTACAAAGAGGGCTAAAAAAGGAAAAAATGAAAAAATATTTCGGCACCGACGGCATTCGCGGCACAGCAAATAAATTTCCAATGACCGCAGAAATCGCCCTGAAAGTCGGCATGGCTGTAGGCGCGAAATTTACTGATGGTGATCATCGTCACCGCGTGGTGATTGGAAAAGATACGCGTCTTTCTGGCTACGTTATTGAACCAGCATTAACCGCCGGCCTTGCGGCTGTAGGCATGGATGTGTTTCTAGTTGGCCCAGTTCCAACTCCTGCAGTTTCAATGTTAACACGCTCGATCCGCGCCGATATTGGCATCATGATCTCTGCCTCACATAATCCTTACCACGATAACGGCATCAAAATTTTCACTCGCGATGGCCACAAACTCAGCGATAAATTAGAAAAAGAAA
This sequence comes from Pseudomonadota bacterium, assembly GCA_018970485.1. GTDB lineage: Bacteria > Pseudomonadota > Alphaproteobacteria > Rickettsiales > UBA1997 > UBA2645. The sequence continues at coordinate 12,436 of JAGWWH010000023.1, read as the reverse complement.
TCGAAGCATTAATCGACGGCGAAGTCACGCCATTCCTAGCTAAATCAGAAAATTTCGGCCGCGTAACTAGACTTGATGACGCCTCAAATCGTTACATCGAATTCGTCAAAAATTCTTTCCCGAAAGATAAAAACTTAACCGGACTCAAAATCGTCGTCGATTGCGCTAACGGAGCCGCTTACAAAATCGCGCCAAAAATTTTCTGGGAACTTGGCGCAGATGTAGTCGCCATCGGCGTTGAACCAAATGGTTTCAACATCAACGAAAAATGCGGATCAACTCATCCCGAAGCCTTGTGCCAAAAGGTTCTCGAAGAAAAAGCCAACATCGGAATCGCGCTCGATGGCGACGCTGATCGCCTTTTAATCGTTGATGAAAAAGGTAACTCAATCGATGGCGACCAGCTGATAGCCTTGATCGCGGAGAAGTTGCACGATGACGGAAATCTCAAACGCGACACTGTTGTGATCACCCAAATGTCAAATTTGGCCTTGGAAAATTATCTGAATTACATCGGCGTTTCCACAATCCGCGCGCAAGTCGGCGATCGTTACGTCTTGGAAGAAATGCGCAAAAATGGCTGCAACTTCGGCGGCGAGCAATCAGGCCACATCGTGCTTTCGGACTACTCAACTACTGGAGATGGCTTAGTCGCCGCGCTTCAAGTTCTAGCAATTTTATGCGAAACTAAAAAGCCAGCGAGCCAAGTCCTGCGCCTCTTCGAGCCATTTCCGCAACTTTTGAAAAATATAAGATTTGATGCGAACAAAGGAAATCCGCTCGAACAAGAATCCTTAAAAAAATTCATCGAAGAAAAGTCGCAAGAGCTTGGAAATGAAGGACGAATCTTGGTGCGCAAATCCGGAACTGAAAATCTGATTCGTGTGATGGCAGAAGGAAAAGATCAAAAACAAATCGAGAGAATCGTTAACGAGATCATAGCGAAAATCTAACCCACTCTCCGAACCAAGCCCTCTTTGAAAAAGAGGGTGGCGCGCAGCGCCGGGTGATTTTCTCGCAACAAATTCGAGCTAAAATATGTCAAAAACACCAAACAAAAATTCGACAGTAATTGTTATCGGAGCTGGAGCAAATGCGGATTTCAGAACTCGGAATAATCACAGTATATTAGCTGAAATCGAACCATTTTCTGGAAAACAACTAGTACGAACACCAAAAGAAAGCCTTCAATCAATTGGAATGCCCACAGGTGAAGAGCTAGTTAGAAAGATTACAAGTTGGGAAGGTGAAATCATTCAAAACTTATATTACGGCTTATGCCTTGAAGCAGCTGAAAAGTATCCTTCTCCAAGAATGGATGCAGCAAAATTTGCAGAACATGCAAGCACCTTCCTCATTAATAACAGCGACAGAAGTGATAGATGGTTTGGTAACTTCACCAAATCGCTAGATATACCAATTAAACCTCAGGTATTCACCGAAATTGGATGGAATAGTCAGGTAACATTCTTTAATCCCAATCCAACAATTAGAAAGCTAGAGAACCATCAATATTTCCAATGGTATCACAAAATATCTCAATCGTATCTCATTACCATCCTTTCAGCATTGATGAGCTTCTAGACTCGATAGACAACAGTAAAATAGATATTAGCACTTGGATTGATGAAGATGATAAAGAGGCCAGAAAAAAGTTGATAAATGCTGGAAAGGTTTTGATTGCGATGTTTCTACTTCAATCCGAAAGAAAAGAGGTGTTCAAAAATGATGCCATTTGCTGGTATAGACATTTGAGAAATGCAATAATCACAAGCGGAAAAACTAAATCCGAAATAGAAAAGAAATTAGAAAGCCTCACTATCATTTCGTTTAACTACGATCGCAGCTTAGATTATTTTTTACGCACTAGATTAAGCGATTTTTACGAAAAAATTAGTAGTCGGATAATATATCCGTACGGGTGTCTTGCCCAAATCAAGGATTGGAATAAGGACAAAAAAGATTATTCAACAATTCGTTACGGATATCTGGAGACAAATAGCCCGAACCCTAAACAAAGATGGGAAGTTTTCGAAGAGGCAAAAAGAATTGGTGAAAACGATCACCTGAAAGTTATTGGAGAATTAACCAAAGAAGATGAAGAACAGATCCAAGCTAAAGTATTGGCAGATTGTCATCTTTATTTTTTAGGCTTCGCTTTTCACGAAGATAATTGCCGGGTTCTTGGTATAGATCATAAAGCTTTCAGAAGCCGTCCTAACCTTATCGATTCACGACACATTTGCTACACCAACTATGGTAACAGTAAAAAAATTGAAAAAAGTTTTGATGCCCGTTTCGGAAAAATAGGACACTCCTCTGATAAAGGAGTTTATGATGCGCTGCTAAAAGATTTTAACTTCCGTTTGTTTTAACAAACCACCCGTCATTGCGCTTCGCGCAATGCCACCCTCTTTTTCAAAGAGGGCTTAACCACGACACAAACACGAAGCCCATGTTCACCAAATATCGTCCTGACCTAAAAGCCAAAGCTAAACTCTTGCGCAAAGAAATGACTCCAATGGAGAAAAAGTTGTGGTTTGAGTTTTTGCGGGTTCATCCGCGTTACAAATTTCTAGGGCAGAAACCGGTTGGGGATTACATTGTGGATTTTTATTGCTCGGAAAAAAAGTTGGTGATTGAGGTGGATGGGGATAGTCATTTTCTGGATCAAGAAGCGATTGATTACGATCTAAAACGAACAGAATTTTTGCAGCAGAAGCATCAAATTAAAGTCATTCGGTTTTGTAATTCTGAGGTGATGCAGAATTTTTCGGGGGTTTGTGAGGAGGTTGAAAGGGTTCTTGGTTGTTGAATGGAAATCCCCCTCCGCCACTTCGTGGCTCCTCCCCCTTTTTCAAAGGGGGCTTGGACTATAATAACTCCTCAAACTCTTTAATCGCATACCGATCCGTCATCCCGGCGATGTAGTCAGAAATCAAAATCGCTAGTTCCGTTTTGTCGGAAATTTTGGTCGCGATCTCGGCGCGTTCATCAGGCAAGCAGCTTGGCGAGTTCATGTAGAAATCGAATAATCCGCCGACGATTTTTTTGGCGCTTGCGGTCATGCGGTTGACGGTTGAGTGGCGATACATGTTTTCCATCAAAAATTTCTTCAGCGCTTGATGCGCGAATTCCATTTCGAAGGAAAAATGAACGAGAAGTTTTCCGCATTCACGCACGTCTTTTTCGCTTTCAATTTTGTTATCGCTGAGATTTTTTTTCGTTTGTTCGATTGCATTCATCACCATCGCTAGAGTGAAGCGTTTCTTGGCTTCGCCGACTAGCATCTCGCGTTTTATTTTTGGATATTTGGCGAGAATTTCTTGGTAAATTTTTCCAATTACCGGCAAAGCAAAAAGCTCTTCAACCTTGAATAAATCAGCTCGCAGACCGTCTTCGATGTCATGATTATTGTAAGCGATGTCGTCAGAAATTGCCGAAATTTGCGCTTCAAGTGAGGGGAAATTTTTGAGATCTAAATCGTGCGAAGCGTTGTATTTATTGATGTAATCCTCTGGATCAAAAACTGGGCCGTTATGTTTTACGACACCTTCGAGCATTTCCCAAGAAAGGTTCAAACCTTCAAATTCGATGAAGCGCGTCTCAATTTTTGTGATGATTTTAAGAGTGTGAACATTGTGCGAAAAGCCGCCGAAGGCTTGCATTTTCTCGTCCAAAGCATCTTCACCAGCGTGACCAAAAGGCGTGTGACCAAGATCATGAGCAAGAGAAACAATCTCCGCCAAATCTTTATTCACCTTCAGTGCGCCGGCAATCCAGCGTGCGATTTGCGCGACTTCAAGCGAGTGAGTTAAACGAGTTCTGTAGTGATCTCCTTCGTGATTTACAAAAACTTGAGTCTTGTATTGCAGGCGTCGGAAAGCCGAAGAATTAATAATTCGATCGCGATCGCGACCAAAAACTGAGCGAAATTTTGAATCATCGTAAACTTCGTGATGCAAGCGCCCGCGCGACTTCAACTCATCGACAGCAAAAGGAGTAAGCTCGAAATCGATCATAATTTCTTAAAGATTAGGTAAGCGAAAGCACAGGTAAAAAACACGATTTTGAGCGCCAAAATCGTGGCTTTGATCATGATTTTTTTTGTGTCGATATTTAGAGCTGGATGAGAATCGCGGCGATCTTTTCTCATTTTTATTTACGCAAAAAATGCTTGTCGCGGCTGTATGAATCTGACTTCGCAATGAAACTTCTCTTATTGACGTCAATGCCGAGTAAAACTTGGACAACATCACCTAAGACAGCGCGAGATGAGTAATATCCATGTCCCAGACCAAGAGTTGGATCGTCAGTTGAGCCAACATTTACTACATCAATCTCTTTGATGAAAGCGCAGGCGCCCAATCTTTCGTTACCATTAAAGGCTTTAGAAGCAGTCATCGCCTTGTCATTTTCAGAACAGTAGAGAGTGGTGCGATCGCTTATTTTTTTTATGTTTGCAGAAATTGTTCTGAATTCCGGAATCGCAAAATCTGGGGCATTCAAAATTAATTGATCGATTGAAGGTTTTTTTGGATTTGATTCAGCCATTATTTTCAAGGCCGGAAGAACAACTTGATGCCCCATCGAATGAACGATTAAATTAACTTTGATGTCATTTTTTTGCAGTGAGATCAGGAAGTTTTTAAAAACTTCAATCGAAGCCCGAGCGTTGGCATTGTTGTTAGCATAAGTCTCGCTCATCAATTTTTCTTTGACGAATCCTTCAGGCGCGCCAGCTGGCCAAGTGAATAAAATCACCGGTCCTTGATACTTTAAATCATAAGCAATCTGCGCAGCTCGTAGCACCGCCTCTTGGTAACGAACATTAAAACCATGAACAAAAACTAGCGGCGTGCGCTGAGATTTTTTGATCTCAGAAAAAAAATCTTTTTCCAGCAAGGAGTTGGCGCCGAGAACTTTAAATAGAGTTTGTGGAGAGGAATTTCCTTCATCCGACGATACACCAATTTCGCCGACTACGTGATTTTTAGGAACGTTAATTTTGCAAACACCGAAGCGTAAATTCTGATCAAGAGCAACTCCGAATTGTGTGTTATCGCAAGTGAATGATTCATTTTTTGGTTTGCGGTTAGTGACGACCAAAACCTCGACTGGCTTGGTCTGAGTAAAATCTTTTTCAAAATAATCTTGCCAAGCTGTCTGTAGATTTTTTCTGACTCTTTCTTCGTGATTAGCGCATGAAGAAAGGAGAATTAGCGACAAAAAAAACAGGATATTTTTTTTCATTTTATTGCTCGTTTTAGATGACATTCAATTTTTTACCAACCTTGACGAAGGCATGAATAGCGCGGTCAAGATGATCTCTTTCATGTGCTGCAGAAATTTGTACGCGAATACGCGCTTCATTTTTTGGAACGACGGGAAAAGAAAAGGCGATCACATAAATTCCCTCTTCTTCAATCATGGTTTTAGCAAATTTACTCGCGAGCAAAGCATCGCCAAGCATCACCGGAACTACTGGATGTACGCCGTTTTTGTCACGCACATTGAAACCTGCTTCAACCATTTTTTTACGGAAGTAAGCGGTATTGTCGGCAAGTTTTTTAATCAAAGTTTTCGAATGAGAAATCATGTCGAGAATCTCGATTCCAACCGCCGCGATTGGTGGGGATATGTTGTTAGAAAAAAGGTAAGGACGCGCTTTGTTGCGTAATTTTTCGATTATTTCTTTGCGTGAAGCGATAAACCCTCCACCCGCTCCACCTAAGGCTTTTCCTAAGGTGGAAGTTATGATATCAACGCGACCTTCAACTTCGCAAAATTCCAAAGTGCCGCGACCATTTTCACCAACAAGTCCAGTTGCGTGAGAATCATCAACCAAAACCATCGCATCATATTTTTCAGCTAGATCGCAGATTTTTTTAAGATCGGCAATGTCGCCATCCATTGAAAATACGCCATCCGTGACCACTAGACGATTTTTGTGATTTTGCGCTTCTTGCAATTTTTTTTCTAAATCCGCCATGTCGTCAAATTTGTAAAAATAGCGCGCAGCCTTTGATAGCCTGATTCCGTCAATTAAGCTCGCATGATTTAGATCAGCAGAAATTATTGCATCTTCACTATCAAGAAGAGCTGAAAAAACCGCTCCATTCGCAGCAAAACATGAAGAAAAAGTAATAACATCCTCAAAGCCTAAAAACTCTGCGAGCTTGATTTCGAATTTTTTATGAAGGTCGAAAGTTCCGCAAATAAATCTTACTGACGCGGTGCCAAGACCATATTCATCAAGAGATTTTTTGGCGACCTCGACAAGATTTCTATTATTCGTTAAACCCAGATAGTTATTGGCGCAGAAGTTAAGCATGTGCTTTTTTACGCCACTGTGAAAGATGTCGATATTCGCCGATTGCGAGGAAATGATCTGATATTCGTCTTTGTAGAGTCCGGCTTCGCGAATTGATTCAAGCTCAGATTTGATGCTGTTGATAAATTCTTTTTTGATCATTTTGGAATTTTTTAAGTTTTGTTATTCGTGTTGATGCGATTGGTTTTCTAGCAGAATAATTGACAAGTCAAAACTCTTTCATAACTTGCCGCGCTCTCTAAAATCGCCATTTGAGAGCCATCCAACAATACTTATTTAATACGAAATGAAAAAATTAATTGTCTGTCTAGTTGCCCTTACTTTTGCAACTTCTTGCACAAAATCTGGATCAAATAAATCAGAAACTTCTGCCAACAAATATTCTTCAACCAAAGCTGAAGTAGCTCCTGAAAAACCAGTAAAGGCTGAGAAAAAAGAGAAAAAAGAGAAGAAAGCCAAAGTCAAAAAACACGGCGGATCAGAAATAAAATAATTTACTACTGCGGCCTCGACTTCTCGTTTTATCTGAAGTCGAGGCTTTTTTGTTTGTGAAGGAATTTCAACTAATCAAAAAATTTTTTAAGCCTCTGGCTGAAAATCAAAAGGCTGCACGCGGCCTTGAGGATGACGTCGCGCAGATCTCTGATTTGGTGATTAGTAAAGACATGTTCGTCGAAGATGTGCATTTTTTGCGCGCCGATGGTGGATTTAAAATCGCTTCAAAACTTTTACGTACCAACCTTTCTGACCTTGCATCAGCTGGCGCCACTCCGCTCTACTACATGCTTGGATTTTCTAAAAATAAAAATACCGATGAAAAATTTCTGCGTGATTTTGCGCGCGGATTAAAGTCAGTTCAAAGCGAATTTGGTCTTTATTTGATTGGTGGAGACACCGTTACATCGGAAAAACTTTTCTTCTCTGTAACTATTTTTGGCAAAGCAAAAAACGGTAAAGTTTTGTCTCGCAATTCAGCTAAAAATGGCGATTTGATTTATGTCTCCGGCACAATCGGTGACGCCTTTCTAGGTAGAACTCAAAAGCTCTCAAAATATTTTTTAGATCGTCATTTTTTTCCAACTCCTCGCATCAAACTTGGAGAAAAATTACTCACTAAAAATTTAGCAAAATGCGCGATTGATGTTTCCGACGGATTACTCGCTGATCTGCAACATTTGTGCGAAGCTTCAAATTTATCTGCCGAAATTAATTTAGAGAAAATTCCCTTTTCCAAAAATTCTGAAAATCCTCTGGAGCTAATATCTGCGGGCGATGACTATGAATTAATTTTTTCTACCAATCCAAAAAATCAGAAAAAGATTTCTGCCTTAGCCAAGGAGATCAAGCTTGATTTAAGCTGTATCGGAAAATTTACTGAGGCCAAGAAACACAAGATTTCCCTCTACCAAAAAGGCAAAAAAATTAAGATTACTCAACTCGGCTATGAGCATTAACACTCTACTTTTCGGCACTGATAAAAAATACAGCAACACCTTCAGACGTGGCGCAGCGGCGATGATTGATGTTTGGATTACTTTATTTTTACGCGCCTTTGTTGCTCAAATAATTGGCTCACTTTGGCTGAATAATAAAATGATTGAATTTCTTACTGATTTCAAAAACGAGTTCGGTACCGAGACCCCGAAAAACGTACCAGAACATCTAAACTTCATCCTTCATCACCAGATCTTTTACTACATGTTGATTTTTTACAGCCTCATCATCGCCATAGGCATGATTTATCACTCCTACCTCAACTCTTCTGCTTGGCACGGAACTATCGGAAAACGCATGATGAAAATCATGATTTTGAGAAAAAATGATCTGCCTATTACCTTTGGTCGCGGCTTGCTTCATTACATTCTTTCAACGCTACCTTTCGTATTTTTATTTTATCTCCTCTCCTATCAAATTCATTACGAGATCAATCTTTATCAGGCCATATCCTCATCTAACTTTAATATTTTTCTTAGCATAGTTTTTGTGATGTGGGTGCAAATTCAGATCTTCACAAAAACTAAAGTTACTGCTTATGACATGATCGCGAATACTGTGGTGATCAATGGCAAATCTGGCGCTAGATGGCCATGGTCTAAGAGCTCATCATAAATAAATTCAAAAAATAGAAAATGCTCAACATCTCTCAGAAGACCATAAACAGTAAAATCAGTTGTAATTCTATCGGGCTACATTCCGGCTCTAATGTAACGATGAAGCTAATTCCAGCGCCTTGCGACAGTGGAATAATTTTTCGCCGAACCGACCTAGAAAATGGCAAGAACGAAGTTAAGGCGCTCTATAACAACGTAGTCACAACTAATCTCGGCACTACAATCTCTAATGAATTCGGCGCCAAAGTAGCAACGATTGAGCATCTGATGGCAGCGATTTGGGGAGCAGGAATCGACAACCTAATCATCGAATTAAACAGCGAAGAAATTCCAATCATGGATGGCTCATCCGCTCCTTTCATATTTTTAATCGAATGCGCTGGGATCAACATTCAGCAAGAGCAGAGACGCTTCATCGAAATCACCAAATCAATTCGCGTTGAAGAAAAAGATAAGTTTATCGAAATCGTGCCAGCATCAGAATTTTCTTTAAATCTAAGCGTAGACTTCGATCACAAGCACATCTTGGAACAGAAATTTGATTATCGCACCAGTACAACTTCTTTCAAAAACGATATTAGCCGCGCTCGTACTTTCTGCTTCCAACATGAAATCGAAAATATGCACAAAATCGGCTTGGCCAAGGGTGGATCGCTGAAAAACGCCATAGTTGTTAGTGATGAAGGGGTTCTTAACGAAGAAGGATTGCGCTACAAAGATGAATTTGTTCGTCACAAAACTCTCGATTTTTTAGGCGATATGTATCTCGCAGGACATCAAATAATCGGGCATTTCACAGCTTCAAAAGTTGGTCACAGCATCAACAACAAAATTCTCCACGAAATTTTTACCAACAAAGACAGTTGGAGACTAGTTTAGAAGGTTGCGATTAGTAATCGGTGTATTTGACGATATTTTTATCCGGCCTCAATACTGGAATCTCGCGCAAAGAACATTCCAAGATCTTCTCGGGAGAGACTCCCTGTATCTTAACAGAACGACCTCCAGAAGCGTAGATCACGCTGTAATCCTCGGTTGTTTTGAGCCTCTGCTTGTTAAGATAGTTTTTTTTAATCGAAGCCTTCACCTCCTCCAAATATGTGTATCTAACAAGCACTGCTGGCTTGCCTAAGCAGGATATTTCTGTATGCATAAGCGCTTTTTTCTTCATCGAGCAAGAGCTGATTAAAAGCATTAAAATACAAATTTTGCTACTGCGCTTTAAGTTGACCAACATTCCCAAAAAATGATTTGAAGAATCCCTCACTTTTGTGGTCTTCTACTTTTGTGTATTTGCTGACAAACTTCATGTCTTTAGACTCGTCTTCCAAATCGATTATTCGCATCTCTTTAACGACGCTCTTATCATCAAAATTTAGAGCTAAAATTTTGCGCTCAACAACTTTGGGTTGAAAAAAAAGAAAGTGTTTGACGCTCTCTGAGTAATAAATCCAAACCTCTTCCTCATCAGAATCTACTAGCAAAGTTGGGGATCCCATCAACTTAAAAAGTCTATCCTTGCTAGTTACTCCATCTTGCACCAATTCATGATCAGACATATCGAACATGTATCCATGCTTCTCTAGCCTTGGGAAGCAAGAGGTCAGAATAAAAAGAGAAATTATTCCTAATTTTTTTTTCATTGTTTTTAGTTAAGTCGTTCCTACCTTGCCGCCCCTTTTTTAACCAACTCAAAACTAAGTAACAATGGCAGTTCCCAAGAAGAAAAAATCGATCTCACGCAGTGGTATGAGAAGAGGTAGCAACGGCACTTTTAAAGCTGATTTTCCAAACGTAACAACCGACAAAACTACCGGCGAATTTAAACTTCCTCACCACATCTCAGTTGATGGCTACTACAAAGGAAAAAAAGTAGTTGATCGCAAAAAAAAGGAAAAACCTTCTCAAGAAGAGTAGTTAACAAAAAGTGACTAAAAAAATCACAATCGCACTAGACTGCATGGGGGGTGACAGAGCTCCCCAGATCGTCATCGAGGGAGCTGATCGAATCGCCCAAAGCAATTTTGATGTACATTTTTTGTTTTTCGGCGATTCAAAAAAAATCACTCCGATCACCAACCACTGCAGATATCTCAAAGGTCGCTACGACTTGATTCACACCGATGAGTTTATTTCTTCTGACGAAAAACCATCGATCGCGTTACGCCGAGGCACCAACTCCAGCATGCGCTTAGCCATCGACGCAGTAAAGGATGGTAAAGCCGATGTCATCATCTCTGCCGGCAACACTGGCGCTTTGATGGCGATCGCTAAAGTTATTCTGCGCCCACTGCCTTCGATAGATCGTCCCGCGATCGTCACTTCAATCCCAAACAAGAAAAAACAAGGAACCGTATTCCTCGATATGGGCGCCAACGTTGAGTGCAGCGCAGAAGTTTTGTTTCAGTTTGCGATCATGGGCTCAGCTTTTGCTCGTGCCGTAAGAAAAATCGACAAACCAACCATCGGCGTTCTCAACGTCGGATCTGAAGAGTTGAAAGGTCACGAAGATGTTCGCAACGTCGCCGAGATGCTTCGCAACAGCGCGCTAAAAGATCAGTTTTATGGATATGTCGAAGGTGACGATATCGCCGCTGGAACTGTTGATGTTGTAGTAACTGATGGCTTCACCGGAAACATCGCTCTCAAGTCAATCGAAGGCATGGCTAAGATGGTTTCTGGTCTTGTTAAAGAAGGATTTTCCGCATCAATCTGGTCAAAGTTAGGATACTTACTCGCCAGCGCCTCTCTTTCAAAATCGATCAAAGCTGTCGATCCTCGCCTACACAACGGAGCCATGCTAGTTGGACTCAGCGGTGTTGTAGTTAAAAGTCACGGCAGCGCTGATGCCCTTTCCTTTTCAAACGCGATCAAAGTCGCGATCTCTTTAGTCGAAAATAAAGTTAACGAGCAAATCATTCTCGAGCTGAAAAAAGGAAATCATCATGCTCAACAGTAAAATCATCGCCACCGGTTCATATCTTCCGCAAAAAATCGTCACCAACTCAGATCTCGCAAAAACTGTCGATACCTCCAACGAGTGGATCCTCGAGCGCACAGGAATCGAGCAACGCCACATCGCCGCCGAGGACGAGTTAACTTCCGATCTCGCCGCTGAAGCCGCAAAAAGAGCGATCGCGAATTCCGGCTTAAAGCCTGAAGAGATCGACATGATCATCGTCGCCACAACCACTCCAGACCTCACCTTCCCCGCCACTGCCACAACTGTTCAAGCCAAAATCGGCGCGAAAGTGGCTTTTGCTTTTGATGTCCAAGCGGTTTGTTCCGGCTTCGTTTTCGCCCTCACAACCGCAGATAACTTCATCAAATCTGGCCAAGTAAAAAACGCTCTCGTTATCGGCGCTGACAAGCTTTCAAGCATCGTTGATTGGACCGATCGCAACACCTGCGTTCTCTTTGGCGACGGTGCTGGCGCAGTAGTTCTGCAAGCAACTGAGGAAAAGAATCGCGGCATCATCGCCAGCAGTTTATATTCCGATGGCACTCTAAACGACATCCTTAAAACCAGCGGTGGACCTGCCTCAAACCAAAAATCTGGTTTCATCGAGATGGCCGGAAAAGAAGTTTTTAAACACGCGGTCGACAAGATGGTAAAGTCCGTTATCGCCACGCTAGCCAAAGCTGAACTCACCACAAAAGACATCGATCTTCTTGTGCCTCATCAAGCAAATCTGCGCATCTTAAACGCGGTTGCGACTCGTCTTGAACTACCGGAAGAAAAAACTATCATCACCGTACAAAAACACGCCAACACTTCAGCCGCCTCGATTCCGCTCGCTCTAGATCAAGCAAACTCACAAAAAAGAATAAAAGATGGAGATGTCGTAGTCCTTGAGGCTCTAGGCGGCGGACTCACTTGGGGATCTGTAGTTTTGAAGTGGTAAAAATCGAGTTGAGCTGAAGAGCTTAGAGCCAAGCGGATTTGACCCAAACCAAAACTTGCCGCCGCGGCGAGAATCTTTGTAAAAAA
>JAGWWH010000004.1 GCA_018970485.1 Pseudomonadota bacterium | reverse complement strand
CGCCCATTGTCCAATATTCCCCACTGCTGCCTCCCGTAGGAGTCTGGACCGTGTCTCAGTTCCAGTGTGGCTGATCATCCTCTCAGACCAGCTACGGATCATCGCCTTGGTAGGCCATTACCCTACCAACTAGCTAATCCGATAGAGGCTCATCCAACAGCGATAAATCTTTCCCCCGGAGGGTAATATATGGCATTAGCACTGATTTCTCAGAGTTATTCCTTACTGTTGGGGAGATTCCTCTATATTCCTCACCCGTTTGCCACTGATGTATTGCTACACCCGTTCGACTTGCATGTGTTAAGCATACCGCCAGCGTTCGTTCTGAGCTAGGATCAAACTCTCAAATTTGAGAATATGAAAATAGCTAATCACTCAAAGTGCACTTACGTGACTTTAAGCGATAGTTTTCGCAAGCGAAACTACCGCCTTTATTTTTCTTATAAAATTTGATTCTCGTTCCAGCTCTATCTGAAATTTCTTCCAGGCAAAAGCATAAAACGCGACTATTTACGATTTTGAAATAACATTCTGAAAATAAAGAATCGCCGTCAATTAAGGGCACTAATCCAGATCTCTAAACCAAAAGAGGGGGCGCAACGTACGAACCAGATTTTTGTTGTCAAGTAGACAAAGAACTTTTTTTAGAGTCTCTAAAGTTACAGCAAAAATTCCTGCATAAATCTTGTAAATAAGAGTCTTGGCGACATTGATCCAGATTTTATTTTAACCTCTAAATCCTGCAATGCGGACAAATTTTTGATTAGAAAATCTTTAGTCAGGTTTTTTAACGCCAACCGAAAACCCGCTTCAGCTTTGAAAAATAGGCGCTGATTTTTTATCGCATCATCAAATGAAGATCCGCCAATCTCAATTTCGACTCGGGCTTGATAAAGTTTTTGTAAATAATTCGACAGAAAGCGCACAAGAGTGACCGCCTCGAAACCTTCGCGAAAGAGTCTTTCTGAGCTAAGTAGGGCTAAGTCGAATTTTTGTGTGACGAAATTACTGATAAATTCGTCAGTAGAAATTTCCGCCTCGGAAGCAGTCAGCTTTTGGATTAGATCGACAGTAAGATTTTTTTCTTCACCCAGAAAAGCTAAAATTTTTTCGAGCTCACTTAAAATAATTTGGCGATTTTTCCCAAATTTTTCGTAAAGAGTTAAGGTGACGTCTAAATTGAATTTAACATTGTGGCGCAGGAGTTCGTCGGCGATGAATTTTTTTATCACGCGTTCGTCATCTTCATAACAGGCGATTGCAGCGAAGTGTGGATTTTCCTCGCATAATTTGCGTAGAGTCGACGATTTATCGAGGTCGCCAGCTTGTATTAAAATAAAATTATCACTCTTTTTTGCGAAATCTTGATCAGAAAAAACCATCTTCAAAGCGATGCCGGCCTGAATGTCAGAATCGCGAATCAAAATTAATTTTCTGCCGCCGAGCATCGAGTAAGAAAAAAACTCATCCGCCAAAATCGCCTTATCTTCGACTAATTTTTCCTTACTAATATTCGCTACCAAAAACGGATCAGATAAATCAGGCGAAATTTTTTTTGCGATCAGATTGAAGCGATAATTGATCAGTGCGGCCTCCGGCCCAAATAGCAAACAGCCGGCAATTTTTTCTCCGGCGATTTTTTGGATGTAAGGCTCGATTTGATAATTGGAAATTTTCATGCCGCGCTTCTTAGGGGCGAAAATCTAAAATCAAATTATCTGACTCATTTATCTCGTAATCTTGAAGTCATTTCCAGCTCTTGAGGGCGCGATTCTTTCAACCCAAGATTCTGTAGCCTTCGAAATTGCGTTTTCGACTAATTCTTTTGCGAGCGATTGCACTTTTTCGACTTGTTCATCACGAAAAACAGATGCGCTCCCAATCAGATCTGGCGTATCGCGCAATAGATCTGGAGCGAAGAAAATCGGCGTGGCGATTTCATGCTGACGAGAAAATTTTTCGATCAAGTCGCGCTGATTATCTAAAAATTTTCGATCCATTACTTTCGAGTCACCATCATTGGCAAAAACTACAAACGGCATTTCAGCGCCATCAATGGCGGCGCTTTGGCCAAGCATCCCTCTAATCCACAGACTTTCGAGATTTCTTAAACTTACCCAATCAGCTTCTGATTTATTGATTAGCAACAAACCCTTGTCCGGACTCGCTCCGCTTCGCATCACCAAATCGATTTCTCCGCCAGATGCAGATCTTGCCTCGCTAAAATCCATCGACTGCGCTCTCTCGTTAATTGGCTCCAGGCGCATTTCGCAAAAATCAGTCGCGGGTTTTTCTGATTCTTTTGACGCTCGTTCAGCCAGGAATCGCAAAGGTTCCGGCTGTTGTGGTGGGTCAATTGCATCGACCGCCGTAATTCTGATCACCTTACCTTCTTCATCGACAATAATTCGATTTGGACTCCCGCAAGGCTCCACCAAAACAACTCCATTATGCCCCGATCTTTTGCCTTCTGAAGCAAGCAGAGGAATTCGATATTTATCCGCAACCGTGATAATTCCAGCCTGCTGGGCTCTGAGCGCTTGATTAAGTTTAGCGATTTCTGCGGAGATTATTTCTTGATTTCCTGTCTCATTAAAAAGTCCATCGATCACCTCCGCCTGCTCGGAATAAAAGACATCTTCATCAACAGATTTCGTATCGATGCCGGCTCTGCGCAAGATTTCCATTTTATGTTTTGGCTCAAACAATTCGACGTCGATTTTCCCATTTCTTTGTGGACATCCGCTTCCCGTCGTTATGTCGTCAAGCTCTAAATATTCTATTCGATCAAGCAGTCCAAGCTCGGCATATCTTCCCATTAGAAGATTTTTTAAAACTTAAATCACTCAACCATTCGTCAGAAATTTTTTCGCCGGCTGCAAAATTTCTAGCGCCAATTTTTTTCAAATCTTCTCGCGGCTCTCATGGAACGCAGATGCAAAGCCCTTCAGCCACAAGTTTTTGAAAAGCATTGTGATAATTTTCTTTCGGTCCGCACCCAAGATTGAGAAGAAGTGGGGCGATTTTTTTCGAAGAAGTTCCGGGCTCTTCGTAGCTGGCAGTCGTCGAACCGTCAGGATTTTTGTAAAAATATTTCCACTGAATTTGCTCTGGGTTCATTTCTGCTAAAAAATATTTAATGTCATGCTGAGCCTGTCGAAGCATGATTATGGCTGCGGTCTTGGATCATGCTTCGACAGGCTCAGCATGACTGCGGGGGTTCTTTTACCTAATAATTTCGGACGAGTTTTTTTGGGCAGAAATTTTTTTGACCCAAGATTCTGTCGCTGTCGAAATTGCATTTTCGACTAATTTCTTTGCGAGCGATTGCGCCTGAATTCGCTCTGGATTGATTTCACTTCCTAATCTCGAGGCAAAAAGCCTGCTAGGTAGCAAGGCTTTATTTTCTTCATTTATTTCAAATCCAACTACCTCACCAACCGCGGAAAGTGCCTCTGGCGTTGAATCGCTCAAGACCAAAGGAAAGAGGATTTGCCCGCTTGGTTTGGTAATTACGAATGTTTCGGAATTTGGAAAATCATCTTCGAGCAACGCGCCAAGGCAGGGAATATGCGGACTGCCGGCGATGATAATTACAACATCAGTTTCGGGGTTGAGCGATTGTCTCACGTCGTTGGCCATTTTCGCGTGAGTTGCCGCGGCATAAAATCCGCCGATCCACCACAAAAAATCCCTTTTATTTTCGAGTCTTTCGTCTCCATTTTCGATTTTTTCTTCGAGCTCTTCGGCGAATAATTTTCGTAATTCTGGAGAATCGATATACTGATCCAAGTCAAGCTCCTTAAGCTCGCTTGGCCTCAAGCCTTTTAGTTTTTCAAAAATTCGATCTTTGGCATTTTCTCTTTCTTGCAGAGATCCCATCTCGGTTAAAATGGGCGGACTTAAAAAATCGGAAGTTGCTTTGAATGACTCTTCGTCGGTTTTGTTTTTGAGCTCGCCTTGTGTCCGGATTTTTTCAGCCTGACTAGAAAATTCAGAAAATGTCTGAACCTCTAATCCAAGCTCCCGATGTTCTTTGATTAACTGTTCGGCTAGTGATCCGTAAGCCGCATCGGCGTGATCACTTTCGGCGATGTAGATTAATTTTGGATTTATTTCTCCTGGCTGCGCAATTGCCAGTTTCGGATCCGGGACGAGCATACCCGCCATATCAGCTCGCATTTTGTCGAAGAACTGGGGATCGAGATTTTTAGACATATTTTTGAATTGTTTGAATCGGGTGGTTGCTTGAAAACTTTTTTAAAAAAAGCGACGGGGGATCTACAAGATTTTTTTCAACTGAATCCACAAACAAGAATCGCTCACCAATAGATTTTGATATTGACTATCAATTCTTAGTGATAACTATTCTCACCAGCCCGCAAGTTAAAAATTTAATTAAAATGATCATTTCGAGTTACAAAAAATCTCACATTGCCGCTTTTGTTGCTGCCGCTTTTGTGCACGGAGGATTGGCCGCCTGGTCGCTTATGCCGTCTGATCCCGTCGTTATTAATCAACAAACAATTCAAGTAAGTTTTGTTGCGCCTTCGGCTAGTGAAAAAAAGAATGAAAACTCTTCTCACGAAAAATTCGCACTAAATTCTGAGCGTGAAAATGCGCTCAAACAAAAATTGAGCAAAAAAGAAAAGTCTGAAGGCAAAGAAGTTGAAGTCGCCGGCAAAGAGACTTCTGGCAGAGTAGATCCAAACGCGATTGCAACTCGTTCCGCAGAAAGTGAGCCAGTTTTTAACGCAAATTATTTGAACAATCCTGCTCCTTACTACCCAGCAAACGCCAAGCGCAAAGGCATTCAGGGAAAAGTTTTATTAAGTGTTTTGGTCAAGATTGACGGCACTCCCGCCCTAGTTGAAATTTCTCACTCAAGCGGTTCGCAAGATTTAGATTTAGCGGCGCTTGATGCGGTGAAGCAGTGGAAGTTTATTCCGGCGCGCAGTCGCGGAGAGTCGGTAGAGGCTTCGGTTATTGTGCCGGTTGAATTTAAAATTATCTAAACTCGTCACCATTCTCACGCCTTGCTTTGTCACCCCCGCCTTCGCGGGGATGACAAAGTGAAGTGAGAGGGTGTTAAACAAATACAAAAAATGGATTTCTTTCACGCTTTTGCTCAAGGCAACGCAGTTCTAATCGCGGTTTTTGTGCTGCTAATCGCAATGTCCTTCGTCAGTTGGTACATCATTTTCTGGAAAGGAATGTTGCTGCGCCGCGAGCGTTTGGCCTACAAAAAATTCTACGTTGAGCACGTCAAGATTCAGAATTGGCCGGTTAGAGAAAATCTCAAAACAGTTGACGGTGCGGTGAATTTTTTGATCGCCGAAGTAAAAAATTTAGAAAAAGTTTTGCCGCAATATTCCGGACACGAAGCGAAAAAAGAAATTCTCACAATGCATTTGCTGCAAGTGCTGGACGAAACGCGCTCTTGGCTTGACAAGGGTTTGACGATTCTTGCCTCAGTCGGAAGTTCGGCGCCATTCATTGGATTATTCGGCACGGTTTGGGGGATTTACAATTCTCTACAAAATATTTCTGCCCAAGGAAATGCTGGTCTGGCGACCGTTGCCGGTCCAATGGGCGAAGCCTTGGTTGCAACCGCGATTGGCTTATTTGCTGCGATTCCAGCGGTTTTGGCTTACAACACATTCGTTCGCCTCAATCGTCTTTTGGTACAAGATCTTCGCCACGTTGCCGAGCAGCTCACCGTCTACCTCTCAAACGATGCAAAGTAATTTCGAGCGCGAAGAGCTCCAAGCCCCACTTTCCGAAATAAACATGACGCCCCTGGTTGACGTGATGCTGGTGCTGTTGGTGATTTTTTTAGTCACCGCGCCGATGTTGAACAGCGCGATCAAACTTGATTTGCCGGCAGAAAGTGCGGCGCAAGTTAGTGAAGAAAAGGCGGTAACTATTTCTGTAAGTGCTGACGGAAAATATTTTTTGAATGACGACGAAGTCAGTGCCAGCGCACTTCAAGCGCAGTTAAAAATTTTAGCGAAAGAAAATCCAAAACAACAAATTCACCTGCGCGCTGACGTAAATGTTAATTACGGAAAAGTGAGTCATGTGCTTGCAGACTTACAGCGCGTTGGACTCTCGAATATCGGCTTCATTACGGAGCCGAAGTGACATTTTTCTTAAGGGGCTCCGCTCCTTTAGAAAAATGTCATCCCCGCGTAGGCGGGGATCCAGCAAGTCGGAGAAATTTTTTAATAAATCAAAACCTAAAAAACATGCGCAACGGCAAAATTTTATTCTCGCTAATTTCCCTCTCGCTCTTGGCAAATCAGGTTCAGGCGAAAGAAGTGAAATCAAAACCAACAACACTCCCGTCCGTTGTGGTTACGGCTGATGCAAAAGAGGGGTACAAGAGCGAATCAAGCAGCAGCTCAATGAGGATAAGCGCGCCTTTGCTCGACACTCCGCAGTCAATTTCGGTGGTGACGCAAGAGCAAATTCGCGACCAAAATATTACCAAAATGGAAGAGGCAGCGCGCTACGTTCCAGGGGTAAGTGTGCAAATGGGCGAAGGCCATCGCGATCAAGTAACTATTCGCGGCATGACCAATGGAAGCGGTGTTGGAACAACTTCTAACTTTTTCATCGACGGCGCGCGTGACGATGCCGAATACATTCGTGATTTTTACAACACTGAAAGCATCGAATTTCTAAAAGGACCAAACGCGATGGCCTTTGGTCGCGGTAGTCCGGGCGGGGTGATTAATCGTATTTCTAAAACTGCTGACGGCACACAAAAACGCCGATTGGTGCTCACTGGTGGCTCGTTCGAAAATCGTCGTGCAGAAGTTGATTTGGGCGATCGCGTGAATGAAAAATTTTCGCTGCGCCTCAACACAATGTACCAAAAATCTGGATCTTACCGCGACTCCGTTGGCTTCGAGCGCTACGGCTTTAATCCAACCACAACTGTTGATTTAAGCGACGACACTAAGTTGCAAGTTGGCTACGAACATTTTGACGACGCGCGCACGATTGATCGTGGCATTCCTTCGCAAAATGGCGCGCCCTACAAAACCAACGCCTCGACCTTCTTTGGCAATCCAAACGAAAATGTGTCGAACACAAAAATAAATTCTTTCTACGGCATTATTACTCACGATTTTGACGCGACATTGCAGCTCAAAAACCACGTGCGTTACACCAAAAATCACAAATTTTATCGCAACGTTGTTCCAGGTGTAATCAGTGGAGACACCTTAAGCCTCTCTGCTTACCAAGCTCAAACCAATCGCGATAATTTTACTAACCAAACCGATTTAACCAAAAAATTCACTACCGGATCAGTCAAGCACACAGCTTTGTTTGGCACCGAAATCACTTCGCAAAATTCTTCAAAAGTTAGGTGGAGTGGGATTTTTGGAAGTACCGGAACTTCTAGCTCAACAGTTTCGCTAAATAATCCAACCAGTTATGACTCTGTCACTTACAGTACTTTAAGCACTTACAATAAATCGAATGTAAGCGTTCTTGGTGCTTACGCTCAAGATCAAGTCAAGTTTAACGAATATCTCGAATTAACCGGCGGATTGCGCATTGATCGCTTTGAGACCAAGCTAAAAGACCGCAAAAATAATTTAAATTTTGAGCGCGTAGACACATTGGTTTCGCCACGCGCAGCTTTAGTGATCAAGCCACAAAAATCCCTTTCGCTTTACGGTAGTTACGGAGTCACTTACCAGCCAAGTGCTGGAGATCAGTTTGACAGTCTTTCTGTTACGACAAAATCCCTAAAGCCTGAAGAAATTCAGAACTACGAAGTTGGTATGAAGTGGGATGTGAATCCAAAAATAAATCTTTCGACCGCTCTCTTTCAAATGAATCGCAGCAATACTCCAGCCAGTGATCCAAGCGGGTCGGGACAATTGGTTTTAACTGGTCAATCGCAAACTAGAGGACTCGAGCTTGCCGCCACCGGAAAAATAACCGACAAGTGGCAAACAATTTTTGGCTACACTTACCAAGATGCCGCGGTCACCAAAGCCACAAGTAACTATTCTGCTGGCGCAAAAGTTGCGCTAGTTCCGCACAATGTTTTTGCTCTTTGGAATAAATACGATCTGACTTCTGATTGGTCGGGTGGACTTGGAATTATTAGCCAATCCTCTCAATTTGGCGATGCTACTAACTCTGTAAGGTTGAAAGGTTTTACCAGATTTGATGCGGCACTTTACTACAAAATTAATCCAAAGCAGCGCGTGCAGCTAAATGTCGAAAATGTTTTTGACCGCGGCTACACCCAAACCGCTCACAGTACGAATAATATCCTCCCAGGCTCGCCGCGAGCATTTAGGGCTTCTTTGGTTACGGATTTTTAGTTTCGCTCAATTTTCTTTGCGCGTCGTCCTTGCGCAAGCTTAGCAATTCGTTTCCAAATATGTCGCGTCATCCCGGCGCAGGCGGGGATCCAGGGACTTCTTTTGCGATTAAATAAATGAGAAAAATTCTTAAAAAACTTCACCTGTATCTCGCGCTAATATTGTGCATTCCCTTGATTTTACAGGGCATTACCGGCGCAACTCTTGTTTTTCAGCGTGAAATTTCTGACGCGATTTTGCGTAAAAATTACCAACTCGCTGAAGGGGAAAAAGTTGAGAAGAATTTAATAATTGAAGCCGGAAAAAAAATCGCGCCGCCGGAATTTGTTCTGCAATCAGTAAAAATTTCTGCCGCAGCAATTTTGCGTTTTGGAAAAAATGGTGAAAAAAAAGAATTGATCGAAGTCTTGTTGGATCCGGTCTCGCTTGATGTTTTAGAAGTTAGAAATCCCGACAAAAACTTTTTTCGAATCGTAAAAAAATTTCACGCGAGTCTTTTGATCCCAGGAGAAATCGGTAAAAATATTGTCGGAATTTTTGGAATCGTAATGGCTTTTATCTGCGTGAGTGGGTTGGTGATTTGGTGGCCAAAACAAAAATTTTCACGTCAGGCTTTTACTTTTAAATTTGCTGCAAAAGGCAGGCAATTTCACCGAGGTGTACACGGAGCTTTCGGCATCTGGTTCTTGATCCCTCTAAGCGTCACAAGTGTTACTGGAATTTATTTAATTTATTTCAAAACCAAAGATTCGAACAAAATTTGGCAAGCAATTCACGAGGGATCCGTGCTTGGATTATTTTCGCAGGTCGAAGTTTTTCTTGTCGGATTACTTCCGTTACTTTTTTCAATTACCGGGATTTGTTTGTGGTGGATCAAAAAAAGAGACAGAAAAATTTCCGCGTAAATTTCTTGGTTTCGACCACGCTTAACCGGCAAAATTTTAGGTGAAAATTCTGGAACTTTTTTAATTTTTTTACTCAAAACTTAAGCCTCTCTTAAGTATTGATTTCATTGGATGCGCGAGTGTTTCCCAAAGATTTTCGACTCGAGTCGAAAATTCAGTTTTTTTAGAGGTTTTTTGAATGCGAATTTTAGTTGTTGAAGACGATCCAATGCTCGGCAAAGCAATCAAAAATGCTCTCGAGAATGAGAATAATGTTGTTGATTTAGTAACTGACGGCGAGTCCTGCGAAAGCGCTCTGGCTACGGCTTCGTTCGATATTGTAATTCTCGACATTAACCTTCCCGACAAATCTGGGTTGGAGGTTTTAAGAAAATTGCGCACCGAAAAAAATCTTGTTCCAGTTCTTGTTTTAAGCGCTCGCAGCAGCATTTCGCAGAAGATTGAAGGTCTTGATTTTGGTGCCGACGACTACCTTGCAAAGCCATTCGAACTTTCAGAGCTACTTGCGCGAATCCGCTCATTAGTGCGAAGAAGCAAAGGAATTGCTGCGCCAATTTTGAGTTACGAAGACTTAGAGCTTAATCCCGCGAAGCACTCGGTTAGTAAGGCGGGAATGTTGTTAGAAATTTCACCAAAAGAATTCGCCATTCTCAAAACTCTTTTGGAGAATCTTGGTAAAGTGGTTTCTAAATCACGTTTAGAGAATCTTCTTTACAGCTGGGACAATGCGATTGAGAGCAATGCAATCGAGGTTCACATCCACCATTTGCGCAAAAAAATTGGGCAGAATTTTATTAAAAATATTCGCGGAGTTGGTTACTTAGTAGGATGAGGCGCTCAATTAAAACCAACTTAATAGCCAAACTTTCTGGTCTTATTTTTCTAGCTCTTGTTGCCACTTACCTAGCTAGTTTTTTGAACACAAAAAAAGAAATTAGCGATGTTCTCGATGCTGATTTAATCAAGTCAGCAAAGCTAATTTTTGGCGTGGTGCAGCACGATTCTTTTGTTGAGCACAGTGCGAATTTGGATGTGGAATTGCAGCAAAAAATCCTTAATCAATTTGAGTACAAAATTCATTCTCAAGCTTGGAAGGGGGGTAAAATAATCTACAATTCCGGAGAAAGTTTAATACTTACCGAGCCAGATTACGAAGGCTTTAACGACATTTTTGTTGGCGGAACAAAGTGGCGGAGTTTTTCTTTTTTTGACGAGAAGTCGCAGATCAGAATTTTAGTTTTGGAAAAAAACAGCATTAGAAATCACCTGATTCGTGAGATTATTTTTTCACTACTCGTCCCGCTTTTCATTTTTTTTGTTCCACTTTTTTTTATTATTTTTTCAACAGTCAGAAGCGAGCTTAAGCCTTTGGAATTATTGGCTCTGCGTATTGAAGAAATTTCCGGGAAAACTTTAAAACACTTTAAAAATCCACAAGTTCCAAAGGAGCTGCAGCCATTTTTAAAATCATTTAATTCACTACTAACTAGACTTGCTGAATCAATGGATTCGGAGCGCAGATTTTCAAATTACGCTGCGCACGAACTCAACACTCCACTAGCTGCAATCAAGCTGCAGGCGCAGCTTTTGGCTAGTAGCAAACATCCGGAAAAAAATGCTGAATATTTAGAAGATTTGCTCGCTGGGGTTGACCGATCTGTACATTTAGTTGACCAACTTTTGACTCTTTCTCGTCTAGAGGTTGACGACAAAAATTTTCCTAAGGAGAAATTTGATCTCGCCAAAGTAGCTCAGGCTCTGGTTTTGGGACGGTGTGAGCAAAATCAAAAAATTAAATTTCGCTGCGCAAATCAAAATAATGAGATCAAAGCGAATAAATTTTACGTCGAAATTCTAATCAAAAATTTACTCGACAACGCGATTAAATACGGCTTTGAAAATACAGAAATCGAAGTGGAAGTTTCTGAAAAAATTTTGCGAATTACCAATGTTGGTAAAGAAATTTCTAGGCAAGAAATCGCAAGAATTTTTGACAATTTTTACCGTGCAAAAAATTCACAAGACCAGAGTGGGTGTGGTTTGGGATTGTCGATTGCTAAGAAAATAGTTAATTTGCACTCGGGTGAAATTTTCTTCGAATCGCAAGGTGGGAAAAATTTGGTGAAGGTGGTTTTTGGGTGAGTGGATTGCCGCGCTGCGCTCGCAATGACAGGGCGTCAACGGTAGTGAAATAAACAACCTAAGGGCGCGGTCGAGGGCTTGCGAATAAGGCTTTAGAGGTTTCGACTCCGATCGAGCGGAGAAAATTTTTTAAGCTTAATCAAACTTTAATCCTCGGTAAAAATTCTCCTCGGTGTTTTAATCAATTTAACACCGATGCGCTGGAATCTTTTTTTATTAATTCTTCTGCCACTGATTGAGCTTTTCAGTGCGGCTTTTGCTAAAAAATATAGTAGGTTGCACGACATCTTGCTCTGTTTTCTTGCTGTGATCGCTGTTGAGCTTGCGATCTCGTTACCAATTTCTGACAAAATTTATTCAATCGATTTTGGCTTCATCCAGCTCAAATTTATGTGCGACATTTATTCCTATTTCTTTGGGATTCTTGTCAGCATTGTTTGGTTTCTTACCTCCCTTTATTGCTGCTCTTACACCAATCTAAATCTCAAGCGTTACAAGATTGGTGATTTTTTTAAATACCTCTCGCTCTCAATATTTGCAGTGCTTGGCAATGGTTATGCCGCAGATCTCTGGACTCTTTTTATCTTTTACACCCTGCTAATTTTATTCACTGCTCCGCTAATTATTCAGCGCGTGAGTAAGGTTAGTTTGAAGGCTTTGCGACTTTATCTAATCACACATATTGGCACTTCTTTTTTATTGCTTTTGCCAGCGATTATCTTGCTTTGGTATTTTAATGGAGATGTCGATTTTGTTTCCAAAAAACATTCTTACTTAACTTCCCACGATTCTTTTGCTGCCCTGCTGCTAGCTCTTTTTATTTTCGGAATTGCCAAGAATTGCGTTCTGCCTTTTCACAATTGGATTAGTCGTTCCACAGTTGCGCCAACTCCGGTTAGCGCTCTTTTACATTCTGTGGCGGCGGTAAAATCTGGATCAGTGGCGATGATTAAAATTGCCGTTTACATCTTTGGTTTAAAAGAAATTCAGCATCTTACTTCGAGTTTTTTCACTGGGGGTTGGATCTTTTATTTGTGCGGCTTCACCGCGATTTACGCTGCTTATCGAGCTTGGAAAACTACCGACATTAAAAAGCGATTTGCTTACTCAACTATTAGCCAACTTTCTTACATTTTATCTTCGATCATGATTGCTACGCCCTTGGCAATCATGGGCGCGACGCTGCACATCATCTCTCATTCATTCTGCAAAATTGCTCTCTTTTACATCGCGGGAATTTTTGGTACAGTCTATCGAGTTCAGAGGACATCTGATGCGGCGAGGCTTGCGCCGCATTTAAAATTCTGGATTGCGCTTCTTGCTTTTTGTGGTGCGTCAATAATTGGTCTACCATTTTTACCAGGATCTTTTGGCAAGGACGACATGCTAATTTCTGGCATTCAAACGCATCATTACGCTGTTTTTATTTTTCTGATTAGCGGCAGTCTTATTAATATTTTTTATATTTATCCGATCGTCAAAGCGGCGTTTTTTAGTAAGTCGGCAGTGAAGATGAAGTTGCCTTCGATACCGCTCCCGATGCGCGCTGCTATTGTTCTCGCAGTTCTGCTCTCAATCTCGATTAGTGTTTTTATTTCCGATCTAACCAACTTTTTTCAACTTTATGATGTCTAGAAATTTCGTTCCAGGTTTGCTCGTTTCTCTCATCGCTTTACCTCTTTGTGTGGCCATTTCGATTGCTTCGGGATTTCCGGTTTTGTCGGGAATTTTTACGGCGATTATTGGAGGAATTCTCGTTTCGCAAATCAGCGGATCTCACGTTACAATCAACGGGCCAGCGGCTGGAATGATCGTGGTGATTTTGGATGCGGTAGAAAAACTTGGACAAGGCAACATTCTTCTTGGCTACAAATACACGCTCGCGGCGATTGTTTGCGCCGCTCTATTTCAGGTCGCGACTTCTTTCTCAAAATTGCCGGAATTTTTACGTAAATTTCCTGAGAGTATTATCCGTGGAATGATGATGTCGATTGGCCTGATCGTGATCATTAAACAGACTTTTGTTTTGTGTGGTATTAAGGCGCCGAAGGTTGGCTTAATTGAGCTCGCCGCACATATTCCAAACGCATTTCGAGGCATGCAGATTGAAACATTCTCGATTGGTTTTGGTGCGATTCTATTCATCTTTTTTTGGAAAAAATTCTTCGAGAAATTTTCCGTTTTCCGCTTTGTTCCCGTTTATTTAATCGCGATCACCCTCGGCTCGATAATGGCGAGCTACGTGAATACCGCCTTCATCAATATCCCAAGTGATTTAGGTGGCGCACTTTCTTTGCCGGATTTTACGAGATTTTTTTCTGCAGATTTTTTCTTCGCTACTTTCTCAATCTTTGCTGTAGGCAGTTTGGAGACAGTTTTGTCGGCAATCGCTGTTGATAAAATTGATCCAAAAAATCGTCGCGCGGATTTGAAAAAAGATTTGCGCGGAGTTGGCGTTGGCAACTTGATTTGCGGTTTTGTTGGTGCGTTACCGATGATTGCTGAAATTGTGCGTAGCACTGCGAATGTGAAATATGGCGCGACCAATAAGTGGGCGAATTTTTTTCACGGAATTTGCTTGCTCGTAATGATTACAATTTTTCGTGATTTTCTAAAATTTATTCCTACCTGTTTACTAGCGGGGATGCTGATAATTATTGGTTTCGGCATGGTTAATCTTAAACTTTTTCTTCAAGTTTTTAAGAGGGATAAAGTGGATTTTGTCGTCATTATTTCGGTGATTTTTTTCACATTAAAAGTCGATCTTCTTGCGGGAATTTTGTCGGGAATTGTTGCTCACCTTATTTTGCAAAAAATCTTCCCAAGCCACACTAGTCATGGGTTAGATCAACATTAAAAAAATGAAAAAATCCTCGCTGCTATTTTTTATTTTGCTGTTTTTTGCTCAAAAATCTCTAGCCGCAGAGAATAATTTGCAGATGGTTAATAGCGTGTCAGACCTTGGCGGCAGGGCGTTCGGCAATAAAACAGAGAAGCAAGTTGTGAATAGTTTTGTGGAAAAGCCTTTGTCGAATAAAATGTCGGTTGGGGCGATTACTCAGGTGAGTAGGGTGGATTCAAAAAGCGTAAATTATCGCGATGCTTACGCGATCAATTCGATCGAGTTTTTCAATCGCTACAAAATTTTTAGTTACGAGAAGCTTGGTGTTATAATTCACAACGCATTCAAGCTTCCGGGGGTTTACAGAGAAAATAAATATCTCGGATTGATGCAGCAGCAGCCTGATTACGAATTGCGATTTTTGTTTGCTTACAACATGTCGGATCGCTTGATAAATACGGTTACTCGCAATGAGACTCCTTATTTTGCACGCGCAGAAATTGCCTACCGCAGAAGATTTAGTAACCCGTTTGATGAGGCGCGATTTGCTTTTTGGGGAGGTTTTAAAATGAATCAGGATTTTTCGTTCTTATTTCAGGATAACGTCACTTGGAACTTGGTTGGTAGAGCTGATGTGAGCAATAACAGCAATTCAAATTTAGGAACTTTTAACTTTGCAAAAGATGCCAACAACATGGCTACATTTTCTTTGATGTATCACGTTAGCAAAGATACGGCATTACAATTTGGTTACGTAAAAAGATTAAGTGGCAACGCGCCTTTTTACGATGCTCGAGGAATCTTGGTTGGGTTGTGGAATAGTTTCTGAGGTCTAATTTTTAGCGCCAATCAATGTTAAGAAGATGCACAAAATAACTGAAATTCTCTCCAAAAAAATAGCAAAAAATCACCAACTTATTGCCGATTTTTTCACAAAAAAATTCGCTGCAACTCCACCACTTTTTTACAACTCCGTCGATTTACGTCACAGCGGAATAAAGATCGCGCCCGTTGATACCAATTGCTTCCCAGCTGGTTTTAATAATCTTTCCGAGGATTCAAAAACAGAGGCGAAAAAAATTACCGACGAATTTTTAACAAAAAATTTTCCGTCTGCAAAAAAGATTTTAATCATTCCAGAAAACCACACGCGCAATTTGCGCTACTGGCAAAATATTAAGAATCTTCACGAAATTTTATCCGAAAAACGTGAAGTGAAAATTGGTACTTTGATTCCTGAAGTAGAAAATGAAGTTGCTTTTGATCTAGAAAATGGCGGCTCGATCACCGCTTACGCTGTAAAAGAAGGCGAAGATGCAGACTTAATTGTACTGAATAATGATTTAACGAACGGAGTTCCTGAAATTTTAAAAAATGCTACGGCGCCAATAATGCCGCCACTTAAAATGGGTTGGCACTTACGTACAAAATCAAATCACTTTACGATTTACAATCAGTTAGCGGAAGAGTTGGCGTTGATTTTGGGAATTGATCCGTGGCTAATTTCTTCAATGCATCGCTCTTGTGACGACGTCAATTTTAAGGAAAAAAAGGGAATTGAAGAATTAGCAAAATATGTCGACGAATTGATCGAGAATTTACGCAAAAAATACGCGGAATACGGAATTGACGAAGATCCTTACTGCTACATTAAAGCTGACAATGGAACCTACGGAATCGCAGTTTGGCCAGTTTTTTCCGGACAAGAAGTTTTGGAAATAAATAAAAAAGAGCGCAACAAGATGAACATGCTTAAGGGCTCGGTGCAGACACAAAAGGTAATGATTCAGGAAGGCATTAAAACTAACGACAAAATCAGCGGAAAAATCGCCGAGCCAATGATTTATTTGATCAACGGAGAGGTTGTTGGAAATCTTTTTCGTGCCAACGAAACGCGTGACGAAAAAATTAGTCTCAATGCTGCCGGGGCTAACTTTTTTGATTTAAGAAATTTAGAAGAAAAAGAGCTTATTCTTGGTCTAGAAAAAAATGAGATAAATCAAGTTTATTCACTGATTGCAAGGCTCGCCGCCTTGGCATCTTCAATCGAAAACTCTCAGAATTAAAATGAAGAATTCTCGCCCACTAATCGGAATTGTTCCTGATTACAAAGATGGCTGCCCGAACGGCTATTCAACAAAAAATTATTACGCTCTGCGCGCTAATTATGTTGAGATGATCAATCAAGCCGGAGGCGCTGCAATAATACTTACCTACGACTACGACTTAATTGATTTTTACTTAGAAAATCTTGACGGACTAATGATTGTTGGTGGGTATTTTGATATTCATCCCAAGCGTTACGGCGAAGAAAAAATTCATCCAGAGGTGAAGTTAAATGATGTTCGGGAGGAGTTCGAATTTGAAATTGGATCAAGAGCTCTGAAGGCTGAAATGCCATTTTTTGGAATTTGCAATGGCATGCAACTGATCAATGTTTTACACGGCGGAAAGGTATTTCAGCATCTTCTTGACGAGGGAAAATTTATTGATCACGAACAAAGCCACACTGATGGATTTGGCAATTATTGTACTCCTTACCACGAAGTGCAGATCGAAGAAGGTTCGAAGCTTTTTGGAATTGTCGGAGAAAAGAAAATCAAAACTAACTCCTCACACCATCAGGCGGCAAAAAGAGTTGGTGGTGGACTAATTGCTTCTGGACATGCTTTGGATGGTGTTATTGAGGCGATTGAGAATCCCAGTCATCCATTTTGTTTGGGTGTGCAGTGGCATCCAGAATTTTCAGTTTCAGAGGCTGATAAAAAGATCTTTAAAGCCTTTGTGGAAGCAGCTAAATTGAGAAGAGATTAGTAATTAACATCAAGACAGAAGTCAGGTAAGATATCAAAAGCAGCACAATAAAGAAGGAAAGAAATTCCAACCAAGATATTGGAATTGTTTTTCTCTCCGAAGACTTAACCGAAAGCACTACAAAGCCGCTTAAAAAAAGGGTTGCTGAGTAAATAAGTGCAAAAAATCCCTCCGAAAAAAATCCAGCAAGAAAAAAAAATCCGTAAAGAAAAATAACCGGCACTAAAAAGTTGATCAAAGCATTAATAATTTGGTCACTTTTCATAAGCTCCTTTTTTATTTCTTCGGTTAATGACGAGAGGTCTTTAAAGAGGATTTTTAAGCAATAAAAAACCCCGCCACTCTTTCGAATGGCGGGGTTTTTCTTAAGAGGATTTTAGCTCAGACTATGAGTTAAGATCAACTTGGTAGGCAAGGGCGCAAGTTTTGGTAGTAGTACCGGTGTCGTATCTAGTTGTTGTGAAGCAGGTGTTGCCTGATGGCTCAACAGCTTGAACTCTTCCAGTATTTGCTACTCCGTCATCGACTTTAGTGTCGATTGATAGGGCGTCAGCTGGTGCGATAGCTCCGGTCGTTCTAGTTCCGTCAGCATAGGCTGATACAGTTGCAGGAGCGGTAGTGATAGCACCAGTTAGAATAACAACGTTTTGAAGAGATGTCGTATTGTAATCAAAGACCCATCCAGAGGATTTGATTTTTGACCCTGGGTTAGTAGTACCAAATGTTGCGTTGTCTGCTACGCTCCAAGTAGTTGTAGCATTAAATGGTCCGGTTGAAGGGTCTGAAACGGTATTAGTATCGAGTACACCAGCAGATCTAAGTTGGTGCCAAGCTACGTTATCTTCATACATACATCCTCTGAAAGTTCCTGTAACGGAACCAGCAACACCAGCTGTTACGCAGTTTGCGGCAGCAGAAGCATCTCCACCAGGATTTGCCAGAACCGTGTAAGCGTTAATTTGTGAGTTTCCGTTGCCAACTCCGCCATTTTGACCACCAAGTGGGTTGATATAATCTCCTGGGAATGCGTTGAATTGGTTGTAAAAGCCGTTGACAGCAGTTGACCAACCTCTTGCTTCAGAAATTGCTGCGCGCAATTCCGAGCTTTTAATCAAACTTGCACCACCAGTTACACCAGCGATCAACAAGCCGATAATTATCAATACAATAGATAACTCAATCAGTGAAAACGCTGATTTTTTTGAAGAAAAAGTTTTTTTCATATTTGTGAACAAGTTTGTTTAAATAGAGTTGAGGAAGTAGTTAAGTGAAGACCGTGCACTTCGGGTGGCGGGTAACTAGATAGGCCTTTTTGTGGTGTCAAATAATTTTTGTAAAAAAAATTAGTATGATTTTTTACTAACTAGAAACTGCCTCATTTTTAGACAAAGGCTACTTCTAGAATTTCGTAATTAATGATTCCGCCAGGAGTTATTACTTCGACTTCATCATTAACTTTTTTACCAAGCAAAGCTCTCGCGACTGGTGATCCACTTGATATTAGCCCGTCATCGATATTTGCTTCGAACTCACTAACGATTTTGTAAGTGATTTTTTTTCCGCTATCTAAATCTTCTAATTTTACGGTTGCGCCAAAAAGAATTTTATCGCTCACAATTTTTGCGACATCGACAATTTCAACTCGTGACAGTTTTTCTTCAAAGTCAGCGATTTGCGCTTCGATAAAGCCTTGGCGATCTTTTGCGGTGTGGTATTCGGCATTTTCTTTTAAATCGCCAAGTTCGCGCGCGGCGGCGATTTGTTTGATGATATTGGGCCTTTCGACATTTTTTAGATTTTCGATTTCGGCTTTAAATTTCTTATAGCCTTGATCGGTGATTTGAAACTTTTCCATATTTTAGTATTTGTAATTTTCGGTCTTGAAGGGGCCTTCAACGGGGACACTTAGATAGTCCGCCTGCTTCTTATTTAGCTTAGTAAGTTTTGCTCCAAGTTTATCCAAGTGCAGACGCGCAACTTTTTCGTCAAGTTCTTTTGGCAAGATGTAAACTTTGTTCTCATATTTTTTGTGATTGTTCCACAGCTCGATTTGCGCCATCACCTGATTGGTAAAGCTCGCAGACATTACAAAAGCGCTGTGTCCAGTTGCGCAGCCTAAGTTCAGTAATCTTCCTTCGGCAAGAAGGATGATTCTTTTTCCATCGGCAAAAGTGATTTGATCAACTTGCGGCTTGATGTTGGTCCATTTCAAATTTCTCAATGCTTCAACTTGGATCTCGTTGTCGAAGTGACCAATATTTCCAACAATCGCGCAATCTTTCATCGCGCGCATGTGTTCGATGGTGATGATGTCAACGTTGCCGGTGGTGGTGATGAAAATATCAGCCTGAGAGACGACATCTTCGATTG
Organism: Pseudomonadota bacterium; assembly: GCA_018970485.1. GTDB lineage: Bacteria > Pseudomonadota > Alphaproteobacteria > Rickettsiales > UBA1997 > UBA2645. The sequence goes on along the minus strand of JAGWWH010000004.1, from coordinate 68,931 downwards.
GTAAAATCGAAAATCCGGCCATTGCAGCTTGCAAGGCGCAGATCGGATCAATCTCAGTTACAACAACGCGCGCGCCTTGTGATTTGAAGGCATCAGCGCATCCTTTGCCGACGTTTCCGTAGCCGCAAATTACTACCATTTTTCCGGCGATCATCACGTCAGTCGCGCGCTTTACGCCATCGATTACGCTTTCTTTGCAGCCGTAAAGATTATCAAATTTTGATTTAGTTACCGCGTCATTAACATTGATTGCCGGAACTTTTAGACGACCTTCTTTTTCCATTTGGTAAAGTCTTGCAACGCCAGTCGTGGTCTCTTCTGAAACGCCTTTAATTGCGGCTAAAATTTCAGGATATTCTTCGTGTACAATTTTCGTTAAATCGCCGCCGTCATCCAAAATCATGTTCGGTTTCCAATCCGGATTTCCGTTAATTGTTTGGCGAATGCACCAGTCATATTCTTCTTCGGTTTCGCCCTTCCAAGCAAATACGGGAATGCCCGCTTCAGCAATCGCAGCGGCAGCGTGATCGGATGTTGAAAAAATATTGCATGAAGACCAGCGAACTTCCGCACCTAGGTGTGTCAAGGTTTCGATCAGTACAGCAGTTTCGATTGTCATGTGAAGACAGCCCAAGATTCTCGCGCCTTTAAGCGGTTGAGAAGTTTTGAATTCGTTGCGCAGTGACATCAATCCCGGCATTTCATTTTCAGCGAGAGTGATTTCTTTTCTGCCCCAAGCAGCCAATGAAATATCTTTTACTTTGTAGTCAGAGAAGTTCGTCATGTTTTAGAAATTTAGTTAAATGAAGGGTAGAAAAGCATCATCCACAAGAAGGGCACGAGCAAAGAATAACCAAAGCTGTCGCGATTTTTTTTGTTTGGAATTTTTAAGATGAGGAGGGTTGTAAATATCAACATCACTGCGAAGAAATAGAGTAAAAATGACTGCAGGCCGAATTGAACAGAGCTGATCAAAATGAATTTTGTGTAATCAAAAGATTGGGACTGAGTGGCAAAAAGTCCGGCGGTTTTTTTGTAGAAAACTTGATAAAAAATTGTCGCAAAAATTACGCCAATTGAAGCAGAAAAAATTACGTCAATTACGTTTCCATCATGCAAAACGCGACCTGCCAAACTGATCATTAAAATAAAAATCAAAATTGGCTGAGGGAAATGTTTGTGAGTGAAGTCGCACACTAGGAGAATTACAGCGCCAACGGAAATAAGCGCGTAAATCATGAATTCCTGCGAGAAGGAAAATTTTATGTAGAATAAAACGAAGAACGCCGTTGTTGCGAATTCAATGAAAAGGTGAGTGCGCGGAATTTTTGCGTGGCATTTGCTGCATTTGCCAAGCGTGAAGATCCAGTTGAGCAAAGGAATGAGATCGCGCGTGCGAATTATCGTATGACATTTTGGGCAGCGGGATTTTTGGCCGAAGTAGCGTCCGAAGCAGGATTCGCCTCGCGGCAAGCGATAAGCAAATAAAGTTGCGTAAGAGCCAAAAATCGCGCCAAAAGCGCCAGCAAATAAAATTCCGAGAATCTGTTCCATGATTATTTATCGAATAAAGGAGCCTCTTCGCCGACTTTGTCAGTCAAGCGAATTGGATATTGGTCAGTGAAGCAAGCGTCGCAATATTGCGCATTCTCATTATTGCGTTTGCTCTGAGTAATCGCGCGATAAAGACCGTCGATTGAGATGTAAGAAAGCGTATCAGCGCCGATCATTTTTCTGATTTCTTCGCAAGAAAGATGTGAAGCAACGAGATCTTTTTTGTCAGGAGTGTCTACGCCGTAAAAGCACGGAGATATTGTCGGCGGGCAGGCGATAAGCATGTGAACTTCTTTCGCGCCGGCGTCACGAATTAGTTGAACAATTTTTTTCGAAGTCGTTCCGCGCACCAAACTGTCATCGACAAGCACAACTCTTTTGCCCTTTACAACAGCGAGATTGGCGTTGTGTTTAAGTTTAACTCCGAAGTGACGAATTTTGTCGGTGGGCTCGATAAAAGTGCGACCAACGTAGTGATTTCTGATGATGCCAAGCTCGAAAGGAATTTTTGATTCAAGCGCGTAACCAATCGCCGCCGGCACTCCAGAATCAGGAACTGGCACGATCACATCAGCATCAATTTTTATTTCGCGGGCGAGCTCGATGCCGATATTTTTGCGCATTTCGTAAACTGGTTTGCCTTCAACAATACTGTCGGGACGTGCGAAATAAACATATTCGAAGATGCAGAATTTTGACGAATGTTGAGCGAAAGGTGTCGCAGATTTTACGCTATTTTTGTCGATCGAAATCATCTCGCCATGTTTGATGTCACGCTCAAATTTCGCGCCGATAATATCGAAGGCGCAGGTTTCGGAAGCGATAACCCAAGCATCACCAAGTTTGCCAAGCGAAAGTGGCCTTACGCCATGTGGATCGCGAAGCGCGATGATTCCATCTTTGTGAATAATGACGAGTGAAAACGCGCCTTCGATTTGCGAAACGGCATCGATTATTTTTTCGTGAAGTGTGGCTTTGTGACTAAGTGCGATGAGGTGAATGATGACCTCAGTATCCATCGTCGATTGAAAAATCGCGCCTTTGTTAATCAAGCGACGACGCAATGTTTGAGCGTTGGTAAGGTTTCCATTGTGCGCGAGTGCTAAAAATCCCAAACTAAGTTCGGCATAAATTGGCTGAAAATTTCGTGCGTTTTTTTTGCCAGCTGTTGAGTAACGAACATGGCCGATCGCTGAACTTCCTTCGAGTTTTTTCACGACACGACTAGAGGTGAAATTATCTGCAACCAAGCCATCAGCGAAATGTGCGCTGTGAATATCTCCGTCCATCGTGACAATTCCTGCTGCTTCTTGACCACGATGTTGCAAGGCGTGAAGACCGAGAGCGGTATTAACTGCGGCATCAGGAGATCCGAAAATCGCGAAAATTCCGCATTCATCTTTGAAATGGTCGTATGTCATTTATTGAACTGAATCGTAGTTGGATCGCGACATCAAATATTTGTAAACGATCAAGTTTTCCATGATGCGCTGCACGTAATTTCTGGTTTCAGAATAGGTGATGAGCTCAATCCAATCAACCACTTTATCGATGTCTTGCTCTTGGCGCGGATCGTAGAATTCATTGATCCAGCGCTGTACGGCGTTAGGTCCAGCGTTGTAAGCGGCGATCGCTAACATTTCTGATCCATTGAAGCGATTGATCAATTTTTTGATGTAGAATGAGCCAAGGCGAACGTTGTAGTGAATGTCTGTCGCAAGTTTAGTTTTATTGTAACTGACCCCAAGTTCTTTGGCGACCAGTTTTGCGGTTCCTGGCATTAATTGCATAAATCCGATTGCACCAACTTGGCTTACTGCCGTAGGTGCGAAACCACTTTCTTGTTTAACGATCGCATGCACTAAAGGAGCATATTCGTCATCTGATATCTCTTTCACGATTTGGAATTTGTCTTTGATGAAGAAGACATTTCTTTTGGCGGCGATACGAGAAATTCTGGCGTCGAGTTGGCGATCTCCAATTTCATTTACTAGTTGCATAATCACGGAGATCTGTCCGTCCGTCTTGGCATTATTTACGATCCATTCAAAAATTTTCGTAGAGCTAGATTTATCTCCAGTTACGGAGAGAAGGAAGGCGGCTCTCGCAGCACGAGATTTTGAAATTTCGCTAAAATCAGCGGCAGTTATTTCTGGATCTTTTGGCAAGATGATATCGTTCTTCGCGCCAAGCGGATCAATGACGCGATGTTTATGAATTGCTAATTGTCCGTAAAAGAAAATCGGATATTTCGTTCCAGTTTTATACCATTCAATTGCTTGATCTCTATTGCCAGAAGCCTCAGCTGCCATCCCTAGCCAGTAAGCGGCGCGCGATAAAGTGACGGGTTGAGAAACGTTACGATAAAGGTTGGCAAAGTGAGAATATCCATCTTTTGGCTTATCTAAAAAGCGCAGCGCAATCCAACCCGAAGTCCATTCAGCCTCCCAGAAATCTGAAGAATTTTTTGGTAGATTATGTTCAGAAATCAGCTTGTAAGCCTGTTTATATTTTTTCTGCTTAATCATTTCGCGGCCGTAAAGACGACGGAGACTCCACCACTTTTCTGGAAATTGTGAATCTTTTGGCAGGTCGAGCATTAAATCGATCACATCGTCGATTTTATCTTTGGCTCGATACCAAAGAATTCTTCGATGGGTTAAGAGTTCGTCTAGGCGCAGTTTCCAAGGTACGGAGTGGTATAATTTGTCGAGATGTTTTGGAGGGTTTTTTTCAAGTTCGTTAACAGCTCTGAATAGTTTTTGGTAATCTTCTTCGACAAAACCCATGATTCGTTCCGCATCTTCGGATTTATTATCCCAAAGCAATCTTTTGATGCGATTAATGTGATCAATCTCGTTTAGTTGGTTACGATATTTTTCTAAGAAACTTTGCTCTTCTGAGGCGGTAAAATTCTCTTTTACCCAAATTTTAACCAACAGCTCCTGAATAATTTTACGCTCTTTTTCTTTTTCTTCTTCGCTCAATTTTCCGCGAGTAAGTGCGCTAATTTTTGAATTAAGGAGATAGATTTTTGAGTCCTTAGTTTCGGCTGGATTGCTCTTAAAATATTGCTCAGAGGCATTGTAAGGAATTTCATTCGCAATCGCCACGCGCTCGACATTTTTATGAAGATTCTCGATGTTTGGATAAAATGGATTGTCGATCGCGAATCGAGAAATATCGCTAAATGAAACTTTTTTTGGATCGATTTTATCGCTGAATTTATTCCAAAAAATCACATCGATCAAAGATTCAGCCAAGGATGATTTTTTATCATCTGCATGATGCGATTTCATTTCGTTAGCGAGACGCAAGGCTTCATCATAGTTTTTATGTTCGATGGCGAGCGTGGTTTTTTTCAGAATTTCTAAATCAGATGAGGTAATTCCCTGCCAAAGTTTTTGTGAGATTGGTGTTTTTTTTGAAGTTTTCGGCTGTGGTATTTCTGGCTTTTTTATTTCTTCTTCTGACTCCTCTTTAACTTCTTCTTCGGTCACTTTTTTTATTTCTTCTTTTGGCTTTTTTGTTGATTTCGATTTGGTTTTTTCAGCTGTTTTTTTCTTCTGCGTATTTTTTGTTTTAGATTTTTCAAAAGTGTCGCTGTCTATTTTTGTGCAGTGCGAATTCAGGCAAGCTTTAACCTCTTTAGCTTTTACAGGCGCAGCAAAGCACCAAGCAAAAAGAACCAAACACGAAAACAAATATTTTAAGCCAAGTCTCATAAATCCTGCGCAATCTCAAATTGTTTTAGGTAAAGATTCGCGTAAGCCCCGTTGCGCTCTAATAATTCTTTGTGAGTTCCTTCCTCAACAACTTTTCCATGGGCAATAACTACGATTTTATCGGCATGCATTACGGTAGTGAGGCGGTGCGCGATAACGATACAGGTGCGTCCTTTCATCAATTTCGCCAAAGCATCTTTGATTAATTTTTCCGAGATTGGATCGAGCGCGGAAGTGGCTTCGTCCAAAAGCAAAATTGGTGCGTTGTAAAGAATGGCGCGGGCGATCGCGATACGCTGACGTTGTCCGCCCGAAAGACGGATGCCATTTTGGCCAACGTGAGAATGATATTTCCCGGGAAGTTCTTGGATGAATTCGTCGGCCTCCGCCATTTTTGCGGCGTTAATAATTTCTTCTTCAGTCGCATCTTCTTTGCCGTAGCGAATATTTTCGAGAACTGTGTCGTCAAAAAGCATCACTTCTTGATTCACCACCGACATTGATCGGCGCAATGATTTTAGAGTGAGGTCGCGAAGGTTGTGACCATCTAGTTTTATCAACCCAGAATTCGGATCGTAAAAACGCAAAATCATGCTCATGATTGTCGATTTTCCGCCGCCAGAATGTCCAACAAGTGCCACGGTTTTTCCGGCAGGAATTTTTAGATTTATATCGTTAAGCGCGAGCTTGTCATCGATGTAGCTGAACTTCACATTTTCGAATTCTAGATCGCCTTTGGTATTTTTAATTTCGATTGAATTTGCGTTGTCAGCGATCGTTGGTTTTTCGTCGAGAAGAGTGTAAAGACGAGTTGCCGCAGCTAGGCCCATCTGCACTCCTGAATTCATGTTCGATAAAGATTTTAGTGGTCGATAAGCCATCATCATCGCGCCAAAAAATGAAAAGAACGCGCCTGGCGTGGTTTGGCCGGTGATTACTTGATGACCTCCATACCAAATCACTGCAGCGATTCCAATGCCCGCCAAGCTTTCAACAAAAGGTGAGGCGATTAGAGAAATGCGCGAAATTTTTTTCCCCATTTTGAAAATAGCTTCGGTGATTGTTGCCATTCTCTTCACCTCAAAATCCTCGCAGGCGTAGGCTTTAACTAATTTTGAATATTGCAGCGTGTCGCTCATTTGCGTATTAAATTTCCCGGCCATTTCTTGGTTTTTGTAGGAGAGGGCGCGCAATTTGCGTCCGAGTTTGTAGATTGGATAAGCCGCCAGAGGAAAGCCGATGAAGGCGACGAGCGAGAGCTCAACGCTTTGCATAAACATCACTACAATCAGGGCTCCTAGGGTAAAAAATTGTTTTACGAAGCCATTAATCGCAGTGTTAATCACTCCAACAACCGCGCCAATTTCACCGATTATTGCCGCGATCATGTCACCAGAAGATTTGCTGTGCAGCTTAGAGATGTCTGAGTTTATGTAATGTTCGTAAAGTTTAATGCGCATGTCGCAAGTGATGCGCAGCGACAAAACATTCATCGTCAAAAGTTGGAAGTAGGTCGCGAATCCTTTCACAATTGTAACCAACAAAACCACCAAAGGAATTATCCACAAAGCCGAGGTATTTTTATCAACAAAAACTGAATCGAGTGCTGGCTTAATCAACCAGGCGTGAAGTGCGGTAGTTCCAGCAATAACAAGCATCAAAGATATTGAAATCAGGAGTGTTTTTAAGTGTGGAATTACGTTTTCTCGAACAATTCTTTTTATGAGATAAGGGGTGCTGTTGTAATTCTGCATTAGTTAGATTTTTTTTGAGTTGCGATTTTATATTGGTGTAAGCCACGCCTACGTCGTTTGTGATTTTACATTTCAAGACGTACCCTGCACTCTGAGATCAAAAATCAAAAACTTCCATGTTCAATATTTACTCCTCTTTTAAGGAAATTTTTTCCGCCACTCTTGACCAAATTGCTTTGGAGCGCTCGATTGTGATTTCGAAAAAAGATTACGACAACTTCACCGTAGAGCCTACAAAAGAGAAGTCGCACGGAGATCTCGCTTGTAATGCAGCGATGGTTTTGAGCAAAAAATTTGCGATGAATCCACGCGAGTTAGCGCAAGAATTGATCAAAAGAATTGCGAACGAAGATGTGGAGAAGTTTGAAATCGCCGGCCCGGGATTCATCAATATTTCTCTGAAGTCGCAAATTTTTTATCGATTACTCGAGCAACTTCTTGGCGCAGAAAAATTTGAATTTCCAAATCTTGGTCGAGACGAAAATGGCCAGAGAGAAAAAATAAATTTGGAATATGCTTCGCCAAATCCCACTGGGCCAATTCACGTTGGTCACACCCGTGGTGCAATCTACGGCGATGTGCTCGCAACTCTTTTACAAAAAACCGGATACGACGTTTTAAAAGAATATTACATCAATGACGCGGGCGCGCAGATTGGGAATTTAATCAAGTCGGCCTACGCGCGTTATCGCCAAGCTTGTGGAGAAAAAATCGAGATTGGTGAAGGTCTTTATCCGGGCGAATATTTGATTCCGATCGGTGTTTCGCTCAAAGAAAAGTTCGGTGAAAATTTAGCGGAAAATTCTTCAGAAATTCGTGATTTTGTTGTTGATTCGATGATTGAGTTAATCAAGCGCGACTTACTCGCTCTAGGCATAAAACATGATAGCTACTTCTCAGAAAAAAAAGAACTTCACGACAAAAATAAAATCGAATCAGCGATTCAAATTCTGCGTGACAAAGGTTTGATTTTTGAAGGAAGGCTTGAAGCGCCAAAAACTGAAAAGGGCGTGGGAGCTTTACCAGAAGGCTACGATGACAAAGAGCAAACTCTTTTTCGCTCAACAAATTTTGGCGATGATCAAGATCGCGTTGTTAAAAAATCTGACGGAACTCCAACTTATTTAGCCGGAGATATTGCCTATTCTTTAAGTAAATTTGAGCGCGGCGCAAAAAAATTTATTATGCCGCTGGGCTTTGATCATTCTGGTTACGTCAAACGTTTAAGCGCCGTGGTTAGTGCGATTTCAAATGGTCAAGCGCAGGTGAAAGTGATTTTGTGTCAGATGGTGAAATTCATCAAAAATGGCGAGCCGTTAAAAATGTCAAAACGTGCGGGAAATTTTATTACTGCGCGTGAAGTGATTGACGAGGTTGGTGCCGATGTTTTGCGCTTCATCATGCTCACTCGCAAGAACGACGCGCCTTTCGATTTTGATTTGGCGAAGGTGATTGAGCAGTCAAAAGATAATCCGATTTTTTACGTGCAATATGCACATGCGAGATGTTGCTCGGTGCTACGAAATTCGGGAGTTGCGCTCGATGCTTCGCGCTTTGTGCTTAGTGAGTTGAAGGATGAATCTGAGATCGAGTTAATCAAAAAAATCTCAAATTTTCCGCGCATGATTGAGATGTCAGCAACGCATTTTGAGCCGCATCGCATTGCATTTTATTTACAAGAATTGGCGGCGGAATTTCACTCTTTGTGGAATAAGGGCATGGAAAATCACGAGTTGAAATTCATCATTCAAGATAGGCCAGAGCTAACTCAGGCAAGGCTCGGCATGATTTTAGCGACTAAAAAAATAATCGCCGAAGGTTTGGGAATTTTTAACATCAAGCCTTTGGAGGAGATGCGATGAGACTCTCGCAAGATCACATCAACATCATCAAAAATACTGCTAAGGAGATTTACGGAGATGTGCCGGTAAGATTATTTGGCAGTAGGGTTGATGATGTTAAAAAGGGTGGAGATATTGATCTTTTTATCGAAACAAAAACAGATGTCTCTCTGCAGCAAAAAATAAATTTTTTGGTTAAATTGGAGAAGGCGGGGATTGAGAGAAAAGTTGATTTAATCGTGCAATCTCCAAGCTCTAAATTTGAGCCAATCTTTGAAACTGCAAAACAAACTGGGATTTTTTTATGAGTGATAAGACGTTGTTAATCGAGGCTTTAGAGGCTGCTAAAATTCACCTGAAGCGAGCTAAATTTAATTACGATCAGCTGAAAAATTTCAGCGACGCAGAATTGTTGGATCAAAAAAACATGAACATGGTCGATGCCTTCATGCTTCGTTTTGTGAAGTTGCAGGATGTTATGGGCGCGAAGATATTTAAGTTTCTACTCAATGCCTTGGGAGAGAATTGCGGCAATATGTCAGTGCTAGATATGCTAGATCGGCTGGAGAAATTAGAGATCATTCCAAGTGCAGATGAATGGATGGAATTTCGTAAAAAAAGAAATGAACTAACCCATGAATATCCACAAAATGAGGAGAGTGTTTTAGCTGGAATTAAGATGGCTCTAGATCAGTTTTTACAGATCGAAAAAGTTTTGTTTGGCATTGAGCAACGCAGTAAAAATCTCAAATAATGGAAGATTTCGGCTACAAAAAAACAGAAGACAAACCCCAAATGCCTGGAACGGCGAAGCGCGTTCTGCTTGCTTGCGCGACCATGTTTTCTCTCGCTACCTTTATCTACATCACCATCAGCGCTTATTATTTTGTTCATCAAGACAAAGATTCAGATATTGAGACAATCAAGTCGCCAGAAGGTCCGATCAAGATTGTTGAGGAGGAAGAAGTTAAAGACGAGATGCAGGTCAATCGTGGAATTTACGAAGATATTTTTGGCAATAAGCAAGGCTCTTTGAAACAAAAAAGCGTAAAGATTCGTGCTCATTCAGAGCCAGCTCTACCAAGCAAAAATAAGTCTCAGGACGAGAAGGAGTTAGTAAAAGAGGAGCAAAAAATTTTAGTATATTCCACAGATAAAAAAGAGCCGACAAAGCAAATATTAACAAGAGATGTGGAAAAGAGAGATAATAGCGCAGCTCCACCACAGCCTAAATCTAGCGGCAAAAGATCGGTCAAGGTTCAGATCGCAGCCATGTCTTCGCAGGAAGCTGCACTGGAGAGTTGGCGCAAGTTGGAAAATAGAAACTCATCACTTTTTTCCGGTTTGAAGCCTTTTGTTGAAAAGGTTGATTTGGGCAAGAGGGGAATTTTTTACCGACTACAAATTGGTAATTTCCCAGATCAAATCTCGGCAGAAACATTCTGTGGCCGATATGTCTCGCAGACTAGAAAGAGTAGTGCGGATTGTATCGTGGTGGAGTAAAAAAAAGATTTTGAGCACGGTGCTCAAAATCTATATTTTGTGAAATTCTCTAATCTGTTGAACTAGATTTCTGTAGTGCTCAGGAGTGTTTTCTTTATCCAAAATCCAGTCGTAAATTTTCAAGTCATCTTCTTCCAAGAATCTTCCGAATAGCTCGGGATCCTCGATCTCGCTTAGTTTTGCTTGAGCAAATCCTCCAATCAAAAAATCAGTTTCTTTGCAGCCGCGGTGAATCGAGCGGTAGAGTAATTGCTTAGTCAAATTCTCATTATTCATTTGGTAAAAGTGATTTTAGTTTTTGAACTAGAGCTGCGGCTTCTGCTGATTCGTAAGGTTTTGCAGGGGCGTTTCCCCAAACTGGTTTTGGAAAAGTCGCGTCATTTTTTTTGCGACCAATGACGTGAATGTGGAGTTGCGAAACAACATTTCCAAGTGCAGCAATATTTAATTTTTCGGCGCCAAATTCTTTCTGTAAAATTTCTGCGACCAAATTTATTTCGCGCAAAATTTTAGTTTGTTCGTCGAAGGAAAGGTCGGTTAACTCAGTTAAATCAGGCTTTCTTGGCACTAGAATGAGCCAAGAATAATTCGAGTCATTCATCAAAAGCAGAGAGGAAATCGGTAAGTCGCAAACAAAGTGAGTGTCTGCTTTTAATTGAGGATGAAGTGCGAACATGATTTTAAATTTTAAATTTCCGATTTATCTCTGAGAAGATGCTTACCTCTCTTTCAATTCACAATATTGTTCTAATCGACAAAGCAGAAATCGAGCTTGCGCCGGGTCTTTGTATTCTAAGTGGCGAGACCGGTTCGGGTAAGTCGATTTTGCTTGATGCTCTTGGTCTTGCTATTGGTTTTCGCGCTAATTTTCGTTTGATTGGTGGCGATGAAAATAAAGCACAAGTCGCAGCAGAATTTGATATTTCGCAAAACGAAATATGTAAAAAATTTCTTACAGAAAATGATCTGTTAGATAGCGAGAATCCAAGCCTGTTAAGGATTCGTAGAACTATTAATGAAAATTCAGTCAATAAAATTTTCGTTAATGATAACGCAATTGGTGTGAATCTTTTAGCAAAAGTTGGGGAAACTTTGGTGGAAATTCACGGGCAACACGATCAGCGCGGACTCCTTAATCCAAGCGCTCATTTGGCGATTCTAGATGAATTTGCTGGCAACGAAAATTTGCTAAAAAATCTCAAAAAAATTTACGAAAATTTACGCGTCGTTGAGGAAAAAATTTCTGATATTTCTGCAAAAAAAGAAGCAGCAGCAAGAGAGAAAGATTATCTCGAACATGTGGTGCAAGAGCTAGAAAATGCTGAGCTAAAAGCAGATGAAGAAAATGAATTAATCGCCAAAAAAGATTTTTTAATCAGCAAAGAAAAAATTCTAAATTTTTCTAGCGACCTAAAATCACACTTGCTTGAAGCGAACTCGCAACTGCTTTTGGCGCAGAAAATTTTAATCAGAAATCAAAATCTTGGCGAAGATTTTGATGGCTTAAGCGAAAAAATTGATCGACAAAATGATGAGCTCGATTCAGCAATTTCAAGCATCGAAGCCTTAGTTAGAAAAATTTCTGCTGATGAAAATAATCTTGATGAAATTGAAGAGAGGCTTTTTTTCATTCGCGCTCTTGCTAGAAAATTCAATGTTCCAATCGATTCCTTGCCGCAAATAATTTTGGATGCACAAGAAAAATTAAAACTACTTTCAAATGAAGAGGAGTTCGTCGGAGAGCTTGAGAAACAACGCTTGGAGCTAAATAAAGATTACAAGAAAATTGCCGACGAACTTTCGGAGCGTCGCAAAAAATCGGCAAAAATTTTGTCAGAAAAAGTTGAGGCAGAGCTGAAATTTTTGAAGATGGGTGAAACAAAATTTTTAATAGATATTGCTCGCGACAGCCTTCGAACCGTGAGCTTGTCGAAGGGTCAGGGTGACGATCTTGGTCATGCTGAGCCTGTCGAAGCATGTTCTCCCGCTGGCTACGACCGCGTTCGCTTCACCGCCTCTCTGAATAAAAACGGCTTCGACGACATTTCTAAAATCGCTTCTGGTGGCGAGCTTTCTCGCTTCATGCTCGCGCTTAAAGTTGCGCTGCTTGATGTGAAATCAGTGCCAACAATGATTTTTGATGAAATAGATACTGGAATTGGTGGAAGTACAGCTGATGCGGTTGGAAAGCGTCTCAAGACCCTGTCGGAAAAATTGCAAATTCTAGTAGTTACTCATCAACCACAAATTGCCGCAAAAGCAAAAACTCATTTTAAAATCAGTAAAGTTTTTTCTGAAAACAAAGCGAAAACTGAAATTAAAAAGCTCGACAAAAAAGATCGTGAGCAAGAAATTGCAAGAATGTTATCAGGCGAAGAAATCAGCGTGGAAGCGGTTTTAGCAGCAAAAAGTTTAATCGAAAATTAATGGCATCAATAGCAGACGAAAATCCAGCGGTACAAAGTTTACGCAATTTTGTAATCATTAGTTTTTTGCTCGCCCTAGTTCTTGCTAGTTGCTTTTACATCACAGGAACTCTCGTCATTTTTGCTGTTACAGGGAAGTGGGACATCATCAAAAGCTACCTAGATTTATCACTGCCCAAGCAGTTTATTTATATTTACAAAACTCTTGCCACTTACTGGAAATTCTATTTTGCCAACTCCTCTAAGCTCAATATCTCAAGCTATAACGGCTTCGTTTGGAAACTTTGGATAACGACAGTTATACCTTACTTAATTTTGCTAGCAGGCGGCTGGAAATTCCGCGCACCAATAATGGATTGGCGTCCTTTCAAGAAAAAAGAATCAATCCACGGCGATTCTCATTGGGCAACTTCAAAGGAAGTTAAGAAAATGGGTTTGCGCTCAAAAACCGGAGTTTTGCTTGGCACCTACAAACATAAACTTCTGATTGCTGAAGGCTTTCAACATATTTTGCTTTTTGCACCTACGGGTTCTGGTAAAGGTGTGGGTTTTGTAATTCCGAATTTGTTGTTTTGGGCTGAGTCAGTTATCGTTCACGATATCAAGTTAGAAAACTACGAACTCACTTCTGGCTGGCGTCGCAAGCATCTGAAACAAAAAGTATTTTTGTGGAATCCGGCAGATCCTGACGGAATTTCACATTGCTACAATCCGATGGATTGGATCAGTAACAAGCCGGGAAAAATGGTCGATGACGTGCAGAAGCTCTGTAATTTTCTTTTGCCCGAACAGGAATTTTGGCAGAACGAAGCGCGCGCTTTATTGACAGGAGTTATGCTTTATCTCGTTGCCGCGGAAGATAAGCCGGCAACTCTCGGCGAGGTTGTGCGAACCCTTAGAAATGATGACGTGGTTTATAATCTTGCTGTGGTTCTCGACACGATGGGCAAAAAAATTCACCCAGTTTCTTACATGAATATCGCTTCATATTTGCAGAAGCCTGATAAAGAGCGGGGCTCGGTGACATCTACAGCCAACTCATCTCTCGAATTATGGGCCAACCCTTTGATTGATACCACAACTGCCACTTCTGATTTTAATTTGCATGAATTCAAACTCTCTCCGCACACTTGTTACGTTGGTTTAACACCAGATAACATCACGCGCCTCAAGCCCTTGATGAATATGTTTTATCAACAAGCTGCAGCATTTTTCACCGCACATATGCCGCGTCCCAATGAGAAATTTGGCGTATTGATGCTGATGGATGAGTTTCCAACTCTAGGCAAAATGGAGCAGTTTCAGGCAGGTATTGCTTACTTCCGCGGATATCGCGTTCGTTTGTTTCTAATCATTCAAGATACCGAGCAGCTCAAAGGAATTTACGAAGAAAGTGGAATGAACTCATTCCTTTCCAACTCAACTTATCGCGTAACTTTCGCTGCCAACAACATGGAGACGGCAAATCTGATCTCACAACTTCTTGGCAATAAAACCGCGACACAAATTTCTTACAACAAGCCAAAATATCTCGATCTCAATCCTGGTGCGCGTTCTCTACATCTTTCTGATGTGCAGCGCGCTTTGTTGTTACCACAAGAGGTTATCCAATTACCGCGCGAAGAAGAAATTATTTTGATTGAATCTCAGCCACCAATTCGCGCGAAAAAAATATTTTATTTCAAAGACAAAATGTTCACTTCGCGCCTCTTGCCAAAAACTAAAATTCCGAAACAAGAGCCTTACATGCCTGATTACTCTAAGAATAAATCGAACAAACAAGATGCCGAAAATACTAAAAAAGAAGGTTCGATTGAAGGAGAAAAAGAGTGATCAAGTCTGCTGTAATCGGAGATCCAATTTCGCATTCACTCTCACCAAAAATTCATAATTTTTTTCTACAAAAACTTAAAATTGCAGGAAGTTACGAAGCGATTCTTGTGCAAAAAAATGAGCTAAGCGAAGTGGTTTGGAATCTTGTAAATCAAGGTTTTGCAGGTTTTAACGTTACTATTCCGCACAAAGAAAAAATTTTTGAAATTTGTGACGAACTTGATGAAACTGCTCAACTAACTGGCGCAGTGAACACTGTTGTTATTACTCCTGAAAAAAAGTTGCGTGGACTTAACTCTGATGTTTTTGGCTTCTTACAAAATCTTAAAAATTCTCAGCCAAATTTTGATCTTTTTGAAAAAAATATTTTTGTTATTGGTGCTGGTGGAGCTGCTCGGGCGGTGTTTTACGGACTTCTCAAATCAGGAGTAAAAAAAATTTACTTAACTAACCGTACGGAAAAAAATTTTGCTGATGTGGAATTTTTGGGCAGAAAAAATTTCGAACAAAAACTCGCTGAATGTGATCTGTTGGTGAATACAACTTCGCTTGGAATGATTGGCCAAGAGCCTTTAGAGCTTGATCTTTCGGCCTTAAAGAAATCTGCGATCGTTTACGATATCGTTTACAAACCACTCAAAACCGAGCTGCTTAAATCTGCCGAGATGCGCGGAAATAAAATCGTTACCGGAATCGGCATGCTTGTCGAGCAAGCTTTGGTAGGGTTTGAAGCTTGGTTTGGTAAAAAGCCTGAGCCCAGCGAAGAATTGATGAAAAGATTGATCGGTTAAGTGCGCGTGGTCTTAATCAGAAATTATCTACTAAATTTTGATGAGAGCGCAATATTTCTATTCCTTACTTAGCTTGAATCTATTGGCTTAATTTCTATCTAGATCGCTCTTCAAAATTTCAAAAAATCTCTAATGAAAAATTCCGGAAAAAACTTCCTAACTTGGCTAATTATTTTTGCTGGAGTGATGCTTTTATCTAGCCTGATTAACAACCCTAACAGTGCATCGGGAAGCAAAATGGTCTTTAGTGATTTCATGAAGAAGGTCGATGCGGGAGAAGTAGTTTCTGTTGATATCAAAGGCAGTGATTTGAACGGCAAACTCAAAGATAATTCGCAGTTTTACACTTACCTTCCGGAATATCCTGACCTCGTTTCGAAGTTGCAGGAGAAGGGAGTGGAGATCAACGCCGTGCCTTTGGTTAGTAAGTCTGACAAAATTGTCGCAGGATTTCTCGGCTGGCTTCCTCTCATCGTAATGGTTGGTCTGTGGATTTATTTTGCGCGTGGCGCTTCAGGAGCAGGTGGGCGTGGTGGCGCTTTTGGATTCGGAAAATCTCGCGCTAAACTTTTACAGGAAAACAAAGGAAAAGTTACCTTTGGCGATGTTGCGGGGATTGACGAGGCAAAGCAGGAGCTCAGCGAAATTGTTGACTTCCTTAAAGACGCTAAAAAATACGTTGATGTCGGAGCAAAAATTCCGCGCGGTTGTTTATTAATTGGTTCCCCAGGAACCGGTAAAACCTTGTTGGCCCGCGCTATTGCTGGTGAGGCAGGAGTTCCATTTTTCTCAATTTCTGGTTCTGATTTCGTTGAAATGTTTGTCGGTGTCGGTGCGAGCAGAGTTCGTGACATGTTTGAGCAAGCGAAAAAATCAGCTCCTTGTATTGTTTTTATCGACGAAATTGATGCGGTTGGGCGCCATCGCGGCTCTGGTGTTGGTGGGGGAAATGATGAGCGTGAGCAAACTCTTAACCAGATGTTGGTTGAGATGGACGGATTTTCTGACAATGAAGGTGTGGTAATCATTGCTGCAACAAATCGCCCCGATGTTTTGGATCGCGCCTTGCTTCGTCCGGGACGTTTTGATCGTCAAGTTACTGTGCCAAATCCTGACATCGTTGGCCGCGAACAAATTCTTAATGTTCACATCAAAAAGATTGTCGCCGCCGCTGATATTGACGTAAAAACTTTAGCCCGCGGAACCCCAGGTTTTGCCGGCGCAGATCTCGCCAATCTAGTTAACGAAGCCGCTTTAACCGCAGCGCGTTTCAGTCAGAAAATGGTGACAATGAGTAACTTCGAATATGCCAAAGATAAGATTATGATGGGCGCAGAGCGCAAATCGATGGTGATGCAAAAATCAGAAAAAGAGCTCACCGCCTATCACGAAGCTGGTCACGCCATTACTGCACTTAATTGCCCAAATTCTGATCCAATTCACAAAGCAACAATCATCCCGCGTGGTCGTGCTCTGGGACTGGTTATGCGCTTGCCGGAAAATGATCGCTTTTCGGTTACTCGCGCCAAACTCAAAGATGATCTCATCGTCGCTTTCGGCGGGCGCGCGGCTGAGGAATTAATTTTCGGTTACGAACAAGTCACAACCGGCGCTTCTTCCGATATCCAACAAGCAACCGCGATGGCGCGCAGCATGGTTACTAGATGGGGTTTGAGCGACAAAGTTGGAGCTGTTGATTACGGCGAAGATGAAGGTTCGAGATTTTACGCGGCTAATAAGCCTTACTCTGACGAAACTGGAAAAATCATCGATGAAGAAGTTAAGCGTATCATCAATGAAGGCTTGGCCGAAGCTAAAAAAATTCTTAACGAGAAAAAAGACGATTTAGAAAAATTGGCCAGAGCTTTGCTTGAATACGAAACTTTGAGCGGAGAGGAAATTAAAGATTTACTTGCTGGCAAAGAAATTAGAAAACCATCGGTCCAGAATAGCTCAGCAGCTAGCTCGATTAGCGGTGGGTTCATTCCAAAAGTCAGCTAATCTTAAACAAAAAACACAAACACAAATGCAGTTCGAAGCAGCAAAACAGTCGCTACTAAAAGCTATCTCAAACGTGAGTGGCGCGGTGGAGAGAAAAAATACAATTCCTGTTCTTCAAAATATCAAAATCGAAGCAGAGAAAACAAAAGATGGCGACAAGATAATTTTGTCAGCAACTGACATGGATATTCTTGTTACCGCTACTTTCGAAGCTGATATCAAAAAGAGCGGCGTGACTACAGTTCCGGCGCAAATGTTTTTTGATATTGTGCGTAAAATTCCGGAAGGTGCGATCATGATCACGCAAGAAAGTGCGACGATTTTGCAGATCAAATCAGGTAAATCGAAATACAGCCTACCTTGCATCGACGCTTCTGAATTTCCGAATTTATCCGAAGGTGAGCTGGGCGAAGAAGTCCAAATTAAATCAGAAGATTTAGCGCGCATGATTGACAAAACGCGCTTTGCAATTTCTAGCGATGAAACTCGTTATTATCTAAATGGACTTTACTTGCACGCTGGTACACAGGGTCTTCGTACTGTTGCAACTGATGGCCACAGACTCGCTCTCGCCTTCAATGATTTTGAAGTAAAAAATCATTTCGGTGTGATTTTGCCGAAAAAATCTGTCGCAGAAATTCGTAAAATTATCGACTCAGCAAAGAATGTTCGCTTCGCGATTTCGCGCGTGAAAATCAAAGTTATCGCCGATCAAACGACAATCATTTCTAAGTTAATCGACGGTGAATTTCCTGATTACGACAAAGTTCTGCCGAAAAATAATTCGCATGTTGCGGTGATTAATAAAAAGAATTTTTTCGATTGCGTCGACCGTGTTTCAACTGTCGCTACAGACAAGCATCGCTTGGTTAAGATGATTTTGGAGAACGGAAAATTAAGTCTGCAAGTTAACACAAATGACGGATCTTTTGCTTACGAAGAGATGGACGCAAACTACACCGGAGAGCGCATCGAAACTGGTTTCAACTCACGTTATCTTTTAGACATCATCGGCCAAATCGATAATGACGAACTATTAATGCGCTTCAGAGACGGAGCTTCTCCCGCCTTAATTGAAGCAAAAAATATGAGCGCGGTGTTTGTCATCATGCCGGTTAGAATTTAGTTCTGAGATCCATGCTTCGACAAGCTCAGCATGACTAGTCACCCTGAGCTTGTCGAAGGGTGACCTTACCTCTCTCATGATCCAGATCAAAAAACTTCTTCTCACAAATTTTCGTAATTTTTCCTCGCGTCGAATCGAACTTTCTTCTCCATCAGTTTTACTTGTTGGCGCAAATGGTGCGGGAAAAACTAATATCCTAGAAAGCCTTACTTTGCTTGGTCGCAGCGCTTCTTTACGTGGAAGTGATTTTGATGAAATGGTTAAAATTGAAGAGAAAAATTTCACGATTTACGCCGAAATTTCTAATCACGAATTCATCGATAAAATTGCGGTTTCATTTGATGCAACTCAGAAAAAAAAGATTTTACTAATCAACGGCGAGCCAGTTAGTTCTAAGCGCCAAAGCGATCTTCGAAGCCATCTAATTAATTTTGTTTTTCTTACTCCGCAGCTTGAGCAGCTTTTTATTTCCGGCAAAAGTGAGCGTCGTGATTACATGGATAAAATAGTCTCTGATCTAGATCACGAGCACTCCGGACGCATTAACAATTACCAGAAATTACTGCGAGAAAGGTTGTTGATTTTGCAAAAACATCGCGACGATAAATGGCTGAATGCGGTGGAAAATAAAATCGTTGAGCTTGGCGTTTCAATCGCGGCGGCGCGGATCGAGGCGATAGATTTTTTTAATAAAGCTATTTCGTCTTTTTCTTCAAATTTTCCGCAAACAAAACTTTGCGCGCTTGGTGAAGTTGAAGAGATGATTATGCAGCAAAGCGCAGCGCAACTTGAAGAGCTTTACAAAATTAAAATGAAAGAAAATCGCGAGCGTGATTTGGTTAGTTTTAAAACTGAATTTGGTGTGCATCGCGCTGATTTTGATGCGATTTTTTTGGCAAAAAATATTTCGGCAAAACTGTCTTCTACGGGTGAACAAAAAGCGATTATGCTTGGCATTACTCTAGCGCGCGCGCGGATTTCATCTTCTTACAAAAATCAGCCGACAATTCTGATTTTTGACGAAGTGGTTTCGCATTTGGACGAAGAGCGAAAAAAGAATTTATTTGAGGAAATTTCTGCAGCGAATTTGCAGGCATTTTTTAGCGCAACGAGTCATGAATTAGTTCCGGTGAAGACTTCACAACTTGATATTCACGCGGTTTAAAAAGTTGGTAATGCCACCATTCTTTCGAGTAGAAATCAAAACCAGCAGAAGTCATCAAGCCAAGAAAGAGTAAGCGATTACGTTGAGCTTCGACAGAAATTTTTTCACAATTGTGAAAAGCAAGATCGGAAAATTCGTCGAAATCTGTGCCCATATCTAGCTCATTTCCGGAAAGATCGGTCAGGGTTAAATCAATCGCCACACCACGACAATGCGGGATTGTGCCATCTTCAGGATTAGAAACAAAATCGCCGGGAAATTTATCGAACATGTATTTTTGCACTTCGATCGGACGAAAGGTGTCAAAAATTTTTAGCTTTAGTCCTAAATTTTTCGCGGACTTGATCGCCTTTTGAAGTGGTTCGATAGCGGCTTCGTGCAAGTAAGCGAAAGGTCGAGAATAGAGTTTATGACCACAAACATTGTTTTTTGAAGCGTAGCGCAAATCGAAAATTACGTCGAATTTTTCTGCGCTGATCTCGATAAGATTTTGCACTTAGAAAGGTTTTAAAACTACTAAAGCTACAATCGCTATCACCAATAAAATCGGGAGTTCGTTGATGATGCGATAAAATTTTTGACTGTGTTTATTTTCACCTTTTTCAAAAGATTTTCTCCAGCGGCCGAGTAAGTGGTGATAAAAAGCGAGTATTAAAACCAAGGTTATCTTGATGTGGAGCCAGATGAACTCAAAACCGATTTCCGATGCGAGATAAAATCCAAAAATAAAAACCAAAATCATCGCAGGATTCATGATATAGCGCAGAAGCTTTCTCTCCATTATCTGAAAAATTTTATCAGTCTCTGATCCTGCGGCAACTTGAGTATGATAAACAAATATTCTTGGTAAGTATAAAAGTCCGGCGAGCCATGAAATTACAGCGACAATATGTAAAATTTTGATCACGTCGTAAAGCTCGATCTCGGTCATTTTTAAAAAGAAGTAAGTTGATTAATTGGAGTCTGTTTTTATCTTGCGCCGCCTTGCTCTAAGGCCTTTTCACAAACAAAAAATAAAAATGAAACTCATCGCTTGCAATAGCAATCCATCCCTGTCGCAAAATATCGCGAGCTATTTGGGTCTTAAGTTGGTTGAGGCTGATATTAAGCGATTTTCCGATATGGAGATTTTTGTTGAGATCAAAGAAAACGTGCGTGGCGAAGATATTTTTGTGATTCAATCAACATCATTTCCGGCGAATGACAACATCATGGAATTACTTGTCACGATTGATGCGCTGCGTCGTGCTTCGGCAAAAAGAATCACCGCAGTTATTCCTTATTTTGGTTACGCAAGACAAGATCGTAAAGCCGCTCCACGCACTCCTATTTCAGCAAAATTAGTTGCTAATATTATCACCTCAGCTGGCGCAGATCGTGTGCTTACGATCGATCTTCATGCTGGGCAAATTCAGGGATTTTTTGATATTCCTCTCGACAATCTTTACGCCGCACCGGTTTTTATCCGAGACATTAAAGCTAATTTCGACTTGGAAAATTTAGTCGTAGTTTCACCAGACGTTGGTGGACTTGTGCGTGCACGAGCAATCGCCGGAAAAATCGGCGCTGAATTAGCGATTGTTGATAAACGTCGCCCGCGCGCAGGAGTAAGCGAAGTGATGAATATAATTGGTGAAGTTGAAGGAAAAAACTGCGTTATTGTTGACGATATGGTGGATTCGGGAGGAACTCTGTGCAATGCTGCGGACGCTCTTTTAGCGAAGGGTTGTAGATCAGTTTCAGCTTACATTACTCACGGAATTTTATCAGGAAAAGCCCACGAAAGAATTGCTAATTCAAAACTGAAACATCTCGTAATTACTAACTCGATTGAACCTTCAAAAGAAACTTTGTCGGTAAAAAATATCAAAATAATTAACATTTCCGACTTGCTTGGTGAGGCTATTCGCAACATATCCCAAGAAAAATCGGTTTCTACTTTGTTCGATTAATCATGAAGGAAAAAATTACTGATTTCTTTAAATCAAAACTTGCGTCTTTTGGTCCTTCAATCGGGCTGGCGCTCTTAATCACTTTATTCGCGATCTTTTTTGCCGACATTCTTTATCAACCAAAAAAAATGATCAAAAGAGGTTTTCAAATTGAGCTTTCTTCTGATGGTAGGCCAGTTGTAAAGAAGGAGGAGAAGCCGGTAGATCTAGCTTCGATGATGAAATTGGCAGACTTGAATCGTGGTGAAAAGATTTTTAAAAAATGCGCAACTTGTCACACAATTGCTAAGGGCGAGGCAGCGAAAGTTGGACCAAATCTTCATGGAATCGTAGGTAGAAAAAAAGCCTTCACCTCGTTTTCTTATTCCGACGCGATGAGAGCAAAAGGAGGCTCTTGGGATATTGAATCAATCAATCAATTTATTACCAAACCAAAGGATTACGTTCCAGGAACAAAAATGGCCTTTCCAGGCTTGAAGAAGCCTCAAGATCGTGCCGACGTAATAATGTTTTTGGAGAAAAACAGATGATGAACACTGTCAAATCAATTTTACGCACGCTTCGCTCAACAATATTATTACTGCTCTTAATCTGCATGGTTGTATTCATGGTTGATAATCGCGATGTGATTACGATTAACACAAATCCACTACCTTTTGAGATCCAAACTAGAGTTTTTGTGGTAATGATTTTCTGCTTCGTTCTTGGTCTTATTTTTGGAATTTTGAGTTGCTCTCCGACCATAATCCAAAATTTTTTCAGACGTCTTCGCGATCGAAATAAAATTAAAAAACTTGAAAAGCAGTTAGGAAATTAATTGAGCAGTTGCTTTCAATTTTTCGCCAAATAAGTTGCGCCAGCACTGATCCCACATATTTAAAGCTGCATCTCCACTTACTTCTCTTCTTCATTTAAACTTAACAAATAATACACGGCATGGCTAGTAATTTGACTATCATGGGCAATAAAGAAATTTTACTTGTTGCTGAAAATATTGCGCATGAAAAAGGAATTTCACCTCAAGAGATTATTGAGGCGATGGAAGAAGGCATAAAGCTTGCTGCAAAGAAAAAATACGGTACTCACCTTGATATCGAGTGCAAAATTGATAAGAAGAGTGGTCAAATAAAACTTTTCAATAAGTTGCAAGTTGTTGCCAATGATATCGAAGATTTTGATGTCCGTACCCACATCACTTTGAAGCACGCTAAACAAGAAAATTCTGATGCCGATATTGGAGATTTTGTTGTGCAAGAATTGCCACCGATTGATCTAAATAGAGTTGTCGCGCAAGTGGCTAGGAATGAAATAATTCGCAAAGTCAAAGAAGCTGAGAAAAACAAAGAATATAACGAGTTCAAAGACCGCATTGCAGATATCGTCAGTGCTTCAGTCAAAAAGATTGGCCTCAAGAATATCGTGATGGAAGTTGATGGATACGAAGCAGTTATTCATGAAAGCGGTTTAATCCCAAAAGAAAATTTTCGCGTTGGCGATCGCATTCGTTGCTACATTGAAGATGTTCGTAAAGAGCCATTCGGCGCACAAATTTTCTTATCCCGTACCCATCCACAATTTTTAGTTAGACTTTTTGAACAAGAAGTTCCCGAGCTTTACGAAGGAAATATCGAGGTAAAAGCGGTTTCTCGCGATCCAGGTTCGCGTGCTAAAATTGCGATTTACTCACGTCGCGACGACATCGATATCATCGGCTCTTTCATCGGTATTCGTGGTTCTCGTGTTCAATCAGTTAGCTCTGAATTAAGGGGTGAGAAAATCGACATCATCAAATGGTCTTCAAATGTAGCTGAGCTAGTAATAAGCGCTCTTACTCCAGCAAAAATTAGCAAAGTTGTTGTCGATGAAGAAAATAATTTGATCGAAGCTGTGGTTGCCGAAGATCAATTGAGTCTAGCTATCGGCAGGGGTGGTCAAAATGTTAAGCTCGCTTCAAAATTAGTTGGTTACAAAATCGATGTGATGACCGAAGAGCAAGAATCTGCACGTCGCACCGCTGAATTCAATCAAGCCTCTAAAGCTTTCATTGAAGCTCTGGATGTCGAAGAAATGATCGCAAATCTTCTCGCATCTGAAGGTTTCCTAAGCGTTGAATCTCTAGCACAATCTGAAATTTCTGAAATTGCTTCAATCGAAGGTTTCGATGAAGATATCGCTGGAGAAATCAAGCGTAGAGCAGAGGAATATTTGCAAAAAAATTCATAAAATTTGAATGACCGAAGATAATAACCAAAACACAACACGCTCTAGACTTACTCTTAAGCTACCAACCTCCGTTAATACACAAAATCTTGTCCTGAAAACAGGTGCCAAGAAGAAGCTAAGTAGCTCTTCTGTCCAAGTTACGATTAAAGGTCGCAAGAAAGAATCAGGCCCTAGCGAAAAAGCTGAAGGAGGTCTAAGTAGAAACGAGATGGAGGCTAGGATTAGGGCTGTTTCAAGTGGTAAGGATGTAGAAAGTGAAATAAAAACTCATGAGATCCTTAGTAAGGCTAACAAAAAAGTTCAGAAAGAAGAAGAGATCATTGTCGAAGAGGAAAAAATATTTGAGGCTGTTCATGTTCAGCCCGAGCCACAACAACACATCATCCCAGATTACAAACTAGATCAATTCGATGTTCGTAGTAAAATCAGGCAAAGTGTTGAAGTCGCCAATCGAGAAAAAGAAGAGCGCGAAAAATTAGCTGAAGAAAGAAGAAAGCTAGAGCAGCAGCGTCTAGCTAAAGAAAGAGAAGAGAGAGATAAAAAAAAGCAGAAGAAGCTCCCTTTAGCCAAAAAATCGTTTGAAGAAGATTCAAAAAAGAAGCCCGCATTTAAAGAGGAGCATCGAGTTAATTCACGTAGGCTTACATACATTATCGATACTGATTCTGAAATCGACAGCTCGGGCCGTAAGCGCAAAAAATCAAGAGATAGTCGCCATCATCAAGAGCAAGATACTTCAAAAGAATACAAAAAGATTCAGCGTGAAGTTGCTTTGCCAGAATTAATAACTGTTGCCGATTTAGCCGAACGCATGTCTGAAAAAGTCGGTGATGTCGTCAAAAAACTTTTTGCGATGGGAATGGTTGTAACTAGCAACCAAGCTGTTGATGCCGACACAGCTGAAATCATTATCTCTGAATTTGGACATAAAGCGAAACGCACTTCGCATTCTGACGTTGAAAATATTTTAGAAGAAGGTGGCGAGGAATATGATTTCATGCCTCGTGCCCCGATTGTGACAATTATGGGCCACGTCGATCACGGCAAAACTTCTTTGCTTGATGCTTTGCGTGAGACTGATGTTGCTGCTCGAGAGCATGGTGGGATAACTCAACATATTGGCGCTTCACGCATTAAAACTGTCATTGGTGGAAAGTTTATTACTTTTCTTGATACACCGGGTCACGAAGCATTTACTGAAATGCGTTCCCGTGGTGCTAACGTCACTGACATCGTTGTCCTTGTTGTTGCCGCTGATGATGGAGTTAAAGAGCAAACAATCGAAGCAATTAATCATGCCAAGGCTGCAAATGTGCCAATCATTGTAGCTGTAAATAAAATTGACAAAACAGGTTCTGATCCTGAACGAGTTAAGAACGAGCTCCTTTCTCACGAAATAGTTTCTGAAGATTTAGGTGGTGAAGTAATGTTCATCCCCGTTTCTGCGAAATCGAAAAAAAACTTAGATAAACTTGAAGAAGCGATTTTGTTGCAAGCGGAAGTACTTGATCTCAAGTCACAATATGAAGGTAAAGCAAGTGGTGTAGTTCTTGAATCAAGAATCGATCCTTCGCGTGGTGTTGTTGCAACATTACTTGTGCAAAAAGGAACGCTAAACACTTCAGATTTAATCGTTGTGGGCACTGCTTTTGGTCGTGTAAGAAAAATGTCTGACGATCTCGGTAACCCAGTAAAATCAGCCACTCCATCAGTTCCTGTTGAAGTTCTTGGCTTGGATAGCGCACCAAATTCGGGTGATAAATTTTTTGAGGTTGATGAAGAAAGACAGGCCCGCGAAATCATTTCCTACCGCTCACGCAAAGAAAAAGAAGTGAAGGCATTAAAAAATTCAGCCAAATCTTTCTCAGATATTTTTAAAGAATCAGGCAAAGGAAAATTGAAATATCTCAACATCATCATCAAAGGAGATGTTCACGGCTCTGTCGAGGCTATCATTGGAACCGTAGCCAAATTAAATACCGAAGAAGTCGCGATCAAAGTTGTACATTCGGCAACTGGTGGAATTTCTGATTCTGACATCTCTCTTGCTGCTGCATCTGGTGCGATGGTTGTAGGTTTTAATGTTCGCGCTAACGCTTCAGCGAAAGAAATGTCGCAAACAAAAGGCATCGAAATTCGTTACTACTCAATTATCTACAACTTAGTTGATGATTTGAAATTGCTTCTAACCGGCATGCTAAAACCTGTTCACAATGAAGAGCACTTGGGTCACGCCGAGATCCGTCAAGTCTTCAAAGTTTCTGGCTCTGGAAAAGTTGCAGGATCTTACGTTACTGATGGAATCATCAAACGTAACGCTAGAGCTCGCCTACTTCGCGACAATGTTGTAATTCATGACGGCGAACTAAGAACACTGAAGCGTTTCAAAGAAGACGTAAAAGAAGTTAAGATGGGTTTTGAGTGCGGAATTGCTTTCGAAAACTACGACGACATCAAGGAAAAAGACGTGATTGAATGTTATGAAGTCGTTGAACAAAAGAGATCTCTCTAAATCTCAGACTTGGATCGAGATCAACAAAGAAGCGCTTTTAAACAATATTTCGCAGATCAAAAAACAGCTGAAATCCTCAGTAAAATTCATGGCGGTGGTAAAGGCTAATGCCTACGGGCACGGGCTTTTAGAGGTGGTTGAAGCAATTCAAAATAAAGTCGATTATTTGGCAGTTTTTTCCTTTGAAGATGCGGTTTTGTTACGCGAACAAGGAGTCAAGAAGCCTTTACTGGTGCAGTCTCGAATATTTCCCAAGCAGATAAATTTAGCGATTAAACACGACATCGAAGTCACTGTTTCGACTCTCGACATTCTGCAAAAAGTTAAGAAAAATTTAAAGATCCACATCTGCGTCGATACAGGTTTGGGGCGGGATGGCTTCGTTTCTTCCGATCTCAAAAAAATTGCCTCTCTGCTAAAAAAAACCTCAGCCAAACTCTGCGGAATTTACGGTCATTTCGCCGCTGCTGATGACAGTAAATTTGACGATTACAGCAAAAAACAAATTCAAGAATTACTGCGTTGGAAAAAAGAATTGGCTTGTCCTCTTTTTCACCATGCAGCAAGCGCCGGCACGGTTTACGGCAAGAATCATCCTGATTTTGAAATGGTCAGAATCGGTATTGCGCTTTACGGGCTGTGGCCTTCACCAGAAAGAAATAAATCAATTAAGCTCGAGCCAGTTCTGTCGTGGAGGGCGCGAATTACTGAAATAAAATCTTTGCCAAAAGGCAGTGTGATTTCCTACGGCTGTACTCACATTTTAGAACGCGATTCCAAAGTTGCGCTCGTGCCGATTGGCTACTACGACGGCATCTCGCGCCTCAGTTCAGGAAAAAGTCAGGTAATTTTGTGTGGTAAAAAAGTTCCGCAAATCGGTCGAGTAACAATGAATTTAATCGTTATTGATGTGACTGATGTTGAGCGAGCAAAGGTCGGCGATGTTGCAACAATTATTGGTCAAGATGGCGACGCTGAAGTTACTGCCAACGATTGGGCAAATTGGTCGCAGACCTCAAATTACGAAGTGGTAACTAGGCTAAATTCGGCACTAAAAAGAATAGTTTTTTGACGAGATTTTGCTCCAATTGTCGCCACCGGTGGCGACAATCCTCCCCATTAAAACCCTTGGCGCTGTTGGGCTCAAAAAAATATTTTTTTTTCAATCTAGCAAAAACAGGACTTACTCGTGGGCAATTTTAACGATTTTCGTAGTCGCAAAAATTAAAATCGGAGTGAGAAAAAAACAGAGTCCGACAAGTAATTTTAAACTCACCACGGCATCACCAAGAGCAATTAACAGAATCGGAATAATTAGCGGCAGAGCAAGAGCCGCAATCATCGGCGCGGCATTTCCTAAAATTGAAAGTGTGCCGCAGAAGCAGCAAATAAAGTTAACGAGTAAGCTTACAAAAATAATCAGAGTCGCGAGATCGGGACGAATGAAGCTAGAAACGACAAGGATCGGCACGCAGCAAACAACCCAATTAGCCAACATTTTTGCAGCAATAAAACTCTCAAAATTTTCGCAAGAAATGAGAATTTGTTCGCTCGCTCCCGACTCAAAATCTTTTTTTAAAAATTCCGCAGAAGAAAAAATCAGACAAGAAAGCAGAGAAAATAAAATAATGATCAAGCTGTCCTGACCTTGCGAGAGTAAGGAGAAGCTCGAGAGAAAAATTAAGAAGAACAAAAAACTCGCCAGAATTCGCGAGAGTTGACGGAAGTTAATTTTGAGCTCGTGCCTTAAAATAATAAAAAAAACTGACATCACTTTCTGGTATTTTTTTGTCTTTCAGAAAGTGATTTCAACTGCCCGCAAGCAGCCATTACATCGTCGCCGCGAGTTTTACGAATTGGCGAAATTAATCCGGCATTTTTGAGAATTTTTTGGAATTTCTCAATTCTCTCATTGCCGCTGCGACCATATCCACAGCCATCCCAAGGGTTAAATGGAATTAAATTAATTTTTACGTTGAGATTAAATTTATTAATCAAATCGATTAATTCGCGCGCATGTTCCTCGTGATCATTGACCTCTTTTAGCATCACGTATTCGAAGGTGATTTTCTGATTTGGATTTTCGCGATTGTAAGTTTTGCAAGCGGCGAGCAAATCCTTGAGAGGATATTTTTTATTAATCGCCATGATGTCAGTTCGAAGCTCGTCATTCGTGGCGTGAAGCGATATTGCTAGATTTGTTCTGAGCTCGGTCGAACTGCGTAAAATCTCGGGAACGAGTCCGGAAGTTGAGATGGTAACTCGGCGCGAAGAGAGACCAACTCCTTCTGAATCATTTAAAATTTTTACTGCTTTGGCGACATTTTCGTAATTAAAAAATGGCTCACCCATGCCCATAAATACTACGTTGGTGAGCTTACGATTTCCTTGATCCCAATCATTAATTAAATCTTTAGCGAGCAAAATTTGCGCGACGATTTCGTGGAATTCTAAATTTCTAACCAAGGTCTGAGTGCCGGTGTGACAGAATTTGCAGGATAAAGTGCAACCGACTTGGGACGAGATACAGAGGGTGCCGCGAGTTTCTTCTGGAATAAAAACTGCTTCAACTTCGCGCCCGTCAGAAAACTTTACTAAAAATTTTCTAGTGCCGTCGAGAGAAATAAAATCTTTGGAAATTTGTGGTCGTTCGAGTGAAAAATTTTTCGTCAAATTTTCGCGCATTACTTTTGAAATATTGGTCATCTCTTCAAAAGATTTTGCACCGCGCGCGTAAATCCAATTCCAAATTTGTTTAGCACGAAAGCTTTGTTCACCTAGCTTCGCAAGCTCAGAAAATAATTCGTCTTTGGTAAAATGAGTAAGATTAGACACGAAAATTTTGTTACTTTTTTTAATTAGAAAATGGCGTTAAGTTCGGCGAGCCAAACTAATCTCAATCAAAAAATTTATGAAAACATTAATCGTCAAATACCTACCAAGCGGAGCAAACTCTAACACCAAAAAGTTGTTGGATATTTTTCTTGAAGAAATTTCTGGAAAAGAAATCGAGGTTTTAGATCTGCTTAAAGATCACATGCCAATCTTCGATGAAGCCAGCATTCAAGCCTATTACAAACGTAATTACGGCGGACAAAAATTGGATGCAAATGAAGCAAAACTTTTGGAAAAAAATGATCAATTAATCGCGCAACTAAAATCATCTGATGTTTTGGTTCTGGCAACTCCGATGCACAATTTTGGCTTTCCCGCCTCAATAAAAGCTTATCTCGATGCAGTGATGTTTAATGGCGAAACTTTCGAGATGGGTAAAAAATTAATGTCTGGAAAAAAATCTCTAACCCTTTTCACCGCTGGTGGAATCTACGCAGAAAACAGCTTTGGTCTCGATTATCCAAACTGGAACACACTGACCATGGCAGCGAAAATTAATTTCGGATTCATGGGTTTTGACGAATCGGAAGTGATTGGAACATCGCTACGTTCTGAGCCAGAAAAAAATCTTGCTGCGGCTCAAGAAAAAATCCGCTCAGTAACTAAAAAATGGTATTAATTTTTTGAACTAAAAATCCGTTCTTAATAATTTCTGCTTTAGCGCCTAGGACTAATGGCATCATGCCCTCGCCATGTCCTAGGCAGTGAGTTTTTTCTGCAAAAACAGGAACGATTTTTTCTAACTTTTCACTAAATTTTCTTACGGCAATTTTGATATTTTCTGCTCGCGGCGTGCCGTGCGGATTAGCTTGAAGAAAATTTCCTAAAATTATTGCGCGCGGTTTTTTCTTGGTTTCGTCAATGATTGTGACGATCTGATGAAAGTAGCGATCCAAGCGCTCCCCATCTTCCCCCTCATCTTCCAAGAAAAGAATTTTATTGTGCCAATCGAGTTGGTTGTTGGTTCCAAAATGCGAAGATAAAACAGAGGTGCAGCCACCAGTGACGATGGCTGGAGCAGTTTGTTTAATTGTTGCTGCTGAGATTAGTTGGTATTTTAACTCTTTTTTTTTGCCGAAAATTAAATCCAAAATTCCTTTTTCCGATTTTTTTGAAACCTTGTTGAAGGTAAGCTGGACAAGCATCGGAGCGCTGATCACTTGCCAACCCCACTGCTGAATTAAAAAAATATTTAAAGCAGAAATGTCAGAAAATCCGATGAAGATTTTTTGTTGTTTTGGCTTTTTCATTTTTTGCAAAAGAGGCAGAATTTCTGCGCTGCCGTAGCCTCCGCGAGTGCACCAAATTATTTTTGAATCTGCGCTTTCGATTGATTTTTTAAGTTGTTCAAAACGTATTTTGGCATCGATTGATGCAAATTCGTGAGATGTTGATTTTGCTAAACTCGTCTCTTTTTCTAAAAAAATTCTTGGCGTTAATCCGATTTTTTTTACGTAATTTTTTATTTTTTCTAACTCGTCACGAGTGCACGCCGTTCCTGGTGAAATGACATCAACAATGTCGTTTTTTTTAAGCATTTTTTGTCGGATAAAAAAGTTTACAATTAGTCGCTTGAACCTGTAGTTTGCCGAAAAATTTCCAACAAAAAATTTAGAAAAATGTCGAGAGATCGAGTTATTATTTTTGACACAACTTTGCGTGATGGCGAGCAAGCTCCCGGTGCGACGATGAATTTGGAAGAGAAATTGCTGATTGCTAAGACTCTAGAAAAAATGGGTGTTGATGTGATTGAAGCTGGTTTTCCTGCTGCTTCTAACGGTGATTTTGCTGCGGTAAATCGCATCGCTTCGGTGATCAAAAATTCTACAATCTGTGGCTTAGCGCGCGCTAAAAAATCTGACATCGAAAGAACGGCGCAGGCCATAGCCCCCGCGGCTCGCCCACGTATTCATACTTTCCTTGCAACTTCGCCAATTCACATGGAGTTCAAGTTGAAAATGGGAGAAGAACAGGTGATTTCAATGATCAAAGACAGCGTTACTCTGGCGCGAAATCTTTGCCCAGAAGTTGACTGGTCGCCAGAAGATGCAACGCGTTCAAAACGCGATTTCTTATTCAAAGCGATTGAGACCGCAATTGATGCTGGGGCCACTACCATCAACATTCCAGACACTGTGGGTTACACAACTCCCGATGAATATTTTGATCTAATTTCAGCGATTAAAAACAAAGTTAAGAACATCGACAAAGCTGTAATTTCAACTCATTGCCACAATGATTTAGGTTTGGCGGTTGCAAATTCTTTGGCTGGAATGCGCGCGGGTGCAAGACAGATTGAGTGTACGATTAATGGCATCGGTGAGCGGGCAGGGAATGCAGCTTTGGAAGAAATCGTAATGGCGATAAAAACGCGCGGAGATTTTTATCAAATCGAAACCGGCATCGACAGCACAATGATCTCGCGTGCTTCAAAATTAGTTTCGACGATTACGGGTTTTACTGTGCAGCCAAACAAGGCGATTGTAGGCGCCAATGCCTTTGCGCATGAAAGTGGAATTCATCAAGACGGCATGCTGAAGAATCGCGAGACCTACGAAATTATGACGCCGCAATCTGTTGGTTTAGATAAAGCCCAACTTCGTCTCGGCAAACTTTCTGGCCGCGCTGCTTTCAAAGATAGAGTGAAGGAAATTGGTTACGAACTAAGTGACGAAGCGATCGATTCTGCTTTTAAAAAATTCAAAGATTTGGCCGACAAGAAGAAAGAAATTCTCGACGAAGATCTGATTTCTTTGATCGATGATTCTTTGGTTCACAGTAAAACGCGTTACCAATTACTTGAGCTCGAGGTAAAATGTGGCACTGGCAGAATTTCTGAAGTTCTCATCAAAATAAAAATTGACAGCGATGAAGTCGAAACTAGGTTGCGCTCAGTCGACGGGCCAGTCGACGCCATATTCACAGCGATCAAAACTCTCATCCCTCACAATGCAAATCTTGATTTGTATCAGGTCCAAGCGGTCACAGAAGGAACTGATGCACAAGCAAATGTCGTTGTTCGTCTCAAACAAAATAACCGAATTTTTTCAGCTAATGGCGCTGATGTTGATGTGCTTCGGGCATCAGCAATAGCTTACATCAACTGCCTCGACAGGCTTAATAAAATCTAAAATATGTCTTCCATCAAATCCCCAATCTTTTCTTTTTCTAAGTTTTTCTCACTCACTTCGAAGGACATCGCTATTGATCTCGGTACTGCGAACACTCTAGTTTACGTGCGTGGTCAAGGTGTTGTGCTTAATGAGCCTTCAGTTGTTGCGGTGTTGAGCGAAAGTGGAAAATTGATTCCATGCGCTTTCGGCAGTACGGCGAAAATGATGTTGGGACGCACTCCCGCCAAGATTGAAGCTATTCGTCCGCTTAAAGATGGAGTGATCGCTGACTTCAAGGTTGCGGCAGAGATGATCAAATATTTTATTCGCGAAGTTAACCAAACCAAGAGCTGGCTTGGTCCACTTATCATTATTTGCGTCCCGTCTGGTTCAACGCCAGTTGAGAGAAGAGCGATTCAAGATGCGGCTGAAGGGGCGGGAGCCAATGAAGTTTATTTGATCGAGGAGCCGATGGCAGCAGCGATTGGTGCTAATCTTCCTGTAACAGAACCTACGGGATCAATGATTGTCGATATTGGCGGTGGAACGACCGAAGTCGGTATTCTCTCTCTTGGCGGCATCGTCTACTCGCGTTCCGTGCGCGTTGGTGGTGACAAAATGGATGAAGCAATCATCTCCTACATTCGTCGTTACCACAATTTGCTAATTGGTGAATCAACCGCAGAGCGCATCAAAAAAACAATTGGTGCTGCTTGTCCTCCACAAGAAGGCGACGGCTCTACTATTGAAGTTAAAGGACGAGATCTTTCTAACGGCATTCCAAAAGAAATGATTCTAACAGAAAGACAAATCTCTGAAAGTTTGATGGAGCCAGTCGAGCAGATTGTTAATGCAATCAAAGTTGCGCTCGAATGCACACCTCCTGAGCTTTCTTCTGATATTGTTGAGCGCGGCATTGTCCTTTCTGGTGGTGGAGCTCTTTTGAAAAATCTTGATTACGTTGTTCGTCAAGCAACAGGCCTTCCAGTTTTTGTTGCTGAAGATCCTTTGCTTTGTGTTGTTAATGGTTGTGGCAAGGTTCTTGAAAATACTAAAATGTTCAGGGCAACCCTCTTTAGACAAGATTAGTGCAGTATCTCAATTTCAACAAAAGCCGCGCTAACTACAGCATCAAGCATAGCTTTGGCTTGGTTTTTAACAAAATTGAAACGGTGTTTTTTAGCTTTTTATGCGTGATTTGTCTGATCGTATCTAAGGTTGATAAAGATTTCTCGCGCGATGTGTCGGTTGTTTTTGTAGATATTTCTTTACCTGTTGCGAAGTTTTCTGCCTCTCCTTTTAACTTCGCATCCAACTTAGTTACTAACTTTGGCGACCTCATTTACGCTAAAAAAGAAAATGAAAATCTCAGAAAAGAGCTAGATGAATTGCGCTCTTTTTATTTTAAATCACTCAACATCCATCAAGAAAATAAAGAGTTGCGAGAAATGCTCCACTTTGTTTCAGCTAAGAGTACAGACTTTAAAGTTGCACAAATAATCGGTCGTTCTCGACCAGTTTTTAATCAAAAAGTTTTTATTGATGCTGGCTCTAATCGTGGTTTGACCGAGGGGGAAATTGTTATCGGAAAGCGCGGAGTTCTTGGAAGAATTGTCGAAGTTTACGAAGATAAATCTCATCTCCTCTTACTTAACGATGCCACTTCCAGAGTTCCAATCATCACCTCTAAAGCAAGAGCCAGAGGTGTTTTAGCTGGTAATAGCAGTGGCTTGATGGAGATTTTGTATTTGCCAAAAAATCACGCGATTCAAGTTGGAGAAATGGTTTTTACTTCTGGTGATGGAGATACTCTACCATCTGGTCTTTTTGCTGGAGTAGTGCGCAAAGTTGACAAGGATTCTGCCTTGGTATCGATGGTTGAAGACGTTAATAATTCTGATCTAGTGACTATTCTTGCTTACTGATTTTCTTCATTTCCTTCATCATAAAAGGAACCTGAGAAAGTGTGAAAAGCATTGAGAGCGGCATCATTCCAAAAACTTTAAACTGCACCCAAAAATCAGTGCTAGATGTGCGCCAAATAATCTCATTTAGAATTGCTAGGAAGATAAAAAATAAACCCCAACGCGCAGATAAAATTATCCAAGCTTCGTTGCTGATTTTCACTTGCTCGCCAAGGAGATAGGACAGCAAAGGCTTTTTGGTGAAGAATCCATAAAACAAAAACACAGAAAAAAGTAGATTGACGATCGTTGGCTTGATCTTGATAAAAATGTCGTCTTTCAGAATCACGGTAAGCCCACCGAATATTGCCAGTATTATTCCCGAAGCTAACGCCACCGCAGGAATTTTTTGAGTTAGAATGTAAGAAATAGTTAGCGCAAAGAATGTTGTTACAACCATGCAAATAGTTGCGGTGATTAAAGGGTTTGGAGTTTTTGCGAATTTGTAGCAGGCAAAAAAAACTATCAGAGGCAGATAGTCATAAAGAAATTTGATTACCCCTTCGGATGATTTTTTTTTCATTGGCAAGAATTTTGACTGCTAATTTCTGGAGGTTCGGAAGATATAATCACAACCTGATATCGCAGTTCGGAATCATAAAATTTTAGTAGCTCATTTATTTTGGGATTATCGGTTTTGAAGTTGCGCGGGATGATGATATTCCTGATCCCACCAATCTTCATATCGAGAATATTTTTTTCGATCACTTCGTTTAAGTTGTTTCCGATCACTAGTTTTTCAGAGCTGACAGCTTTTATTTGTTTGTTACCTTCAACGTAAATTCCGTAAGAAATTTCAACCTTACTTCCACAAGAAATTTTAACATCTCCTTTACCAATCTCGAGATCGTTAATTATTATTTTTGCTTCTGTGTTTTGTTGAATAGCTTTTGGTTTTACTTCTAGCTCTTGAGCTGTTTTGACGTTGGAAATAATGAAGCGAGTTCTCTCCCTAGCTTCATTGATATTTTTTTTAACCTCCTCTTTAGATAAGCGATTTCCAAGAGAATTTGGGTTTTGTTTTTCAGAAAAAAGTGCGAAGTAAAGAATAACAAAAATACCAATAATTCTTACTAAAGGGATACTTAAAAAGTTTAGAATTTTACTCATAAATTTATCGGACCAGAACGTAAAATTGTGACTTCGTTATTAGCTATTTTAGCCACAGTTGAAGCGGATTTATAAAATAATTCGCCTTCAATTAACAAATCGAGATGAGGAAAATTATTTTTGATTTCATCTGAACTAGTAGCTGATTTTTCTCCACTCAGATTGGCGCTTGTTACTGCTAAAATTCCTGAAAATTTTTTGAATAATTCGCTGACAAAAAAACTATCCACGATACGAAATCCCAGAGATTTATCCTGATTTTTATTGAGGTTTGGAGCTAATAGATATGAGGCTTCGCTGCGCGTTTCTAAAATTAAAGTTAGCGCTCCAGGTAAAAATTTATTAGCAATTTCTTCGGCTTTTTCGTCAAAGACAAAAATCTTTTTTGCCGCATCAAGATCTCGAACAAAAATTGCGATTGGCTTTTTTTCATCACGGTTTTTTATTTTATAAAGATCTTCCACAGCCTTAGAATTAGAGGCTTCAACAGCAAATGCGTAAATGGTATCAGTAGGAAAAGAAATCACTTTTCCAGCTCGCAGAAACTCGCAAGCTAGACCAACTGCTTTTTCATTTTTCTCATTAAGAACTAACACTGAACATTGATTTTATTGGTTCGAAAGACTTCCGATGAAATTCACAAAATCCGTATTTGTGAATTTGTTCGACATGAAATTTTGTTGCATAACCAGCATGTTTTGCGAAGCCAAATTGTGGATATTTTTGATCTAAATCACGCATGATTTGATCGCGAGTTTCTTTGGCAATTATTGATGCCGCGGCGATGGAGAGACTTTTTTGATCACCTTTTACAATTGCTGAAATTTCTACGATTTTATCACGTTTAGCGAAGGGTAAAAAATTTCCATCTACCAAAATTATTTGCGGAAAAACTTGGTATTTCTCGGATAAATTAAAATATGCCTGAAGCATTGCCAGCTTGGTTGCCTCGAGAATATTTATTTTGTCGATCACTTTTTCGTCAACAATTCCAACTCCAAATTTTGCCACGTTTTTTAGTTCAGAAAAAACCTTAAATCTTAGTGATTTTGAGAGTTTTTTTGAGTCGTTAATTTCCTTTGGAAAATTGTTAGGATTGAGAATAGCGCAAGCAGCTACAACCGGACCGGCAAGAGGTCCTCGACCAGCTTCATCGAAGCCACAAACAAGTAGGTTTGGATAATTATTTTCAATCAAAAAACTCGGTTGCATTTGTAGTTGTTTTTCCGTTTAGTGCGCGCCCCTAATTTCGTTCAAACTTTTAACCTACATCCCCATGTCATTTGTAAATAAAAATCTTGGCAAACCATCTTTGGTTAAGCCAATCGCATCAGTTATTGCTGTGCTACTTTTAGTTGGAGGAATTTACACATTTTTTGGCAGCAAAAAATCTGAATCAGTCAAAGAAGAAGTTAAAAAAGAAGATTCATCTGAATTGGATATCATGGGTGGAGGCGTCAAGCCGAGCGGATTGGATCTCGATGAAAGAGTTAAGAATGTTGAAGATGTTGAGAAGGTTGTAGCAAAATGGATCGAAGCTAATCCGCACATAGTTATCCAATCTGTTAACAACATGCAGAAAAAAGCTGCTGAAGATCGCTTAAAAAATAGCCAAAAAAATATCGTTACCAAAAAAGACGAAATTTTTAATGACGCGACTTCTGCCAACTATTCTCCTGAAGGCTACGATGTTGAGTTAGTTGAGTTTTTTGATTATGCCTGTGGATATTGCAAAAAGGCTCAAGCAACAGTTGATGAACTTTTAAAATCAGACAAAAAAATCAAAATCATTTACAAAGAATTTCCGATTCTCGGACAGCCTTCACTAGAGATGTCACAAGTTTCGATAGCTGTTAACATGGCTTATCCAGAGTCTTACAAAAAGTTTCACGATGCTTTGATGAAAACTAATGAGCGTGGTAAAGCTGCGGCGTTAAAGGCGGTTAAATCAGTCGGTTTAAATTCTGCGAAAGTTGAAGAAATTTTAAAAAACCAAAAAGACAAAATTGACTCCGTAATCCAGGCTAACCTTGCTCTCGGTAATTCAGTCGGAATCAATGGTACTCCAGGATTTATCATCGGAGAAGAGCTTATTCCTGGCGCTTTAGATCTTCCTTCTCTTAAGCAAAAAGTTTCTGCAGTTAGAGCTTCTAAATAACTAAAAATGACTTCTGAGATCGTCACCACCGACTCGTCATTTCTTTCCTTTGGCCAACTCGCTGTTGTTGATGCTTTTGAAGAGGGGAAAAACCTCTTTGTCACTGGCGGTGCCGGTAGTGGCAAATCATATCTCTTAAATTTCCTTAAAAGAAAATATGGCCATTTAGGCCTAGAAGTTACTGCAAGCACTGGAATTGCCTCCGTAAATATTGGCGGCTCAACAATCCATTCTTGGGCTGGCATTGGTCTTGCCAATTTACCAATCGAACAAATCATCGAAAATCTTTTTACCGCAAAATTCGCGCGTGTACGCCGCAAAATCAAGCGCGCCAAGGCTTTAGCGATTGATGAAATCTCGATGATTTCTTGCGAACTTCTTGAGGTGCTCAACAAAGTCTTTCAGGCAGTGCGCGAAAACGAGCAGCCAATGGGCGGTATTCAAATCTTACTTTTTGGCGACTTTTTGCAGCTTCCACCTGTCAATCGCGGCAGTAATTATTTTAACTTTTGCTTCAATTCACAAACTTGGCACGACCTTGATTTACAAGCCTTCGTGCTTGATGGTAGCTTCCGTCAAAGTGGTGACGATGATTTCGTAAAAGTCTTAAATAATTTGCGCATCGGCAATCTCGAAAAATCCGATCGCGTGATTTTGGAATCAAGAATTGGCGCTAACGATAATGGGGTGATTCGTCCAACAATTCTCACTACTCACAATCTCAAGGTTGAAGAAATTAACAGTTTGGAGTTGAAAAAAATTCCGCGCGAAGAAGTTGTTCACGTCGCCGAATATTTTGGTGAACCAACAAGAATTGAGTTTCTGAAAAAAAATTGTTTAGCAGCGGAAATCTTGTCGCTCAAGGTCGGAGCGCAGGTGATGATGATTAAAAATACCTACCAAAAAGAAGGAATCATCAATGGCTCGCTCGGCATCATTCGTGAATTTTCATCGCGTAAAAACTACCCAGTGGTTGAGTTTGCGAACGGTAAAATTCTTACAATCGCGCCGGAAGAATGGCTGATCGAGAAGTTCGACAGCGAGAAGAAAATCGTCGTGACCGAAGCTGGAGTGAGTCAAGTTCCGCTAATTCTCGCTTGGGCAATGACGATTCATAAATCACAAGGCTTGACCCTCGACAAAATTTCTTGTGATTTATCCGACGCGTTTAGTCCCGGACAAGTTTACGTTGCGCTTTCTCGCGCCAGATCTCTCGACGGAGTTTTTATTAAATCGATTAATTTCGAGAAGATTTTTGCCGACTCGGCGGCGGTAAAATTTTACAAAAACCTTTAATGTTAAATCACTTCAAGCAAGCAGTAGAAAGGCTGAAAGAAGAAAATCGCTACCGCGAATTTTTAGATATTTCGCGAATTTGCGGCAAATTTCCTTACGCGATCAACAATCAAAACGGCAAAAAAATTATTGTTTGGTGTTCAAATGATTACTTGGGTGCTGGACAAAATATTGAAGCAATTAGCAAAGCGAAAGAAGCTCTAGACACCTACGGAATTGGCGCTGGAGGAACAAGAAATATTTCTGGAAATAGCCATATTTTAATCGATCTCGAAACAGAAATCGCCAAATTGCACGCTAAAGAATCAGCCCTGAGCTTTGTCTCCGGCTACGTTGCTAATGATGCGACGATTCAAACTTTGGCAAAAGTTTTACCGGATTTAGTGATTTTTTCTGACGCCAAAAATCACGCCTCAATCATTTCCGGCATTAGAAACAGTAAGGCGCAAAAAGAAGTCTTTCGTCACAACGACACCGAACATCTTGAAGAATTACTAAAAAAATATCCCACCTCCCAGCCAAAAATAATCATCTTCGAAGCGGTCTATTCAATGGACGGAGACTTTGGTGAAATTGCTAAAATTATTGAGCTCGCCAAAAAATATTCGGCACTGACTTACATTGATGAAGTCCATGCTGTTGGGCTTTACGGCAAGACTGGCGGTGGCTTGAGTCAAGAGTTTGGACTGTCAGATCAAATCGACATCATTCAAGGAACTTGCGCCAAAGCCTTTGGAACAATCGGTGGCTACATCGCCGGAAAGTATGAAATCATTGATGCAATTCGCTCTCTTGCTTCTGGATTTATTTTTACAACTGCGTTGCCACCAGTAATTGCCGCGGCGACGATTTCAAATATTCGTCAGGCGCAAATTGACGATTCGGCGCGTAAAAATTTGCACAAAAATGTTGCGCTGCTGAAGGCGGAATTAGCCAAAGCTGGAATCGAAATTATTAAAAATAATTCACACATCATTTCAGTAAGAATCGGCGATGCAGCTAAAGCCAAAGCGGCTTCAAAACGTTTGTTGGAAGATTTTAATATTTACATTCAGCACATCAATTACCCAACTGTCGCTAAAGGTGATGAGCGTTTGCGCATTACAGTCACGCCACTTCACAGCAAGGAGATGATCGAGGATCTAGCCTTGGCTTTGCAAAAAGTGCTCTAAAATTATGCTGGCAGCAATGTCATCGACGAATTTATTTTTTTTGCGCGACAGTGGCGAAGCGTGGATTTCCTTGGCTTCGAAGCTGCTTAATCTTTCATCAAAAAGAGTAATTGGAATTTTTTTCTCCAAAAATTCATCGAGTTTTTTAGCAAAACTTTTGATCACAGACATCATTTCTGGCGAGCCAATTGGTAGCCCAATTACAATTCCAACTGCTTCATTTTCTTCGACGAAATTCTTAATTTTGGCGAAGTCATCCAAGTGATTTTGGCGATTTAAAATCATTCGTGGAGTGGTGATTAATCTAGTTGCATCGCAAGTTGCGATGCCAATTCTTTTCGTGCCAATGTCGAGTGCCACCAGGCGACCTTTTTTCATTCAAAATTTTTCAAAAATGTCAGTTGTTAGTAAGGAAGATTTTAAAAAAATTTCTCGTTTAGCAAGAATTGAAATTCCCAAAGAGGGCAGCGAAACAACAGCTGCGCAGGTTGGAAGCATCATCGCTTGGGTTGAAAAACTAAATGAAGTTAACACTGAAAATGTTGAGCCTTTGACTAACGTTCACGACATGTCGCTACGTTTAAATGCCGATGAGATCAATGACGGCGATATTGCAAACGATGTTTTGAAAAATGCCAAAAACGCGAAATACGGTTATTTCGCAGTTCCAAAAGTGCTCGAGTAATTCGAGTCATGCTTCGACAAGCTCAGCATGACACTCCTCGGTGGTCACCCTGAGCTTGTCGAAGGGTTAATGAATGATGACAAAACAACTTAATCTCCAATTCCAAAACGAAGTTAATTCCTACCTAGAGGAAGATTTTCTTGCGCTGGCCGAAAATTCTGCGGCACGAAATTTTTTACAGAAATTTTTTACGCAGAAAAATTCTTCTTCTGATCATCTGCAATCGTTGATTTTAAAGGGTGAAGAGGCTTCAGGGAAGACTCATCTACTTCACATTTTTGCCGAAAAATTCGCCGCGGAGTTTTTAATTAAAGAAGAAATTTTTACCAAAAATCTCGCCGATTTTTTTCAGCCTAATCGCTTTTACATTCTTGAAGATTTTCACCAAATTGCTGACGAAGAAGCTTTGCTACATCTCTTTAACTCACTACGTGAAGCCGGTGCTTTTTTGCTGTTAAGCGCGAGAAATTCTGACAAGAAATTCAAACTCAAAGATCTCAATTCCCGCCTTAAAAATATCCCGACTGTGACGATTGAAAATCCAAGCAAGGAGGCGCTAGAAGCGTTGCTAATGAATCGTTTTGCGCGCAGACAAATCAGGCCTTCGAAGAGTTTGATTAAGTCGATTTTGAGTGAGGTTGGAGGAAGTTATGCTGCTCTGAACGAGAGGATGAAAAGGGAATTTGTGTAAAAAAACGTAGTTCTTCTAGCCTCTCCGCTATTGGTCAAAGTGAGATTTTCTCTAGCAGAGAAAATCTAGTTTTTTGTTGGTCGAGTGGGTGTGATTACTTTTTCCCTAAGCCATAAGCGTCGTGAAGAATTCTCACTGCGAGCTCCCCGTATTCTTTGGCGATCAAAACCGAAATTTTGATTTCTGAAGTTGAGATCAAAAGCAGGTTAATTCCTTTCTCTGCCAAGGTTCTAAACATTGTGTGAGCAACGCCAGAATGGCTAATCATGCCGACACCAATTACTGAAATTTTGGCAATATTGTCGTCAATTTTTACTTCAGAAAATTTTACCTCGTCCTTGATTGAATCAAGCGCCAGCTTGGCGCGTTCAAGTTCGTCTTTGCCGGCAGTGAATGTGATGTCGATGTATTTTCCGTCCGAGCTGATATTTTGCACAATCATGTCGACGTTAACTTCCTTCTGTGCCAAGGCGCCAAAAATTGTTGCCGAAAGACCCGGATGGTCGGGCATGTTTAATAAAGTAATGCGTACATCGTTCTTGCTGTAGCTGATGCCGGTAATGAGTCTGCGTTCCATGATTTCCTCGTTATTATTTACTAAAACTGTTCCTGAATTTTCGTTAACTTCTTCAAAAGTTGAGAGCACGCGCACACGCACGTTGTGGGCCATGGCCATTGCAACTGAGCGGGTTTGCAGAACTTTTGATCCGCTGTAAGCCATTTCCAACATTTCTTCGTAGGTGACTTTTTTCAGCAAACGAGCTTTGTCGGTGATGCGCGGATCTGTTGTGTAGACGCCATTAACGTCGGTGTAGATGTCACACAGATCAGCTTTAACTGCAGCGGCGATTGCAACGGCGGAAGTGTCTGATCCACCGCGTCCGAGGGTGGTAATGCGATTTGATTCTTCGTGAATTCCTTGAAATCCGGCGATCACAATCACGTCAAATTGATCGAGCAAACTTATTAAATATTCGCCATCAATTGATTCGATTCGAGCTTTACTGTGAATGGAATCGGTTTTTATTGGAATCTGCCAGCCCAAGAGAGACCTAGCTTTGTAACCAATTGATTGCAGTTCGAGGGCGAGCAATCCGCAGGTAATTTGTTCACCGGTGGCAATCACAGAATCATATTCGCCAAGTGAAGAATCATCGGTTAAGGACGAGACCTGATTGCAGTAATCAACCAATTGATTGGTTACGCCAGACATCGCTGAAACAACAACGATCACTTTATTTTTTTTATCGAGTTCGGCTTTGACTTTCTTGGCGACATTTTTGATGCGCGCAATATCGCCAACTGAAGTGCCGCCAAATTTTTGGACTATTAGCATGCGTTTTTAATCAAGGAAAAGGGAGGGCGGGAATATTTTTTGTGAGTGAATTTTTCGCAAGTCATTAATTGATTTGTGAAATGCCTTCTCTATTAAGGCGCGCCCTAATTTTGCTTTTAAAATTTTCCTTACAAAACACATGCAATTCTTCCGTAAACTGGCCAACACCATTTTCTTTAAAATCATTCTATCCTTTGTCGCTCTAAGCTTTGTGCTGTTTGGCGTTAGTAGTTTTATTCTCGGTAGTCCAAATAATTGGGTAGCAAAAATTGGTGGAGATGAAATTAGTTCTAATCAACTCAATTCAGCGCTGCGCGCAGATCGTGAAGTTATTTTGGCCTCATCAGGAAATAGTGAAGAAGCGCTAAAATATCTCGAATCGGATCGTTTCAAATCAGATGTTTTGGGTCGTTTAGTTAATCAAGTGATGGTGAAGAAATTGTCGGATGATTTCGATATTTCTGCGAGTAAAAAAATCATTTTAGAATCAATCGCCAAAGACCCGAGTTTCAAGAATGAAAGCGGAAAATTTGATCGCAAAAAATTTGAAGAATTCTTGAAGAAAAATGGCTTAAACGAAGAGAGATATGTTAGCGAAATTGCTAGCGGAATTTCTGCTAGAATGATACTTCAGTCTTTCTCTCTCGCCGCTCCAATCTCTGATCAAGTTGTCGCTAGAGTTGAAGGTTTTAATCAGGAAAAGCGTGTTGCGGATGTAATTACAATTTCAGCAAAAAATATCACAAATATCGCGAAACCAACTGAAGAAGAATTACAGAAATTCTTTGCTGAAAATCAGTCGCAATACATTCTGCCAGAG
The DNA here is from genome assembly GCA_018970485.1 of Pseudomonadota bacterium. Lineage (GTDB taxonomy): Bacteria > Pseudomonadota > Alphaproteobacteria > Rickettsiales > UBA1997 > UBA2645. The sequence goes on along the minus strand of JAGWWH010000004.1, from coordinate 25,285 downwards.
CGTCGTAAGGTCTCTTATTTGAGTTTTACAAAAAAAGATTTCGCCAAAGATTTAGTAATTTCTGATCAAGAAATTCTTGCTGAATATGAGAAGGATAAAGAGCAATTCACCAAGCCTGAGACGCGTAGTTTTTACCACGTTGTTTTCGACAAAGAGGAAGATGCAAAAAACTTTTTACAAAAACTCGAAGCGTCTTCTGGAGCTGATAAATCAAAGTTAAAACCCGAATTTGAAAAGCTGGCCAAAAGCTTATTAAAAAAAGGCGCAAAAGAGATAAGCATGCTAAATATCTCGCAAAGAGACTTGATTGCGCAAATTGCTGATCAGGTTTTCAAGCTTGGTTTAAATGAGAAAAGCCAAGTGATTCAGAGTCCGCTCGGTTTTCACGTTTTCTTACTAAACGAAATTAAGCAGCCGCAGCTCATGCCTTTTGCGGAAGTTAAAAATGCAATCAAAGTCAAGCTAGCGCAGGGTAGAGAAGAGAAAGTTTTGCAAGAAAAGATTTCTGCAATTGATGATTTTCTTTTGACTAGCAACTCACTTTCTGATGCAGCCAAGAAGTTTAATCTAAAACTATCTGCACCCGTTTTGGTTGAAGAAAAAGGTTCTGAGATTTCCGAAATTAAGAGTTTAGCCAATTTCGCCGCCAACGCTTTTGCTTTAAAAGAGAAGCAGGTTTCAAAGATTTTTCAGTCTGAAATTTCTGGAGGATTTTATGCCTTATTCGTTGAAGAGATTTTGCCATCAAAACAGCTCGAGTTAGTGGAAGCAAAATCCAAAGTAATCGAAGATTTGCTTGGGGCTAAAAGACGAGAAGCGTTGCTAGATCTAGCTAAAAAAATTGAAGAGGAGTTAAAAGAAAATCCTAATTCAATCGCACAAGTTGCCGCAAAATATCGCGCAAAATTTGACAAATCTCGAGAGTTTCCGCGCATTTTTTACCTAAATTTTCAAGGACGCCAAATCCCTTACCAAGATCAATTCTCGAAATACTTATTTGCGACTAAAGTGGGAGAGGCAACTTCTGTCGCCAGCCAGTCTGAGGATCAGTTTGTGATTGGTGTTTTGCGTGAAATAAAAAAATCACCTCTAAACCAAATTCAATTAGAGCAAGTCAAAGCAAAAGCTGCTGATGAATTTAGAAATGAAGTGATGAGTGAATACAACGCCTACTTACTCTCGCGCTATCCAGTCAAAACCAACGATAAAGTTTTTGGTAAACAGGTGAAGCAAGAAGAATAGGTAATGAGTTACAATCTGAGCGAAGCCGAATTCGATTCTGCACTAGAAAAATCTGGTCGCACAGTTTTGTTTAAAAAAATTCCGGCGGATGTGATCACGCCAGTTCTGGCTTCGCTGAAAATTTTTCAACATTTTCCTGAGCACCATTTTTTGTTTGAGTCAGTTGAGAAAGGAAGTCACAAGGGAAGATTTTCAGTGCTTGGATGCATGCCAGATCTAATCTGGAGATGTGTTGGTGAAAAATCATTTCGTGATGATCGTGAAGAAAATGGCCAAGCTTTGGACAATTTTCGTAATTTGGTCAAAGAGTCGCAAATTAATTGGGATGATCTTACTCATGGGCTTTCAGCCTTGCCAGCAATGGCTTCGGGAATTTTTGGCTACATGAGCTACGACATGATTCGTCTGATGGAAAAAATTTCTAATCACAACCTTCCCGACGAAATAAAAATTCCGGATAGCATCTTCATTCGCCCGCAAATCATTGTTGTTTTTGATAGTCTTTTTGACTGCGCTTTGATCTGCGCACCGGTTTTTTCGAAGCAAAATTATTCTTCTGTTTTAGCCAGAATAGAGACGATTGAAGAGATTCTAACCAAGACCCACGAAACCTCGCCAATCGTTGCTAAACACAATTTACAATTCTCCTCAAATTGCTCTAAAGAAGAATATTGTGGAATGGTTAGGCAGGCAAAAAAATACATTACGGACGGTGATATTTTTCAGGTTTTGCCGTCGCAGCGATTTACCGCAAAATGCGACGAAAATTTTGATGAATTTTCTTTTTATCGCTCGCTGCGCTTGGTGAATCCTTCGCCATTTTTATTTTATTTGAAGTTTGATGATTTCGTTTTGACCGGCTCTAGTCCTGAGATCATGGTCTCTTTAAAAAATAAAAAAGTTACCATTCGTCCACTTGCCGGAACGCGTAAGCGCGGTAAAAATGAAGTCGAGGATAAGAAAATCGCCGCTGAACTTCTGAACGACGAGAAAGAAGTTGCGGAGCATTTAATGTTAATTGATCTCGGTCGACATGATGTCGGAAGTGTTGCTGTTTCTGGTTCGGTAGTAGTTACCGAAAAAATGACTGTCGAAAATTATTCACATGTAATGCACATTTCCTCCAACGTTGAAGGAATTTTGCGCGAGGAATTTGACGCGCTCGATGCTCTAGTCGCTGGCTTTCCAGCTGGTACAGTTTCTGGTGCGCCAAAAATTCGCGCGATGGGAATTATCGAAGAAATCGAAAAAGTTCGTCGTAGTTTTTACGCGGGATGTGTTGGATATTTTGCTAGTAATGGCGACATGGAGACTTGTATCACTCTAAGATCGGCTTTGATTAGAGAGGGCAAAATTCACTTACAAACTGGCGCCGGAGTTGTCTTCGATTCTGATCCAGAATCAGAATATCAAGAATGTCTGAACAAGGCGCGAGTGTTGATGTCGGTATGAAATTTATTACTTTCGAAGGAATAGAAGGCTGCGGAAAATCTACTCAGGCGAAAAAATTACATGAATATTTTGATGGCTCGATTTTAACGCGCGAGCCAGGAGGAACAATAGTCGGCGAGAAGATTCGTGAAATTTTAATCGATGAAAAAATTGTTAAACTTGAAGCCAAAACCGAATTATTTCTAAATTTTGCCGCGCGTCTTGAACATGTTGAGAAGTTGATCAAGCCTGCACTTAAGCAAAATAAAATCGTTATTTCAGATCGCTTTTTCGATTCAACTTACGCCTACCAAGGAAGTGGTTTTGGACTTGATGTTAAGATGATTGATGAAGTGAGAAAAATGACACTCGGAGATTTTGCGCCCGACATTACTTTTTTGATTGATATTCCTGTTGAGCTATCATTTGCGAGGGTTAAGGGTAGGTCGGAAAACAATCGCTACGAAAAACTTAGTTTGGATTTTCATCAAAAAACGCGCGATGGATTTTTGCATTTAGCCAGAAATAATCCGCGCATCAAAGTGATCGATGGCGCACAAAATATTGAAGAGATTTCTAAACAAATTTTAACTTTAATTTCGAAAAAATGACAAAAAGAAATAAAATCGCCTTAGTTGGCGCAGGTAATATCGGCGGTACTTTAGCGCATCTTGCTGGTTTAAAAAATTTGGGAGATGTTGTTGTTCTTGATGTCAATGAAGGCGTGGCGAAAGGGAAGGCGCTTGATCTTGAGCAATCTTCTGTAGTTGAAAATTTTGACGCGAATTTTGTCGGTACAAGCAATTATTCCGACATCGCTGGCGCTGATGTTGTAATCGTCACCGCTGGTATTGCGCGCAAGCCAGGAATGAGTCGCGACGATTTAATGGCGACTAATACTTCAATAATCAAAGCGGTTGCCGAAGGTATCAAAGAACACGCCCCAAATGCATTTGTAATCGTCATTACCAATCCTCTTGATGCGATGGTTTATGTGATGCAGAAAGTTTCTGGCCTTCCTGTAAATAAAGTGGTTGGAATGGCTGGGGTGTTGGATTCTTCGCGTATGTCACTTTTCTTAGCGCGTGAATTTAATGTTTCAGTTGAAGATGTGGTGGCCTGTGTTTTGGGCGGACATGGCGACACCATGGTTCCATTAATTCGCTATTCTTCAGTCGCTGGCATCCCAATTCCTGACTTGATTGAAATGGGTTGGACAACAAAAACTAAAATCGAAGAAATCGTTCAGCGCACTCGTGATGGTGGTGCTGAAATTGTAAAATTACTTGGAAATGGTTCGGCTTTTTATGCTCCAGCAACATCAGCAATCGCAATGGCTGAGAGTTATTTGTTTGATCGTAGAAGAATTCTTCCAGTCGCCGCACATCTTAACGGTGAATATGGTGTGAAAGGTCTCTACATCGGTGTTCCAGCGATAATTGGTAAGAATGGTGTCGAGAAGATAGTTGAGATCAAACTTAATACTAGCGAACTGACAATGTTTAACCGTTCGGTTGAAGCGGTGAAGAAGTTGATCGAAGAAACTAAGATCTAGTGTTGCTGCGAGATCAGAATATTTGGATCAATATCAATAAACCCGCTGGGATCTCCTCGGCTAAAGTAGTGACAATTGTCAAAAAAACTACCAAAGCCAAAAAAGTTGGGCATGGAGGAACTCTTGATCCATTTGCCTGTGGCGTACTTCCGGTTGCTTTAAATCGTGCTACAAAAACTACAGAAAAATTAGTTTCGACAAGAAAAAAATATTTTTTCCGCATCACTTTTGGCGAATTTCGTGATACTGATGATGTCGAAGGAAAAATCGTAGAATCTAGTTCTGCGAGACCAACTACTGAGGAAATAATTTCTGTCCTACCAATTTTTATCGGAAAAATTCTTCAATCACCTTCGCGTTTTTCGGCAATTAAAATCGCTGGAAAGCGCGCTTATGAATTAGCTAGAAAGGAAGTATTATTTGAAATACCTTCGCGTGAAGTAGAGATTTTTTCACTCAATCTAACCGAGAATAATCGAGATTACGCTGATTTCAAAATTGAATGTGGAAAAGGAACTTATGTTCGCTCTCTAGCTAGAGATATTTGTAAAAAAGTTGGAGTATGTGGGTATGTTTCAAAGTTAACGCGTTTGAGCGTAGGAGATCTTTGTTACGAAAAAACTATTTCTCTTGACGCTTTAAAAGCGGCGACTAATTACGCGCCCCGCTTTTCAGATGGCTCGCTGCTTTTTCCCGCAGGATGTCTTCAAGTGCTCTAGTGACTAGTTTCTATAAAATTTCAAAAACAAAAAATGTCTCTTTTGAATAAATCAAAAAAAGAAGTTATCGCCGACTTCGCTCAATCTAAAAATGATAGCGGTTCGGTTGAAGTACAGTGCGCGATCATCACTCAACAGATCGAAAATCTATCCAAACATCTGGAATCTCATAAAAAAGATTTCTCCTCGCGTCGCGGCCTACTCATTCTTGTTGGAAAGAGAAGAAGTTTACTTGATTACCTAAAGTCTTCTAATTCCAAGCGTTACGAAGTTCTTATCAAAAAGCTCGAGATCCGTAAATAAACCCTCTTTCGTAACCAATGTCTCCAAATAGACTCGGTTTGATGTTTATAAACACCGCTACTTACTCTTACCTCTGTAGTGATACCCTTCATTTAATTAATACCTAAAACCTTAACTTAAAAAAGCTGAAAATATGTCCGAAACTATGTTTAATGTGATCAAAAAACAAATTGATTGGAACGGAAAACCCCTCTCTTTAGAGACGGGAAAGATTGCTCGTCAAGCTAGCGGCTCTGTTGTTGTAAAATATGGCAATACCACAGTTCTTTGCGCCGTAACTGTTGCTAGTAAAGCGATGGATGGAGCTGATTTTTTTCCTCTTACTGTAAACTATCTCGAAAAATCTTACGCTGCTGGGAAAATTCCAGGAGGCTTCTTTAAGCGCGAAACTAAACCATCCGATGCGGCAACCCTAACTTCTCGTTTGATTGATCGTCCGATTCGTCCACTCTTTCCTTCTAATTTTTACAATGAAGTGAACGTTGTTTGCACCGTTCTTTCTTACGACCCAACTTGCACCCCAGACATTGCTGCATTGATTGGTGCATCTGCTGCTTTAGAGATTTCCGAAGCCCCATTCCTTGAGCCTATTGCTGGAGCTAGGGTCGCGATTATAAATGGTGAGTTCGTTATTAATCCAAGTATTGAAGAGCTTAAGACTAGTAGCTTAGATCTAGTTGTTGCTGGTACAGAATCATCTGTTTTGATGATTGAGTCAGAAGCAAAAGAGCTTTCTGAATCCAAGATGTTGGAAGCGATCACATTCGCTCACCAATCTTTCCAGCCAGTGATCACGATGATCAAGTCCCTAAAAGAGGATGCTGGTAAGAAGAAAATTGAAGTGGCAAAAGCTGATCATTCTTCAGTTAAAAATGAAATCTCTATCTTTATAGGTGATCGCCTAATCGCTGCTTACAAGAAACAAGAGAAACAAGCTCGCTCTTCTGATTTAGATGAAATTTTCAGTGACGTAAAAAATAAATTCGTTAGCGAATCTGTTGATGCGAATAAAGTTAAATCAATTTTCAAAACTCTCGCGCAAGAAATCGTGCGCAATGATGTGTTAAAAACCGGCAAAAGAATTGACGGTCGCTCAACAACTGATGTTCGTCGTATAGAAATCGAAACCGGAATACTTCCACAAGTTCACGGATCAGCTCTTTTTACTCGCGGTGAAACACAAGCTCTTGTTACAGCAACCCTTGGTGCGACTGGAAAAGATAAACAATTGATCGAGAATCTTGATCCAGGCATGTCTGAAGAATCTTTCATGCTTCACTACAACTTTCCTCCTTATTCAGTAGGTGAAACTGGACAATTGAAATCTCCAGGACGTCGTGAAATCGGCCACGGAAAATTGGCTTGGAGAGCTCTGAACCCAGTATTCCCAACCCCTGAACAATTTAGTTACGCAGCACGGGTTGTCTCTGAAATCACTGAATCAAATGGTTCGTCATCAATGGCTTCGGTTTGTGGAGCTTCACTTGCTTTGATGGATGCCGGCGTTCCGATCAAGGCTCCAGTCTCTGGAATCGCGATGGGATTGATCAAAGAAGGTAACGATTATGTTATTCTTTCAGACATCATGGGTGATGAAGATCATCTTGGTGATATGGACTTCAAGGTAGCTGGAACTGCAGAAGGCATTACATCGCTTCAAATGGATATCAAAATCAACGGCATTACCGTTGAGATTATGCAAAAAGCTCTTGAGCAAGCTAATGTTGGAAGACTTCACATTCTTGATAAAATGTGTGCAGTTATGTCCTCGTCCAGGGCTGAACTAAATGGAAATGTTCCGCGCGTTGAAATAATGAATATTCCTCAAAAGAAAATTCGTGAAGTTATTGGTGCGCGAGGTGCGGTAATAAAAGAAATTTGCGCAGTTTCTGGAGCCGCGGTCGATGTTGATGACAATGGAGTGGTAAAAATTTCCTCGAGCAACAGCGAAGCTGTTAAAAAAGCGGTCGCGATGATTAACGAAATTACTTTCGAACCAGAGATAGGAGATATCTACGAAGGTCCAGTCGTAAAAGTAATTGATGCCGGCGCTTTCGTTAGCATTTCTAATAATCGCGACGGATTCGTTCATATCTCTGAACTGGCTGAATATCGTGTCGATTTCGTTGAAGATATCATTAACGAGGGCGATGTAATAAAAGTTAAAGTAATTGGTTTTGACAAAAAGGGTCGTCCAAAATTGAGCTTCCGCTGTGTTGATCAAACAACTGGCGAAGATATTACTGAGCGCCTTCCAAATAAGCCGCAAATGATCGACGAAAGAGAATCTGGCGGTCGTGATGACCGCGGTGGTGATCGTAGAGGTGGTGGACGCGATCGCGATGACCGTGGCGGTGATCGTAGAGGTGGTCGTGATCGCGATGACCGCGGCGGCGACCGTAGAGGTGGCGGACGTGATCGCGATGATCGTGGTGACCGCAGAAGTGGCGGAGATCGCGATGACCGTGATGGTGGTGGTGCTCCAAAAAAACGCCGTGGTTTTTTCGGTTAATAATTAAATAACCTTGGTTTTTCCGAGGTAAAAGTAGGGCGGGTAAAACCGCCCTTTTTTATGCCTATTTTACAACAAGATTTACAAAGGCTTCTGGCCGAAAAATTTCCCAAAGCCAAGATCGAAATCACTGATTTAGCCGGCGATTCAGATCATTATTCTATTCATATTTCTGATGAAATATTTGCTGGAAAAACACGCGTTGCACAGCACAAAATTGTTAATGAAGCGTTAAAAGGAATTCTTGGAACTACGCTTCATGCCTTACAAATCAAAACTTCTTCTAATGTCTAGCGCTCAAGAAAAAATTCAGGAAACAATCTCAAGCAATAACGTCGTTCTTTACATGAAGGGCAACAAAGATTTCCCACAATGTGGATTTTCCGCGGTTGTTGTGCAGATTTTAAAGAATTCTGGCGTCGATTTTTTAGATGTTGATGTGCTTCGTGATCCAGAAATTCGTCAAGGAATCAAAGATTTTTCTGACTGGCCGACAATTCCTCAACTTTATGTTAAAGGTGAGTTCATTGGTGGTTGTGACATCGTGAAAGAGATGTTTCAGTCAGGTGAGTTGCAGGAGATTTTGAAGTCCTAAAATTTCGTACTACCGCAGATTCCAAGGTGATATCTGTTGATCCATTTGTATCCGAGCAGCCCCGATCTCTCCTCGATGCAGAGATCGTCATTAATTTCTGCACTTTCCCAAACTTCATCGGTTACAAAGATATCGGAATCATATTCTTCATTTTTTGAATAGAGCTTTTTGACCCCACTTCTGCCCTGATATTTTTTGTAAATATTTGTGTTGATGAAGTGAGATTCAGAATATCCAAACTATTTGTTTATTGCTGAAGCCATTTCGACTACTGCTTAGATATTTAAATGGCTCTCCATCTTTCGTGAGTTCATCATTGGCATTACGAATTAATTTAGAAAAATCCTGCATAAATTTATTAAATTTTAAAACTTGTCGGAGTTTAGTTTTGTCCTCAAACCAAACATATTTTTATGAAAAAAATAATTTTCTTATTTTGTTTTCTTCTCAGCAATCAAGCTTTGGCAGCAGGCTTGGATGAGGATAATTATCAAAATTATCCCTCATCAGAACTGGGATCTTTACCATCAATTCACGATATTAAAATCGAGCAAAAATCTGTTTTTGGTGACTTCTTTTTCAAGCCGGCACTTTCGATTGAATATAATGCGCCGCGCATTTCTAGATCTGGCGCGAATTCAAGTTTCAGAGTTTCTGGAGCTCTTTTTCACCAAGTTGGAGATCTGCAAAATATCGCTCTTGGCGGTAATTTCCGCGTTCACAAACATTTAGGATTTAACGCGAACTGGGTGCAGAGCGAGTTGGTTAATTCTGAGTTGCAGGGCATGGGAACTTTGTCAGAGCGAGCGCAGTTTAGTTTCGATCAATACAATCTTTCGGCACTTTTTTACGTTCCGGTAATTGAGAATTTTTTTGAAATTTTTGCGGAAGGTGGCGTGGCAGATATGCGAGGAAGATTAACTTACACGCCAGCAGGTGGATCGGCTGTAAATGAAACAAGTCATCAAACCGTTGGTCTTTATGGAGCTGGGTTTCAAATTATTCTTAACGAAAAAGACACAATTCGACTGTCTTGGCAGAGATACGCAGGCAAGATTGGTTTGATCAATTCGGATTATTCAACGATGCGAGTTGGTTACTTAATGTCCTTTTAGCTCTAGGTATTCGATCATTTTTCCCGCGACATCAATACCGGTTGCTCCTTCAATACCCTCAAGGCCTGGGGATGAATTGATTTCAAGAAGTTTCGGTCCGGAATTCGAGCGAACCATGTCAACTCCAGCAACCTCGAGCCCAATAATTTTTGCAGCCTTGATCGCTAAAGATCTCTCTTCATCACTAATTTCAACGGCTCTTGCTGTTGCTCCAAGGTGAATATTAGCGCGGAATTCACCTTCTTGAGCAATCCTTTCTATTGATGCCACAACCTCATCTCCAATCACAAAACATCTTAGATCACAACCTTTCGATTCCTTAATGTAATGCTGAACCAAGACATCTGCCTTTAAGCTGCGAAAGGCGTTAACAACACTTTCTGCCGCTTTAGTTGTTTCGGCGAGCACAACTCCAACACCCTTTGTTCCCTCAAGTAATTTGACGACCAGAGGCGCGCCACCAACAAGTTTAATCAGATCGGTAGTTTCATAAGATGAGTTGGCAAAAGAAGTAACCGGAACTCCCATCCCATGATGAGAAAGAATTTGTAGAGTATGCAGCTTATCGCGTGATTTCGTAATCTCTTGCGAGCCATTGAGGCATTTGATTCCCATCACCTCAAACTGACGGACAATTGAAGCTCCGTAGAAAGTCATCGAGGGTTTCAAGCGAGGAATAACACAGTCAATATTTTCTAATTTTATCCGATCACCAGAAAAAACTTCGCAGGCATCTGGGGCGATTTTGATGTAACAATCCCCAACATTGGCAAACTCAATTTCGTGTCCACGAACCTTTGCGGCCTCAAGAATGCGTTGGTTAGAATAAAGTTTTGGATTAGAGGCAAGGAGGATAATTTTCATAAATGGCAAGGTTTTGTTGTGTTGTAGAGTTTGAGGATTTCACCCTTCTTTTTTGTGCCTTGAACGAAGGCTTTTGAGACATCAACCAACATTTTTCCTTGTTTCACCGCTTCACGTCCAAGCAGCATTCGAAAAGCCATGGAGTCACGATTGGCAAGGGTTAATTCAATTCTGACTTTATGTTTTCCGATTCTTAAGTCGGATTTAATCACGATTCTTTTTTCCTTTTTTCCGCCAGAATCAGAAACCATGCGATGATCAACAACCCTTGCTACGCAATGCTGAGCAAGTCTTTTATTTTTTTGCAGAGGGTGAATATCAAACCTCACATACTCAACATCTTCGAGATAAAAACTTTCGATGTTAAAGGCGTGAAGCGAGGAGGTTTTTGCTCCAGTATCAATTTTTCCTTTAATGGCTGGAAGGCCTAAACAAGGGAGTTCAAACCACTCCTTCCAACCCACTAACTGTTTGATATTTCCTTTTCTCATTTTTGTTTTTCGATCTCTCTAGTTACTGCGACAAGATCTTCTGGAGTGTCGACAGAGAGTGGATGCGCATCAACAATTTCGACGATAATTTTCATGTCATTTTCTAAAGCGCGAAGTTGTTCGAGGCTCTCGCGCTTTTCCAGCGCTGATGGCGCAAGTTTCACAAACTTTTGTAGTGCAGATTTTTTGTAAGCATAAATTCCGATGTGATGAAGGAAATTTCCTTCGCCGTGAGGAATCGCAGAGCGTGAAAAATAAAGAGCTCGACCATTTTCGGCGCGAGCAATTTTTACAACATTTGGGTTGGTGATCTCGTCGGGATTAGTAATTTTCGAAGCTACGGTCGCGAAATCACAATCTCTGTTCAAGGCCGCCTCAGCAGCAGCGCGAATGACGCTCGGATCAATATTTGGTAGATCGCCCTGTAGGTTTACGATCACTTCAAAATCTTTATTAAGAGCTTGCCAAGCCGCATAAACTCTATCTGTTCCCGAGGGAAGATTTGGATCGGTAATCACAAATTTTGCGCCAAATTTTTTTGCTACTTCGGCAATTTCTTCTCCATCGCAAGCAATTAAAACATCGCCCAAATCAGCAGCCACAGCTTGCTCATAAACTCTTTGAATCATTGTTTTGCCCAAAATATCCGCGAGAGGTTTGTTTGGTAAGCGAGTCGAGGCAAGGCGCGCTGGGATTATTATTAAAATTTTTTGATTCATTTTTCTGAGTGAAATTTTTTCTGACAGCTGGGCCGAGCTAGATAGGAAGGGCTTTCGCAGATTTCTACTAAATTTGTTGATTTATTTTCATCGGTACCTTTAATGCGCCGCCTCGCTTCCCCAGGACTTGGGAGCACGTAGCTCAGTCGGTAGAGCACCTCACTTTTAATGAGGTTGTCGTTGGTTCGATTCCAACCGTGCTCACCACACATCAAGTGTGGTGCAACCAGATTTCCCTAAGATTATTAATAAAGTTTTCCCGCCCTTTCTTCAAAAGCCGCCATCATTTTTTCTGCCGCTTTTGCAAAAATTGGACTGATTATTTTAGTCAAAAAGATCGAGTTAAACTCAAACTCGATGAAGAAATTCACCTCACATTTTCCATTTTCTAAATCGCGAAATTTCCACTGATTTACGAGTTTTTTGAAAGGACCTTCAATCGCGATCACATCAACAAAATATTCACCAGCCTTTGATTCTCGGTGCTTCACATCAGAACGATATCTCTCAAAAAAGTTCTTAAAATTAATCAACAAATCAGCGCGTAAATTTTCTGCAGAAATTTTTTCAATGATTTTTGCCTGTTTGCACCAAGGCAAAAATTCGGGATATTTTTCAATATCCATCACCAGCTCATAAATTTTTTGAGCAGAGTAGGGCAGTGTTTTAGTTTGCTTCAGCGCCGGCATTTTGAATCATTTCTTGCATTTTTTTCGGATCAATTTTGCCGAATTTTTTCATCATTTTTTGTGTCTGTTTATATTTCTTCATCAGGCGATTAACCTCTTGAATCGTGGTTCCAGCGCCTTTGGCAATTCTATGTTTGCGTGAAGAGTTAAGAAGTTCCGGATCACTTCTTTCTGCTCTATTCATCGATAAAATAATCGCTTCCTGACGTTTTATTTCTTGTTCGAAGCCCGACATTTTTCCGAGATGTTCCTTAATCTTTGAGGCTCCCGGCAGAAGATTTACGATGCTTCCCAGCCCGCCCATTTTTTTCATATTACGAATTTGCGAAAGCAGATCGTTAAAATCGAACTGACCTTTTTGCATTCTTTTTGTCGCCTTCTCCATTTCTTTGGCGTCGAAAATTTCCTGCGCTTTTTCGACGAGAGAAACAACGTCGCCCATGCCGACGATACGTGATGCAATGCGGTCCGGATTGAATTCCTCGAACTCTTCTAGCTTTTCACCAACGCCAATAAATTTGATCGGACAGTTAGTTGCCGCTTTCATCGTAAGCGCCGCGCCACCTCGAGAATCACCATCTAAACGCGTTAGGATAATTCCCGTTAAAGCCAATCTTTCGCCGAAATTTTTTGCCACATTTGCTGCATCTTGACCGATCATCGCATCAACGACGAGTAGGATTTCTGTAGGATCGACTTCCTTTGCCACATCAACCAATTCGTGCATCATTTCTTCATTGATCGAAGTGCGTCCTGCGCTGTCTAGAATCAATACTTCGTAACCACCTTCGGTTGCTTTTTTCTTCGCATCGATGGCGAGTTGCAGTGGTTTTTTTTCTGCATCGAATGTCGCGCAATCAACAGAAATTCTTTCTGATAAAATTCTTAATTGTTCCGCCGCCGCTGGTCTGTAAGTGTCGAGTGAGGCGAGTAAAACTTTTTTGTGATTTTTATTTTTAAGACGCAGCGCCAACTTTCCGGAAGAAGTTGTTTTTCCGGCGCCTTGCAATCCGGCCATCAAAATTATTACCGGCTGACGTGAGTTAAAATTGATCTCACTTTTTTCGCCGCCGAGTAATTTTACCAACTCGTCGTGAAGAATTTTAATGATCATCTGCCCTGGCTCGACGCTATTAACCACACGCTTTCCGACGGCTTCAGCTTTGACACGCTCGATGAAATCTTTAGTGATTTGTAGAGCAACGTCAGCTTCCAAAAGTGCGATTCTAACTTCGCGCATTGTCGCGTTTAGATCATCTTCCGAGATGAATTTTTTTCCGGAAATTTGCGAAAAAATTTGGGTAATTTTTGAGGAGAAATTATCGAACATCGAAAAGTAATTTTATTTCTTGAGGGATTTTTTTTGGTTTGAAGCTGACTCTATCAACGCAGACGATCTCTACTTCGAGGCGTGATGATGTCACTCCAGATTTTGTTGCTTCTTGCTGCATTAAAATTGATGCGGCGGAAATATTTTTTATTGCAACCGAGACTTCTAAAACATCATCCAACTTTGCCGGTGAGACATATTCGATTGCACATTTTCTGACGACAAAAACTAAGTTTTCTTTATTCACTAAATCTGATTGTGAAATGCCAAGAGCTCGCAGGAAATCTGTGCGGGCGCGTTCAAAAAATTTTAAATAATTAGCGTAATAAACCACGCCGCCGGCATCGGTATCTTCGTAATAAATTCGGTAAGAAAATTTATTTAACATCTACGTAGCAATTTGGCGTTTCGTAAAGTTTTAGTGCGACGCATTTGACGTTTTTATTGGCGAAAAGTTTTGGGCAAATTTCTTCTAGAAGATGTTTGGCGATATTTTCAGCGGTAGGATTTTCGTCGAGATAATAAATTTTTTGTCCGGTTTCGGCGGTGATTTTTTCACCGAGATTTTGATCTTTGCGGCAAAGAATTGTGTTGTGATCAAGATGTTCATCAACCCAAGCCCCAAGCAATTCGCGGATGATTCCAAAATCAATTACTCTACCCAAATTATCTAAATCATCAGCAACAAAACTTACTTCTAAAGCATAACGATGACCGTGCAAAAACTTACACTTGCTTTCGTGATTTAGAATGCGATGCGCGGCATCAAATTCGAGGCGACGAGTGCAAGTTATCATGTTTAAAGAGTTTGGGTTTGTTAACCGCGAATTACGTAGCCTAGGTTTCTAACTGTTTGTAGGTAATGAGGCTGTTTCGGGTTTAGTTCGATTTTTTTGCGCAGACGAGTGATTTGTACGTCGATACTACGATCATCAACATTGCAAAGTGACGAAAGTTTTTCGCGATCAACCGGAGTGCCTTTTTCGAAGCATAAAATGCTAAGAATTTTTGCTTCGCTTTCAGTGAGGTGAATAATTTGATCAGCTTTCTTCAGCCTCAATTCAGCAAAGCTGAAAGTGAAATCACCAAAAGTGCAGATGCCGTTATTTTCTAGTTTAGGCTTTCCGCTGGAGCGTTTGAGGATATTGTTGATGCGAAGAAGTAACTCTTTTGGTTCAAAAGGTTTTGGTAAATAATCATCAGCTCCGGCTTCAAGGCCTTTAATGCGATCATCAAAATCACCGCGCGCAGTTAGCATTATTATTGGAACCGAAGAGCTTTGGCGTAATGAAGATGTGAATTTGACGCCGTCTTCGTTAGGCATCATTACATCAACAATAAGCAAATCGAATTTAGTGCTTTCGATTAATTGACGACCTTCAACCGTGTCTTTTGCCAGGGAAACCTCAAAATTATTTTCACCAAGAAAGCGCCCGAGCAAAGTGCGCAGGCGAGTATCGTCGTCGATGACTAAGAGATGAGGAAGATTTTTAAGCATGAGCCAAGAGTTTTAAAGCTTCGCGATTTCGTCGAATCTTTTAAGTTTAGTTAAAGTCTTTTCGAGGCTGTCGAGTCTTAGCATGCAAGGGCCGTCAGATGGTGCGTTATCTGGGTCTTGATGGACTTCGGTAAATAACGCAGCGACACCAACTGCAACTGCAGCTGAAGCTAGAGTTTCGACAAATTCGCGTTGTCCACCGCTTGCGCCGCCCAGGCCCCCAGGTTGTTGAACCGAGTGAGTTGCATCAAATACAACTGGGCAGCCGGTTTTTGCCATGATTGGTAAAGCGCGCATGTCAGAAACTAAAGTGTTATATCCGAAGCTTACTCCGCGTTCAGTTAACATCACATTTTGATTTCCGAAGTGATCCATTTTTTTAACGATATTTGCCGCGTCCCAAGGTGCCAAGAATTGACCTTTTTTGATATTAATCACCTTACCAGTTTTTGCGGCAGCTTCGAGTAAATCAGTCTGGCGACATAGGAATGCCGGCACTTGAAGAACATCAACTTCATCGCGTTCTGCTAAAATTCGACAATGCTCTTCGTTGTGAATATCGGTTAAAATCGGGCAGCCAAATTCTTTTTTTATTTGAGCAAAGATCGGTAAAGTTTTTTCCAAACCAGCGCCGCGTTGGCCGCCAATACTAGATCTATTGGCTTTATCGAAAGAAGCTTTGTAGATAAAATTGATACCAAGTTTGTCGCAAATTCTTTTGATATTTACTGCCATCATCAGTGAGTGATCCAAAGATTCAGTTTGGCATGGACCTGCAATTAGTGTAAAAGGAAGATTGTTGGCGATCTTGATCTCCTTAATTTGGATAGTGCGCATTTTAGATTATGGATTTTAGATTTGAGACTCGGCCATCAAGATAGATCAAAGATCTAAAATCACAAATGACGTAGGCATTTTACAGTGCCTAGCCATTTGCGACTTATGCAAAATAAAAACCTTCTAAGTAAAAATTAAAAATGTTCGCAAAACCATTCAGCTTGGTGCTCGTTTACATACTGACCATTTTCAACATATTGATTTTGGTGTCGCCAATCATTGCTGCTTCCCTTCCATTTATTTCGATCGAAAGCGGATTAGTTAGTGTGGATTACGACACTTACCAACGAATCAAATTTTCTATCTGCTTTGTTATTTTCTTAGTCAGCTTTCTGATGTTGATCTATCTGGTTTTTGATTTCCTTTTTGGCTTCTCTGTACGCTCTTCTCTCAAGGGCTGCACCCCTTACGAAAAAGTAAAAGATTATGATTTTCTTACTGATCTCTTCAATCAGGTGAAAAGCAAATTTGGTGAAAGGAATGTTCGACTCTACATTAAAAAATCCGACGAAATAAATGCTTATGCAATCAGCAGTTTAGGGACTAAAGCTATTGTTTTGACGCGAGGATTGATCGATCACTACTTAGCTTCTTCGCCCGATCCAAAAATTTTTCTCTACGCTCTGCGCAGCGTTATCGGTCACGAGATGTCGCATCTGATCAACAAAGATTTTTTACCAACTTTTTTGATTATCGTGAATCAAAAAGTTACCAACTTTATCTCCAAAATATTTCATTACCTATTTTCTTTAGGCATGAGTTTAGCGAGATTTACTCCCTATATTGGCACTCAAACAGTGAATGCTATTTCTTGGATTTACTCCTTATTCAATTTCCTAATCACCGCTTTTAACCGCCTAATTGTTTACAATATTTACGAATTTTTACGTCGTGGAGTTATGCGTTTTGTTGAATATCGTTGCGATCACCAATCTGCAAAAGCGTTCGGCGGACAAAACATGGCTTTAGCTCTATCAATGCTTGGTGAGAGCGGTTATTTTACATTATTTTCAACTCATCCTCGCACAAAATCTCGCATCAACAGAGTTAAAAATATTAAAATTTCTGACTCCATTATTCATGCCAGATTTTTTGACGGGCTCGCAAATTATTTTGCTCTGATGTTCTTACCGATCATTTGTCTTTACTTCGCAAAGCAAGCCCACATTGATTTGATGGTGCGTGAATATGTTCGTAATCACGAGACGATTAATCGCAAAGTTATGACTTTGTGGCACCTAATGAGTAAGTTTTTTTGATGAAAAATTTTTCTACACTCTTGGAATTAATTTCGTTCCAAGCGACTAATTTCAATAATCCGCGAGCTCTGAATTTTAAAGATGATGGCGAGTTACGCTCATTTTCTAATCAAGAATTTAGAGAAAAAATTTTCCACTTTGCTTGTGGGTTGAAAGAAATTGGTCTGCAAAAAGGTGATGCTGTAGCGAACCATTCTTACCAAAATCCAATTTGGTTAATAGTCGATCTAGGCTCAATTTTAGCGGGCGCAGTCACGGTTCCAATTTTTGAAAATATTTCGCAAGAACATCTGGATTACGAAATTTCTGATGCGCAAGTGAAGTTTATTTTTAACAAAAAACGCGAAATCGAAATAGTCGAAAACAAAAAAATAATTTCCTTCGAAGACTTGATTTCTCTGGGCGCAAAGGTGATCGATAAATATAATTTTACTGCTGATCCACAAGATTTGGCGACGATAATTTATACCTCAGGAAGTACCGGAATGCCCAAGGGAGTTGAGCTCACGCATCACAACCTTGTTTCTCAGATCAAGGCCACGGCAAAATTTTTCCCATTATCTCATGATGACGTGGCTTTATCCTTCTTGCCACTAGCCCATATTTTTGAACGCATGGTGATGATGTTTTACATCTCGCAAGGCGTGTCAGTTTATTTCGCTGATGACATAAAAAATGTTGGAGGCTGTTTGCGCGAAACTAAGCCAACCTTGATGACAACTGTTCCGCGCGTGTTGGAGAAAGTTTTTACTAAAATTAAAGATGGAGTTGAATCGGGAAGTTTGGTTAAAAAAATTTTAGGACGTAAAGCTTTGCAACGCGCTCTGATAAAAGATCCAGAGGCGAAAAAAACTTTATCAGACAAAATTTTTGATCGACTAATTTACAAAAAATTTCGCGACGCTCTTGGTGGAAAAATACGCATGATAATTTGTGGTGGTGCAGCTTTATCAGAAGATATGGAGACTTTTTATTCTAATATCGGCGTGAATTTATTTTGCGGTTACGGGATGACTGAAACTTCCCCCGTCCTTAGTGCGAATTGTCCTGCGAATCATAAATTCGGAACAGTGGGTAAGGTTTTTCCAGATATTGAATTAAAAATTGTTGAGGACGGGGAGTTGTTAGCGCGCGGTCCAAATGTGATGCGTGGATATCACAATCAGCCACAGAAAACTTTGGATGTGATTAAGGATGGTTGGTTTGTAACCGGAGATCGCGCCGAAATTGATTCTGAAGGATTTGTAAAAATTATCGGACGCAAAAAAGAGCTCTTCAAAAACTCCAATGGAAAATACATTTCTCCAGTGCCGCTTGAACAAAAAATTGTACAAGAGTTGGGATTTTTACTCGGTGCGATTGTGATTGCTGAAGGAAAGAGATTTACCTCTGCGCTGCTTTTTCCGGAGTTTGAAAATCTTAAAAAATTTAAAGAAAAATTTTCTTTTTCTGGGGGTGATGAAGAATTTTTGCGTTCAGAAATTTTACGAGAATTTGTCATTAATAAGATTGGTGTCATTAATTCAAAACTTGATCACTGGGAACAAATTCAGAAATTTCATATTACGACAAAACCAATATCTATCGAGTCTGGAGAGGTTACACCTTCGATGAAGCTGAAGAGGAGTTTGTTGGAGAAGAAGTATAAGAAGGAGATCGAAGATTTTTACCGTGAGTAGATTTTTCTGGATCCCCGCGAAGCACGTGGATCCAGAAATAAATAGTTAAGCGAGTTTTTTTAACTTTTCGGCCAAATCAGTTTTTTCCCAAGAGAATCCACCATCGGCATCAGGTGTGCGGCCGAAGTGCCCGTAGGTTGCGGTGCGTTGGTAAATCGGTTTATTTAAACCAAGATGAGTTCTGATTCCGCGCGGAGTTAGATCAACTAACTCGTTAATAATCTTCACCAATTCTTCGCCAGCAATTCCGCTTTTGTGATTGTTAACATAAACCGAGAGAGGCTTAGAAACGCCGATTGCGTAAGCGATTTGAATTGTGCAGCGAGTTGACAAACCTGCCGCAACAATATTCTTGGCTAAGTAGCGCGCCATATAAGCAGCAGAGCGATCAACTTTAGTTGGATCCTTTCCCGAGAAAGCACCGCCGCCATGGGGAGCTGCACCGCCGTAGGTATCGACGATAATTTTACGTCCAGTCAAGCCAGTATCGCCATCCGGTCCGCCAATAACGAATTTTCCAGTTGGATTAACTAAAAAATCTTCATCTTTGCACATCCAGCCTTTTGGTAAGGTTCTCTCAACATAAGGGCGGATTAGTTCTTTAACTTGCCTGGCAGTCATTCCCTCTTTGTGCTGAATCGAAACTAGAATTTTTTCAGCACGAACAGGAAGGCCATTTTCGTAGAAAAGAGTAACTTGGCTTTTGGCATCTGATCCTAAGTCGCGAAGCTCACCAGTTCTAGTCGCATCCATGATGTTGTGCAAAATGCGATGTGAATAATAAATCGGAGCTGGCATCAAAACATCAGTTTCATTGCAAGCATAGCCAAACATGATTCCTTGATCTCCGGCGCCTTCGTCCTTAGAGCCAGAAGCATCTACGCCTTGAGCGATATCTGCAGATTGACTGTGAAGAAGATTGGTAATCTCAAGATTTTTCCAGTGAAAACCTTCTTGTTCGACGGTGATATTTCTTACGGTTTGACGAATCAAAGAGTCGATTTCTTGTGCAGAAATTTCTGGTGCACGAATTTCGCCGCCAACAATAACGCGATTGGTTGTTGCGAATGTTTCGATCGCTAGGCGGGAGTAAGGGTCTTTGCTTAAGTAGGCATCAACCAGAGCGTCAGAGAGTTGATCGCAAATTTTGTCAGGATGTCCTTCTGAAACTGATTCTGAAGTGAATAGAAAGTTTTTTGGCATGAGGATTTTTGTTAGAATTTCGGAAGGCTTTCCAAAAAAATGAGGATTAGAGGATAAACTTAGAGAGATCAGTTTTTCCGGAGGCGAGGTCGCCAAGATTTTCATCAACGTATCTTGAATCAATAACTACTTTCGATCCAGATTTCATCTCGCTGGCTTTAAAACTTACTTCCTCAAGAATTTTTTCTAGCATGGTGTGAAGCCTACGCGCGCCTATGTTTTCAACTTCACCATTAATTCGGTGAGCGATTTTTGCGATCTGTTTAATTCCATCTTTAGTGAAATTTAACTTCACATTTTCGACCGCTATTAGTGCTACATATTGTTTGATTAGGCTTGCTTCGGGTTCAGTTAAAATCGACACCAGATCATCTTCGGTTAAAGGATTTAGTTGTACGCGAATTGGAAAACGACCTTGTAATTCTGGTAATAAATCCGCTGGTTTAGCGATATGAAAAGCGCCAGAAGCGATGAATAAAATATGATCGGTTTTAATGATTCCGTATTTAGTTGAAACAGCTGTTCCCTCCACAAGGGGCAAGAGATCGCGCTGCACACCTTCGCGAGAAACATCTCCACTTTTTGCATGATTGCGTACACAAATTTTGTCGATTTCATCGATGAAAACTATGCCATCATTTTCTACTGATTTCAGAGCTTTTTTGATCAATTTATCTTCATCGATCATTTTACTCGATTCTTCATCAGTAAGTGATTTTAAAGCCTCAGCAACCGTGGTTTTTATTTGTTTTGTTTTTCCTTCACCCATCGCTTTGCCAAGCATTTCGCCGATATTAATCATCCCAACTTGGCCGCCAGGGATATCGAAACTAGTCGCAAAATTATTGCTAGATTCAGTTAGCTCGATTTCGATTTCTCTCTCATCAAGCTCACCGGAATTAAGCATTTTGGAGAATTTTTCTCGGGTCTCATCGAGAGCATTTTTTCCAACTAAAATTTTAAGAATTTCTTTTTTTGCATTTTGCTCAGCCTTTTCTTGTACCTCTTTTTTTGAGGCATTTTTTAGATGCTTGATTGCCACCTCAATTAGATCGCGAATAATCGAATCAACATCGCGACCGACATAGCCAACCTCAGTAAATTTTGTTGCTTCAACTTTAATAAATGGCGCATTGGCAAGTTTGGCGAGGCGACGTGCAACTTCAGTTTTACCAACTCCTGTTGGCCCGACCATCAAAATATTTTTTGGCATAATTTCTTCGCGCAAAGGCGATTCAACAAGCTTACGACGATAGCGGTTTCTAAGTGCGATCGCGACAGCTTTTTTCGCGTCTTTCTGTCCGATGATGTAACGATTTAATTCATCAACAATCTGTTTTGGAGTAAGATTTTGGGTCTCGGTGAAAAAAGAATTATTCTGATTTTTGGTCATTTAAGGAAGTTTTGGAATTGGGCTGGAGTCCGTTATATGTAGAGCTGTTTAGCAGAATTATCAAAAACAGAATAAACAAACTAGTTAGAAAAATAATCAAAAAAATTTTCATATTAATTCGAGTATTCGAGCAATCTCATCTTGAAGATCAAAAATTCCATAGCCCTTCGAGCTACTAGTAGCAAGGATTTGCGGATAAGCTGCTGGCCATTTTTTTAACTCTTCAGAAATTTCTGACTCGATATTTTGGCGCTCATTAATGCTTAATTTGTCTGATTTGGTGAGAATGATTTGAAAGGAAACGGCAAGAGTATTGAAAACGTTGATGGCTTCGCGATCCGTTTCTTTCAAGCCTTTGATTGGGTCGATAAGTAAAAAAACGCGACGCAAATTTGCGCGTTTAGTTAGATATTCAAAAGCAGTTTTTTGCCAATGAGCGATGTCTTTATCACGAGCTTTTGCAAAGCCATAACCCGGC
This sequence comes from Pseudomonadota bacterium, assembly GCA_018970485.1. GTDB lineage: Bacteria > Pseudomonadota > Alphaproteobacteria > Rickettsiales > UBA1997 > UBA2645. The sequence continues at coordinate 3,373 of JAGWWH010000004.1, read as the reverse complement.
ATATCGACCAAGATAAATCCATCTTCATAGCCAGATATTTTGAAAAAATTTAACTGCTGAGTTCTGCCAGGTGTTGAAGAAACGATGGCAACTTTTTTCCCGAGCAAGGCATTGATCAAACTAGATTTGCCAACGTTTGAGGCGCCAACAAAAGCAATTTCAGGAAAGTGATTTTTAGGAATTTGACTGTAGTTGGCGGCGCCAAAAAGGAACTCCACTTCGCCATTAAAAATTTTTTTCGCTTCGAGTTTTCTGGGCATGAATTTATTTATTTTTTTACTTAAGAATTTCTAAAACTTTCTCGTGCAAATCCTTGCTAGCACAAGCCACGAGACGCACCGGAGATTTTAACTCAAGATCATTTCCTTCCCAGTCAGTGACGATTCCACCCGCCATTTTAATGATCGGAAGAAGGGCGGCGTAATCGTAAACTTTTAGTCCTGGTTCAATAATGATGTCGATAAAACCTGATGCGAGCGAGGCATAAGAGTAGCAATCTCCGCCATAAACTATACCGCCTAGATGCTGATATTTAGTGAGTTTGGAGAGTTTTTTTAAAATTTCTTCGTCACGATTTTTGAAGAAAAATGGCGAGCTTGCACACATCACTGCGTCAGAAATTTCTCTACAGTTTCTTGTCTGAATTTTTTTGCCATTGAGCCAAGATCCTTCGCCATCAATACCAATCCAACGCTCGCCATTTATGGGTTGATTCATCACGCCGAGAATCACTTTTTTACGAAAAGCGAGAGCGATTAATGTGCCAAAAATTGGACGACCAATAATAAAAGATGATGTGCCATCAATCGGATCAAGAACCCAAACAAATTCCGCATCAGCATTTTTTGTGCCAAATTCTTCGCCGATAATTCCGTGTTCAGGAAATTTTTTTTCGATTTCGGCGCGGATTATTTCTTCGATTTCGCGATCTGCTTTAGTAACAGGAGAGTCGTCGGCCTTAGCGATTTCACCGTTTGGCAAGCGAAAATATTTCTTAGCAATCTCGGTTGAAAGATCGGCAAGATGGTTGGCAAAGGCGATTAATTCTTGATCCAACATGAATTTTTGATTTTTGATTTTTGATTTTTGATTTAGGAAGTGCGGCAATGTCACGATCAAAAATCTAAAATCAAAAATCTAAAATTATGAAAGAACGTATTGCGATTGTTGCCGGCTTCAGATCTCCAATGGGTAAAGCGGGTGGAGTTTTTAAAAATCTTACCGCTCACGATCTTGGTGCGCGTATTGCCAAAGAAGTTTTGATTCGTTCAAGAGTTGATCTGGAGAAGATTGATGAGGTGATTATTGGTAACGTTGCGCAACCTGCGGAAGCGGCAAATATCGCAAGAGTAATCGCGCTGAAGGCTGGTATTCCTCAGTCAGTGCCAGCTTTTACTGTTCACAGAAACTGTGCTTCTGGTATGGAAGCGATGACAACAGCTATGTCAAAAATCCAAAATGGCGAAGCGGAAATCATCTTTGCGGGCGGGGTGGAATCGATGAGTAATATCCCACTTTTTTTCGGCAAAAAAATGACTGCGCTTTTTGCGAATTTGATGAAGGCAAAAACCTTACCGCAGAAACTTTCTTTGCTTACGACTTTCAGATTACACTTCCTCACCCCAGTAATCGGGCTGGTTCAAGGCCTTACGGATCCGATCTCTGGATTGATTATGGGCTGCACGGCAGAAAATGTTGCGAAGGATTTTAAGATCACTCGCGAGGAGCAAGATCAGTTTTCTCTGCGTTCACATCAAAAAGCAGAAGCGGCGATGAATAGCGGAATTTTCAAAGAAGAGATCATTCCAGTTTTTAATAATGACGAAAAAAATTCTCTGATGATTGAAGAGGATGAAGGCGTGCGTAAGGGTCAAACGCTCGAAGCTCTCGCGAAGATGAAGCCATATTTTGAAAAAGTTACTGGAACTGTCACTGTTGCTAACGCTTCACAAGTCACAGATGGCGCGGCTTTCGCGGTTTTGATGAGTGAATCAAAAGCGAAAGAGTTAGGATTAGAAGTTATCGGCTACATTCGCGATTTCGCTTACGCCGGCATGGATCCTTCGCGCATGGGCCTTGGACCAGTTTTCGCTTCCAAAAAACTTTTCGATAAAACCGGATTTTCTTTGAAAGACATGGAACTAATCGAAATCAACGAAGCCTTCGCCGCCCAGGTGATTGGCTGCACGCGAGCTTTTGCTTCCGACGAATTTTGTGAAAAACATTTTGGCATGAAGCAAGCATTTGGCGAAATAAATCCAGAAATCTTGAACGTGAATGGCGGCGGCGTAGCCCTTGGTCACCCGGTCGGAATGTCCGGCGCAAGAATCATCATTCATTTACTTCGCGAGTTAAAACGTCGCGGCAAAAACCGTGGTCTCGCAACTCTCTGCATCGGCGGCGGACAAGGCGGGGCGGTGCTTCTCGAAGTGAATTAAAATACTAACAACTAATAACTAAAAACATGGACATCTCTAAAATCGCAATCGGCAAAGACGCGCCGAATCAAGTTAACGTAATCATCGAAGTGCCGATGAATGCTGATCCGGTGAAGTATGAATTCGACAAAGAAAGCGGCGCGATTTTCGTCGATCGTTTCATCGCCACGCCAATGTATTACCCGTGCAACTACGGCTTTGTGCCCAACACCTTGTCTGACGATGGCGATCCTTGTGACGTTCTAGTTGTGTCAGATTTTCCAGTTATTCCCGGCGCCGTAATCGCGGTTAAACCAGTCGGCGTTTTGATCATGGAAGATGAAAAAGGCATGGACGAAAAAATCATCGCTGTACCCGCGAAGAAGCTAAACTCGCAGTTCGAAGCCATCGAGTCTTACAAAGAACTACCAGAAACTTTGATCAACAAAATCAAACATTTCTTCGAGCATTACAAAGATTTGGAAAAAGGAAAATGGGTGAAAGTGACTGGTTTTGAAGATGCCGCGAAGGCGAGAGATTTGATCAAAGAAGGGATCGAGAGAGCGAAGAAATAGATTTTCTACTTAGAGCCAAGCGGTTTCGATCCTACCTAGATATAAGCCGTCGCGGCTTATATCTTTGAGGGATTTAGTTAAGAGGATGTTTATTTGGGGAGCTATTCGTCACATCTTTCATCTCAGGAATTTCTTCATCAGTTCCGCTAGAATTCCGCGCAGTGTAAATAAAATTCATCCTCACCACATTCTTCTTCATCACGAATCTCAGCACGATTACAGAGATTATTAGCAGCAGTAAAATCACTCCAAAGATCACTAAAATCGCCGGCAAAAAATAGATAAAAAGTCCGAGAAATAATGCCGAGATGGCGAAGGAAAGTATTTTTGAGAAGATGTTTTGGATGGGCATTTGTGTTTAGATTTCCTGGATCCCCGCCT
>JAGWWH010000044.1 GCA_018970485.1 Pseudomonadota bacterium | reverse complement strand
GCTACATCCGCGATCTCGGCCTAACGGAATATGATGCGGGAGTGCTCACTGCGAACGAAGAAATTTCCACTTATTTCGAAGCACTAATAACAAAGCACGAACCACGAATCTGTGTCACCTGGTTTACAGTCGAGCTATTCGGCCGCATGAACAAACTCGGCATCAACTTCGAAAATCTAAAAGTTTCAGCGGAAAATTTATGCGGACTTTTTGATCTATTGAAGAGCGGAGAAATCTCCGGAAAAATCGCCAAAGATGTTTTGGATATCATGGTCGAAACCGGAGAAGATGCGGCGAAAATCGTTGAATCTAAAGGCTTGAAGCAAGTTTCAGATGTTGGCGCGATTGAAAAAATCGTCGCTGAAGTGATCGCCGCAAATGCCGATCAATTCGCAAAATACGCCGCTGGCGACGAAAAACTTCATGGCTTTTTTGTTGGCCAAAGCTTGAAAGCGAGCAAGGGGCAAGCCAATCCAGGGATGGTGAATGAGATTCTGAGAAAGTTTAAGGATTCGAAGAAGTAATATCTTTTCGCCGTTCGAGCGGAGTCGAAACCAAGTCTAAACACACAGAACTCAAGACTTGGTTTCTACTCCGCTCAACCGACGTCTCTACATTACCCAACCCCCAAAATCTTGACCGAATATAGCTTGGGAAAATTCAGGAAAATTAAATATGCCTTACACTTGGGAAAGTTTTGGAGATGAGTCGCACCCAGCAATAGCATTGGTTGCAACCTCTAACTGCTTCGCTGATCAAGAAATAATTGAGCTAAGAAAAACTAAATTAATTGAGAAAGGCTTCTGCGTTAAAATAGCTCGATTTGATGACGGGCTCTTGATGGTTGAGGCAGAAGTCGCGGGCAGAAAAAAATCGGATCGACTTGGGGATTCGATTTCACCGGCGGTTTCTGCAGAAGTTGGAGCCCAGCAAATTATCGACTGCATCAACCTTGGCTGGAACATCATGCCATTCATGGGTGGAGAAAGTCTTAAAGATAAAATTCCACTAATCGTCGATCATTTTTCTAGCAAACCCCAAGATAAAAAACCGTCGGTAACAATTTTTGGCATGAGCGATGTAACTTACGCAACCGTGCTCGCAAGCCATGGCATCTGCTCATTTACATCGACTCCTTTTACTAATATTTTCTTAAGAAGTGACGAACATTTAGCCGCGGCCGCTGAAAGATTAGAAAAGTTAATGAAGGGAGAAGAAGTGGAAGATTTTCCACGCCGGATAATTTGCGATCCGAGTAATAAATTAGCTGATTTAAACAGAACATTTCACTACCCACTTAACATCGGAAATATTGCTCACGAAGTTGAAGGAAGAAGGCTTTTACAAATTCCATCAGACCAAAAATGGAGTATTTCCGTCGAAGGATTTTTGCAAAGACCAGGGAACGTAGCGCTGGTTAACTACCATTGGTTGTTAACTGAATTCATAAAACAGCATTCAGACAATCCACCCGCTTTTATCGAGCTTGGAAATATCGCGACCAGACTTGATGGAAGCAATGGATACACAAATCTTCTGCATGATGAGGAAAGCGGCAGAATTTTGATTAATCCTTACAACATCGACAAAATTCTCGCCAAAAAAGGTAGAAGCGATCTCGAAGCAATTAAGGCAACAGTAGAAACGCTGGAGTCGCAAAATCTTTTGATTGATCGATTAATCGAAGATTTGTCCAAAGTAGCGGCGGAACATGGAATTCCCTTAATACAAAATACAAGAAACGGTCACTGCGCGAATATGGATATAGTTAGAGGTGGCTCGATAAATGTTAGAGCTGTGGATCAGGAGGTGAGAATAAGTGGGCCAAAATTTAGAGCGGTAGGGGCGGAAAATTTATCAGGCGCGTCAGTAAATAATCGTCAAATTTCGTAAAAATTCTAGACGCTGGTTGAGCGAAGTCTCTACGTTATCTAATCCCCAAAATCTTGTGAGTTTGTAGCGAAAGAAAATATCCGTGCTCTCCACACAACTTCACCGCATGCTTTAGATTCGCTCTGTTCTTGGCTTTGTCATACTCATCCATCGGTTGCACGTAAACAGGAACTTGAGCTCTCCCTTGACCAACATCTCCAACATCGCGATAATCTTTGCTCGATTTTGAAATAATAAATTTAAAGGCATCAATACGCGAAAGCAGGTCTGGCCTGATTTGGTGATATTTACCTTTAGTGATTTTCGGTGAACAAATAATTTTAACTTCAGGATTTAATTTCCGAAAAATCGTGCCGTTAGTTTCGATCTGAACTAAAAATCCCATTTTCACTAACTCCTCACAAAGCCTTTCAATTGGCTGACGCATTGGCTCACCACCAGTTATCACCACTAACTTTTTATTTAGTTTTTTCGCCTTGGCTAAAATTTTCTTCAGCGGAATTTTTTTGTAAGATTCGAATTCAGTGTCGCAAAATTCGCAGGCGAGATTACAACCGCCAAGCCTGATGAAAGTAGCGGGCTGGCCAACGTAAGGCCCTTCGCCTTGCAATGTTGGAAAAATTTCCTGCACATCAAGCTCTTCTCCCAAATGATTTTCCGGTTTTAATTTTTTGTTTTTACCAAACATGTTTTCGGCTCCGATTCTAGGTTTTGCGCTGCTTCTGCTGATTTTTTCAATCGGAATTTTTTTGCCGTTTTTTAATTTTTTTGCACGAAAAAAAATCGCACTTGAAGAGTTACAAAAAATCTTTCTGCGCCTTGTCGCTGCAATGTTGGTTGCCGCGATCGCGAGTCAGATTTGTTTGATCTATTCTTTCGTGATTTCCGATTACTCGGTCGAGAATGTTTACAAAAATTCACACCATCTAAAGCCGCTGATTTACAAAATTTCTGGCTCTTGGGGAAATCACGAGGGATCAATGCTGCTGCTGATTACCGTGCTTTGCGCTTACACTCTCGCATTTAGTTTTTTGAGCAAAATTTCGAAGCAGGAGAAATTAATCATCATCTCGTCACAATCCGTAATCATCGCGCTTTTCGCGGCTTTTACTGCTTTTACTTCCAATCCATTCGCACAAGTTTTTCCAGTGCCGCTTGATGGTTTAGGCCTAAATCCAATCTTACAAGATATCGGCTTAGCCCTACACCCACCTATGCTCTACACTGGCTATCTCGGCTTCTCGCTAATTTTTTCTTTCGCTATCGCCGGTCTTCTTTGCGAAAAAGTTGATCGAAATTTTGTCGCAAAAATTCAGCCTTGGTTATTTTTTTCTTACGGATTTTTAACTTTAGGAGTTGGCCTCGGCTCTTGGTGGGCTTATCGGGAACTCGGTTGGGGTGGATATTGGTTTTGGGATCCAGTCGAAAATGTTTCGCTAATGCCTTGGCTCATCGCCAGCGCATTAATTCACACGCTGAAGCTGGTTGGCAAAAAAGAAATTTACAAAAATTGGGCGGTTTTTTTGGCGATTCTTACCTTCATTCTTTGCTTGCTTGGAATTTTTCTTACCCGCTCTGGAGTCTTGAGCTCCGTGCATTCATTCGCTATCGATGCCAAACGCGGCTTCTTCGTAATCACTTTAATTTTTATAATTGGCGGTTCTGCTTTGTTGATTTTTGGCGCCAAGATGAATCGTCTCAGATCAGCGCCAGCAACGCTCGACAGGAGCGGGAAATTAATTTTGCTCAATAATTATTTTCTTCTCATCGCTTTATTCATCGTACTTCTTGGCACTACTTACCCAATTTTTCTGCGCGGATTATTTAACGAATTCATCTCAATCGGCGCCAACTACTACAATCAGATTTTCAAAATCATGATTGTGCCGTTCCTTGTGCTGATTGCCTTCTCAACAAAATCCGCCCGCCCTACTCCAAAAAATATCGCCCACCTTGGCTTCTTATTTATTATTCTCGGCGTCACTTTTACTTCTTATTTAGGACTCACAAAAGAGCTCAGCCTCAAGCTGGGCGAGTCTTTCATGCTTGGTGATTACAAAATTAAATTCGAAAAAATCGATCATTTAGCTGGAGAAAATTTCGTTGCCCGTCAGGGAAATTTTACTCTTTCTAAAAACGACAAAGAGCTTGGAGAGCTACAGCCCCAACTGCGCTTCTATCCAGTAAGTGATCAAACAACTAACGAAGCTTCAATCAAGCATCGCTTTTTTGGCGATGTTTATTTGGTCATTGGCAACAAAGATAAAAATGAAAATTATGCCGTCCGCGCTTACTACAAGCCATTCATTTGGTTGATTTGGCTGGGATGTGTTTTAATTTTTGCCGCCTCTCTTCTTAAAATTTTCAGAAAGCCAAAATGAAATTCAGAATTTTCCAACCGGCAAAATCAGCGATGCAGTCTGGTAAAAAAAATAGTCAAAAGTGGTTACTGTTACCGATTCAAGAAAATATTCGCTCGATAAGCCCAATCACTGGCTGGATTTCAGCTAGCGACACTTCGTCACAATTTCGTTTTGAATTCGCGACTAAAGATGAAGCAATAAATTTCGCACAAGAAAAAAAATGGCACTTCGAAGTTGAAGAGCCTCAAGGAGTGAAGATTAAACCAAAATCTTACTCCGCTAATTTCACTAGTTAGTTTTTTAACCCAATACATTTCACCCGATGTCCCGAACCATGCAAACAGCCTTAG
>JAGWWH010000043.1 GCA_018970485.1 Pseudomonadota bacterium | reverse complement strand
AAAGAAAAACTGAGGATTCCAAATATCCCGCAAATCAAGGCCGATGTAAAAGATGAGAGGCTTGGCGGATAGTTAAGATCAAATTTCTTTTCTTGAGCTGCTGCGCCTGAGGTTAAAAAGAGATAAGATTTGAAGCAGCCGTGCCAAAAAAGGTGGGCTATTGCTGCAGAAAATAATCCAAGGCCAAATTGAGCTAACATGAATCCCATCTGCCCCATTGTTGAGCAAGCTAACATGTTCTTAACGCTGCTTTGTACCAGTTTCCAAAATGTTCCGATTAGTGCTGTTGTGATGCCGATGATAAAAATCGCGGTAAGAATTTTTGGAGAGTTGAGGTAAAGTGGAGCAAAGCGTGCCAGTAAAATTCCGCCTCCATTTACGAGTCCGGCATGCATCAGCGCCGATACTGGAGTTGGCGAGTTAAGCGAGCTGGTTAGCCATGAGTGAAAGGGATAGATTGCCGATTGCGTCATCGCTCCAATCAAGATCAGCAGAAGTGCGATCGTTAGCTTTGTTTGATTCACATATTGAAAATCTAGGATGGATTGGATCGAGCTATGACCAGATTGATTGTAGAGCAAAATTAATCCGAGACTTAGGCAGAAAAATCCAATCAGAAAATTTTTTGCCGCTAATTTTCCCGAGGCAAAAGCCGACCTCCAATTTGGTTTGTGAATCATCATCACAACCAAAATTGCGTTGCTTAGGAGCCAAGATACAAGAAAGAGGAAAATGTTGTTGGTCGATACCGTTATTATTACCGATACAATAACTAGCGGAAGGGCGATGAAGAAGGAGGTGTATTTGGAGTCGCCTTTAAGATATTTTTTAGCAAAGAGTGCGACGACTAAGCCGATGAATAAGATGAGGAAGATTACGATTTTTGCTAAACCGTCGATGTAAAAAAGAGAATCTGTCATATCGGTTGCCAAATTTTGGTATTAGGAACTTTCGTATTAATTAAGGCGCAGCTAAGACTCTCTTTTTGCGAGAGTAAAACTCATAATTCTTATGGATAATATTAGGAAATCTTATGGCCATTGATACCATATCTGCGCAATGTTTCATCGCCGTTGCTGACACGGGAAGCTTTACCAAGGCGGCTGGTCGAGTTGGCAGAACTCAGTCGGCGGTTAGTCAGCAAATTGCCAAGTTAGAAAATTTTGTCGGAAAACCCTTATTCGTGAGAGGAAAAATATTTTCCTTAACCAGCGAGGGCGAAATTTTTTTAGGATATATCAGACAGATATTTGCCCTACATCGCGAAGCTATAGATTGCTTTAAAGAGCCGGAGCTGAAGGGAGAGGTGAGATTTGGAGTGCCAGAAGATTTCGCCAGCGTCTTTCTTTACGAGGTGTTGCGAGAATTTTCGCAGATGCACCCAAAAATTTTGCTAAACATAGAGTGCGATTTGACCCTAAATTTATACGAAAAATTCAAGCATAATGAGCTTGATTTGGTGATCGTTAAAATGAGTCCTCCGCATGAATTTAGACATGAGGTGGAATTATTTTCAGAGAAGCTTGAATGGGCTGGAGATTCTAGATTGGTGAAAAAAGACGAGGCAATTCCCTTAGTTTTATCCCCAAAACCATGCCTGTATCGCGAGAAAGCAATCAGCGCTCTTGAGAAAAAAAAGATCAAATGGCGCCTAGCTTTTTCTAGTAATAGTTACGCAGGAAAGATCGCTGCAGTGAGGGCTGGCCTAGGAATTACCATTTTCCCACACACAATTATTCCTGCAGAAATAAAAATAATCAGATCCAAATTTTTGCCAAAACTCAAGGATAGTCACTTCTCATTGCTCAAGCATAAAAAAGACAACGCGGCGGTAAATTCTTTTGAAGAGTTCGTGATCAAAAACTTAAAATAATTGGCCTTTGTTTATGAGAATTTGCTAGGCAAAAATGACTAAATAATTCTTTAAGTTTAAAGGATCTGAATCCTCATCGAAGGCGATTTCGTGCCAAACCAAATAACGCATTTTATGAAAAATTTCTTTACCAAACTGAGTCAAGATTTGCGCTACGATTTGCCGGCGAGTATTGTTGTATTATTCGTTGCCCTGCCACTTTGTCTTGGCATCGCTCTTGCTTCGGGCGTACCACTTTTTTCTGGAATAATTTCTGGAATAATTGGTGGCGTTGTTGTTGGTATCGCCAGCGGATCGCGCTTTGGTGTTTCTGGTCCGGCAGCTGGTTTGGTGACGATTGTTTTGACCTATTCTCTTTCTCTTGGTTCATTCGAAAGTTTTCTCGTTGCTACGATTTTGGCGGGCATAATTCAAACCGTGATGGGCTACATGCGTCTCGGCACTATTGCTTATTACATCCCCACTTCAGTCATCAAAGGAATGCTTGCTGGCATTGGAATAATAATCGTGATTAAGCAGATTCCGCACGCTCTGGGCTACGATCACGAAGTTCCGGGAAATTTTGAATTTCTTTCGCAAGGAAGTATGTTCAACCTCGAAGACGCCTTATTCTATCTCACTCCGGCAGTCACGATGATTAGCATAATCTCAATGACGATTTTAGTTTTGTGGGACGGAATTTTATCGCGTCGACATAACTTTTTTAAAATGTTGCAAGGGCCGATCGTTATTGTGGCTGCTGGCATTCTGATGAATTCAGCAATGCAGCTTGAGGCTCATCACATCGTGCAAATTCCGATCATAAAAAGTTTTTCTGAGCTTTTTTCACTTTTCATTTTTCCAAATCTCGAGGCATTGAAAAATCCTCAGGTTTATGAAGTTGCTCTGATTCTAGCGATAACCGCCAGCGTCGAAACTCTTCTTTCGGTTGAAGCGATTGACAAGCTCGATCCAGCAAAACACGTCACCAACACTAATCGCGAACTAAAAGCACAAGGCCTTGGAAATATTATTGCCGGACTAATTGGCGGCCTGCCAATCACGCAAGTAATCGTACGAAGCAGTGCCAATCTTTCTTTCGGCGCGAAAACAAAAAAATCAACAATTCTGCACGGCCTTTTACTGATGATTGCGGTGATTTCTGTGCCGAAATTTCTCAACATGATTCCGCTCGCCAGCCTTGCCTGCATCCTTCTTGTGCTTGGTTACAAACTAGCAAAGCCGACGATTTTCAAAAAAGTTTATCATTCTGGTTGGCATGATTTTCTTCCGTTCTTGGCGACAGTTATTGGCGTTGTCGGGCTAGATCTTCTCAAGGGAGTTGGAATCGGAATTGTAATCGCATTGATCTGTCGCGCGAAAAAAAGCGACGAAGCTTCTTTGACTCAAGAAGAACGAGATTCAATTACTCCAGAAGTTGCGGTAAAATTATTGAAAGAAGGAAATCAGCGCTTCGTACAAAATCTTAAAGTGAATCGCAATTTGCTGAAGCAAGTTAACGACACTTCCAAAACTCAAAATCCTTTCGCTTTTGTCCTAAGTTGCATCGATTCACGCACTTCTGCCGAGTTAATTTTTGACCAGGGATTGGGAGATATTTTTAGCTGTCGAATCGCCGGCAATGTTTTGAATGATGACATCGTCGGTAGCATGGAGTTTGCCTGTCAAATCGCTGGCACGAAATTAATAATGGTTTTGGGCCACAGTGAATGCGGTGCAATCAAGGGCGCTTGCAACGATGTTGAAATGGGCAAATTCACAGGACTTCTGAAGAAGATAAAACCATCGGTGAAAGCGGCGAAGTTGATTAAGGGTAATAAAAAATTTCACGATCTCGATTTCGTCGATAAAGTCGGCGCGATCAACGTCGAACGTGTCGCCAAGCAAATCACCAAAGAGAGCAAAATAATTCACGATCTCGAGAAGAAGGGTAAAATTGTAATTATCAGCGGAATGTATGACGTGGCGACTGGCGTGGTCGATTTTTACTAATTTATGAGTAACTCTTTTTGGATTGAGTTTGTGATTGTTTAAATGCGGAAATTTAGAAGCTCATTTAATCAAGTAGATGTAGAGGTTAAAAAGCCTTATCTAAAGAGGTGGGTTTAAAAATAGAAACTTTGACCTACACATCTAATCAAATCTTAAACTGAGATTAAAACCAATCCTTCATCCATATCTACAATCTAGAGGTAATTAAAATGAGACCTGATCAACAAACAAAACTTAATAACACAATTCAAAGACTTGTAAGGCTGGATCCTTCTTTGACAAGACTTGGTCTCGGTAGTAACGGCGTAGAAAACCTACTTCAAATCTTAAGTGAAACTGAGAATGAAGAAGTAAGAAGCGAGGGAGCGAGGGCAATAGTAAACATAGCCGCTAGCCCAGCCGGACAAGCAATCTTTGCCACAGAAGAAACAAGAAACACCCTACTTCAAATCTTAAGTGAAACTGAGAATGAAGAAGTAAGAAGCGAGGGAGCGAGGGCAATAGCAAACATAGCCTATGATAGCCCAGCCGGACAAGCAATCTTTGCCACAGAAGAAACAAGAAACACCCTACTTCAAATCTTAAGTGAAACTGAGAATGAAGAAGTAAGAAGGCAGGGAGCGGCGGCAATAGCAAGCATAGCCGCTAGCCCAGCCGGACAAGCAATCTTTGCCACAGAAGAAACAAGAAACACCCTACTTCAAATCTTAAGTGAAACTGAGAATGAAGAAGTAAGAAGCGAGGGAGCGAGGGCAATAGCA
>JAGWWH010000042.1 GCA_018970485.1 Pseudomonadota bacterium | reverse complement strand
CGATTGGTGCTATTTTGGAAACCACACCTTTATTACCGTGGCGACCAGCCATTTTATCACCTGGTTGTAAACGATACTTTGAGGCAATGTAAACCTTAACGATTTTTAGAATACCTTGTCCAAGTTCATCACCGATTTTAATTTTTGTTACTTTGTCATTAAAATCTCTCTCAACTTCGGAAATTTGCTGGTTATGAGTCTTAATAATCTTTTCCGCCCTATCCATCGCCTCTGAGTCATCAACAACTATTTTTACCAATTGTGATTTTGAAAAAGCTGAGAGTTCTTTTGAATCAATCTTGGCTTTGGCTTTTAACTTATCGAAATTTATGGAAAGTCTTTTGCCGTCAAAAAGCTTTATCAGGGCTGATTTTAAGGAATCTTCCAAGAAAGAAATTCTAAGATTTTTGCGCTTGGAAAGAGATTCGATTTGTTGCATTTCGATATAAACCGAACGCTCATCTTTCTCGACACCTTTGCGAGAGAACACTTTTACATCAATAACAGTTCCACCAACTCCGGTAGGGGCATATAATGAAGAGTCCTTAACATCAGCAGCTTTCTCTCCGAAAATTACTTTAAGTAATTTTTCTTCTGGAGTCATTGGTGACTCGCTTTTTGGAGTTGTTTTTCCAACAAGGAGGTCGCCTGGCTTTACTTCAGCGCCAATGTGGATTATTCCCTCTTCGTCGAGCTTAGTCAGAAACTCTTCGCCTACATTTGGTATATCTCGCGTTATCTCTTCGGGTCCTAAGCGAGTATCGCGAGCGATAATTTCCATTTCCTCAATGTGAATTGAGGTAAAAGTATCATCCGCCAATAGTTTCTCAGAAATAATTATAGAATCTTCAAAGTTATATCCACTCCAAGGCATGAAGGCGACGCGGACATTCTTTCCTAGAGCGATCTCACCCTTATCAACGGAGTGTCCGTCAGAAATAATTTGACCGGCTTTGACCTTTTGGCCGAGAGAAACTGTCGGGCGCTGATTAATACAAGTATCTTGGTTGGTGCGTTGATACTTTTTCAGATCATACATTTCGACTGAGTGATTTTCATCACTAGTTGATTCGATTATTATGTGAGAGGAATCAACGAACTTAACAACCCCATCTTTTTTAGAAAATATTACCGCTCCCGAGTCTGCTCCAATTATAGACTCCATACCAGTTCCAACTAGAGGAGAATCTGAGCGAAGAAGTGGTACAGCCTGACGTTGCATGTTTGCGCCCATAAGTGCGCGATTGGCATCATCATTCTCGAGAAAAGGTATGAGTGTGGTAGCTATGGAAACAATTTGCTTTGTTGAAACATCGATAAAATCAATTTTATCGGGAGTTAGCATTACAAACTCTCCATTTTTACGACAACTTACCAAGTCGTCTTTTATGCGACCAGATTCATCTACCTCAATATTTGCAGGCGCTACAGCAAAATCCACCTCTCCCATTGCCGACAAATATTTCACTTCATCCTTTACTCTGCCATTAATAACTCGGCGATACGGGGTCTCGATAAAGCCGAAATCATTAACTCTAGCATATGTTGCAAGTGAGTTAATCAAACCGATATTCGGGCCTTCTGGAGTTTCGATTGGACAAATTCTGCCGTAATGAGTGGGATGAACGTCTCGAACTTCAAATCCGGCACGTTCTCGAGTTAATCCTCCGGGACCAAGAGCCGATAGGCGACGCTTGTGAGTAATATCAGAAAGTGGATTTGTTTGATCCATAAACTGAGAAAGCTGCGAAGTAGCAAAGAAGTCTTTAACAGCAGTAACTAGTGGTTTTGAGTTGATTAAGCTTTGTGGCATAACAGTATCAACTTCCACCGAGTTAAGCTTTTCCATGATAGCTTTTTCAATTCTTGCCATCCCTATTCGCAACTGGTTTTCAATTAACTCGCCAACTGCGCGAACGCGTCGATTGGCAAGATTGTCTATGTCGTCAGTTTTTAGGTCGTTGTGCTTTATTAAGCTGAGAATCTTTATGGTTTGCTCGATATCTTTGCTGGTCAAATACATCTTATCTTTAGCGATCGATAAGCCAAGACGATGATTCATCTTCATTCGACCGACATCTGATAAGTTATAGCGAGTGTCATTAAAAAATAGATTTTCGAAGTAACTCTTTGCAACCTCAAAAGAAGATGGAGCCTCTCCCAATCTTACCGCCCTGTAAATATCAAACAAAGCTTCGCGCTGATTTGGATTTTTGTCTACAAGCATCGTGTTATATAGGTATGGACCCATTTCAGATTTGCTCGGATTAATGACCGGAACTTTTGTGAAATTTAATTTATGCAATATCTCTAAACTCTCTGCTGTTATGATCGAACCGGCTTCAAGAAGTAATTCTCCAGTTTCTGACTCGATCAAATCTGACGCAACAACGTAACCAGGCAGAACAGATTCGGTTAGCAAATAATGCGTAAATTTCTCCGAGATTAGCTTATCTATCGCTTTGCGATTTAGCTTGGTTCCCTCTTTTACCTTTATCTCGCCGGAATTTGCACACACTAAATCATAGGGAATTTTTTTACCCACGAAAGACTCGGCATCGAACGATAAAGACCAGCCGTGCTTTGAGTGAAAAGCCTCAACTGATCCGTAGAAAGTATTGATTATTGATTCTGCACTCATTCCCAAAGCTCGCAAAAGCGAAGTGACTGGAATCTTTCTTTTTTTATCCACTCTAAAATGAAGAACGTCTTTGCTATCAAACTCAAAATCTAGCCAAGAGCCAATATGAGGAATAATTTTTGCAGAGTAAGACTTTGAACCTGATAATTTTACATTTTCGCTATCAAAGAATACGCCTGGAGCGCGTCGCATCTGAGAAACCACAACCCTTTCTGCTCCATTAACAATAAAACTTCCCGTTTCAGTCATTAACGGGATTTCACACAAATAAACTTCCTGCTCTTTGATAGAACGAATTTCCTTTACTTCGCTTCCCTCCTCTTGGTGCCACAATACTAATCGAAGCTGGGCATGAAGAGGTGAGGAAAATGTCCTTCCAGCAAAAAGACATTCTTGGGCTTCATATCTTGATTTTCCTAGAGAGTAGTTAAGAAATTCTACAGTTACTCTTTCCGCTGAATCCGATAAGGGAAAGAAGGAATTAAAAACAGATTGAATTCCGACGTTCTCGCGTTTTTCATGGGAGATATTGACCTGCAAAAATCTATCATACGATTCCTTTTGTAGCGCAATTAGGTTTGGGATCGCCTCTTTGCCACCACCATTGCCAAAACTTTTTCTGAATAGAGTATGATCGAAGTTACGAGTCGCCATTTTATTTACTGTAAAGTTTAACTATCTGCTGAGCTTATTTCGGGTGAACGAATAAAAACGTCAAAAGCCAACCTGCTAAATTAAATAGTAGGTTGGCTCGATAAAATTTTACTACTTCAATTCAACTTTTGCACCAACTGCTTCTAGCTTTTTCTTAAGTTCTTCCGCTTCTGAGGTTGGGACATCTGACTTGATGGTTTTTGGAGCTCCTTCAACTAGATCTTTCGCCTCTTTTAAACCAAGATTAGTGATTGCGCGAACTTCTTTTATAACATTAATCTTGTTATCACCAGCCGCCACCAAGACGACTTCGAATTTGTCTTTTACTTCAGCTGCAACTGTTGATGCTGCCGGAGCTGCTGACGCGAAGGCAGCAGCGGATACGCCCCATTTTTCTTCAAGTTTTTTGCTTAGCTCTGCAAGCTCTAGAATGGTTAGTGAAGATAGGGACTCTGTTAGTTGTTCAAGATTATTAGACATGTCGACTTTGATTAGTTGAGGTTAGAAAATTTAGTTTATTCGGTTTTTAAGGTAGCCAAGCCTTTTTCAGGCGCAGTCAGTAACCTGACGAAGTTTGATTGCTTAGAATTAATTATGCCTAAGAAAGAAGAGCGGACCTCATCAAACGAACCAAGTTTGGCCATTTCTTTAATCGACGCTTCCGTAACTAAAGATTTATTAAAAAAACCAACTTTGATTTTTAAGACCTCAACTTTTTTTGCCATGTCTGAAATTATCTTTGAGAGGGCAACTGGATCTTGCGAATACAGGATCGCGGTCGGCCCAGAAAGATATTCGGAAAGAGATTCTAGTTCAGTTTTTTTAACCGCAACTTTTACTAGGGTGTTCTTGGCAATTTTCATACCACAGCCTTTTGCTTTTAGACTCACTCGCAAATCGTAGAGCTGTTTATCACTCATACCGCGATAATGGATCACCGAAACAAACGCACTGTCGATTAACTTGCGCTGTAAGGATGATACTAAATGTGATTTTTGTTCTCTGTTCATTTTTTAAACTGATTCGACCGAAACCCTTACAGACGGTCCCATTGTTGAACTCAAGAAAAACTCCTTCAGAAATTTTCCTTTTGCCGCTTCCGGCTTTGCGGCCTTAATTGCCTTTACTACAGCTTGGGCATTCTCAAGAAGATTTTTGGAATCAAAGTCAATTTTACCAATCATGCAATGAATGGTGCCACCCTTGTCATTCTTAAAATCGACCTTGCCCTTCAAAGATTCAGTAACTGCTTTTTTTACATCAACAGTGACTGTTCCATTTTTTGGACTCGGCATCAGGCCGCGTGGTCCTAATTTTTTAGCAATTTTGCTGATTTTTGGCATCACATCAGGAGTTGCTATGCAGCAATCAAAATCTAGGAATCCACCTTCAACTTTTGCAAGA
>JAGWWH010000003.1 GCA_018970485.1 Pseudomonadota bacterium | reverse complement strand
GCCTGTCGAAGCATGATTCTGGGCGCGGTCTTGGATCATGCTTCGACAGGCTCAGCATTACTAGGAGTGTTTATTTTCTAGATCGAAAAAACTTTTTACCCCTGTTTAGCCATTGAACTACAAGGATTGACAGGGTTTTGATAATTTCTTAACCGGACAGTAGTGGTTACAAATCCAGTCCAGCACTCGTTCCAGCGCTCGAGATTATTTTTTCAGATCGAAGCGATCGGCGTTCATGACTTTTGTCCAAGCTTTGATGAAGTCTTTTACAAACTTTTCTTTGGCGTCGTCGGATGCGTAAACTTCTGCAACGGCTCTTAATTCTGAACTTGATCCAAAGACGAGATCGGTTGGCGTGGCTTTCCACTTAAGTTCACCAGTTTTTCTGTCGCGTCCTTCGTAAAGAGCTTCTGACTTTTCAGACTTAGCCCATTTTGTTGATGCGTCCAAGAGATTCACAAAGAAGTCATTGGTTAAGACTCCCGATTTCTTTGTTAAGATGCCAAGTTCCGATCCGTCTGAATTAGCTCCTAATACTCTCATTCCGCCAATCAAAACCGTCATTTCAGGCACTGTTAAGTTCAACAGATAAGCGCGGTCAATCAGCGAGTTTATTGGCGAGACAGAACTATCAGTGCTGTAGTAATTTCTAAATCCGTCGGCTTTTGGTTCTAGAGCTGCAAATGATTTAACATCAGTTTGCTCTTGTGAGGCGTCAGCACGACCAACTTGAAAAGGAACTTTTACTTTTACTCCAGCATCTTGAGCAGCTTTTTCGATTGCTGCCGATCCACCCAAAACAATTACGTCAGCGAGAGAAACTTTTTTGCCGCCAACTAGCGATTTATTGAAGTTTTTTTGAACTCTTTCCAGAGCGGCTAGAGTTTTAGACAATTCTTGCGGATTATTAACTTGCCAGTTTTTCTGCGGCTCTAGGCGAATACGCGCTCCATTAGCTCCTCCACGCATGTCGGTATTGCGATAACTGGCGGCAGATGCCCAAGCGGTTTTAACTAAATCGGAAACACTCAATCCTGATTTTAAAATCCTTACCTTGAGCTCTTCTACTTCGGCAGCGCTGATTAGTTTGTGATCGATTTTTGGTAGTGGATCTTGCCAAGACAAAATCTGTTTTGGCGATTCTTTGCCGACATATCTGGCGCTTGGTCCCATGTCGCGATGAGTTAGTTTAAACCAAGCTTGAGCAAAGGCTTTTTCAAATTCTTGGGGATTCTCTCGGAAGCGTTGGGCTATTTCGCGATATTTAGGATCTTCCTTAAGCGATAAATCTGTCGTCAACATTACGGGCGCATATTTTTTCGTCGCGTCGTGAGCGTCGGGAACTAGATTGTTCGCGCTTTTTTGAGAAGGAACCCACTGAATCGCTCCTCCCGGACTCTTAGTTTTTACCCAATCAAAGGCGAATAAGTTGTTTAAGTAATCCATGGTCCAAGCGGTTGGATGCATAGTCCAAGCTCCTTCGAGTCCACTAGTCACAGTGTCGGCTCCTTTGCCGGTGCCGCATTTGTTTTTCCAGCCCATGCCTTGTTCTTCAAGCTCGGCTCCTGCTGGCTCAACTCCTACACAATCAGAAGGTTTATGAGCGCCGTGTGTCTTACCAAAAGTGTGACCACCTGCGATCAATGCTACAGTTTCTTCGTCATTCATTGCCATGCGAGCGAAGGTTTCTCGAATTTGTTCAGCTGCGGCGAGGGGATCTGGATTGCCGTTTGGACCTTCAGGATTTACATAAATCAAACCCATGGTTGTAGCGCCAAGTGGCTTTTCAAGTTTGCCATTTTTATCGAAACGATGACTTGCCATGAATTTATTTTCAGGGCCCCAATAAACTAAATCAGGTTCAAAATCGTCAGCTCTGCCACCGGCAAAGCCCATGGTTTTAAAGCCCATTGATTCGAGCGCTACATTTCCCGACAAAACCATCAAGTCAGCCCAAGAAATTTTATTGCCGTATTTTTTCTTAACCGGCCAAAGCAGGCGTCTAGCTTTGTCTAAGTTGGCATTATCTGGCCAGCTGTTAAGAGGTTCGAATCTTTGTTGTCCGCCACCAGCTCCACCTCTGCCATCTTCAGCGCGATAAGTGCCAGCGCTGTGCCAAGCCATACGAATGAAAAAAGGTCCGTAATTACCGTAATCAGCCGGCCACCAGTCTTGTGAAGTCATCATCACGTCTTTGATCTCTTTTTTTAAAAGATCGAGATCGAGCTTAGAGAATTCTTGGGCGTAGTTGAAGTCGTTGCCTAAGGGATTTGATTCAGCAGCGTTTTGTCGAAGTGGAGAGAGATTAACTTTGTTGGGCCACCAAAACTCATTAGGCTTAGCCTCCATTTTGGATTGATCTGAGTGATTTTGAAATGGCGCGCATCCTGCGATTGCAAGAGATGTGATAAAAAGGAGCTTATTTAGTTTCATAAAATTTTATTGATTTGGGCTATTTGATCTAGGGTTTATCTGAGTTGATAGATGCTAAGTAAAATACAAGTTAGCTATCGTTTTGATAGCTTCTGCTTATGAAAAAAAAGTTAATAGTTATTCTAATCTATCACAAAAAAGTGCCCAAATCTGAGATCTAAATCATCGGCCAATATTACACGCAAAATGATCAATTTTAAAATTCTTACCCTCTTTCCCGAACTGTTTCCGGGACCTTTATCCGCATCGATCACTGGCGCTGCTTTGGCAAAAAGATTGTGGTCGATTGAGGCGGTTAATATTCGCGATTTTGCTTTTGATGAGCGCGGAACCGTAGATGACACGCCTTACGGCGGTGGCGCTGGAATGGTTCTTAAGCCTGATGTCGTAGCCAATGCAATCGAAAACTCCCAAAGCACCAAGCACGCTTCGACAGGCTCAAATCAGGCTCAAGCACCAAGCGCGAAAATAATTTATTTATCGCCGCGTGGAAAAGTTTTTAATCAAAAAATCGCTCAAGAATTAGCCAAAGAAGAAGAAATCACCATCCTCTGCGGACGCTACGAAGGCGTGGATCAGCGCGTTTTGGAAGAATTTCAAATCGAAGAAATTTCCATCGGTGATTACGTTTTATCGGGCGGAGAAATTGCCGCTTACGTTTTTATCGATGCAATTTTGCGCAATGTTTCAGGGGTTCTCGGAGCAAATGAATCTTTATCTGAAGAATCTTTTAGCGGTGAGTTTGCAAATCTTTTAGAATATCCTCACTACACCAAACCAGCAGAGTGGCGGGGTCGCAAGGTACCAGAAATTTTAACTGGAGGACATCACGCAAAAATTAATCAATGGCGCAGGGAGCAGGCGATTGCTCTGACTAAGAAAGTTCGTCCAGACTTGTTGAGCTAAATTAATTAGCTGGCAGCAGCAGAATCCAAAGGTTTTTTGATCGATCGAGTCGCATTTTTTATCGAAGAGTCTGAGCTTATTTTGTTGTCAGTATTTCGATTTCCGACATCCAAAATTTTCTCTTCTTTCACCAACTCCACTTCCAAATTTTCCTCTTCTTCCAAATCCCTATCTAGCTCATCTTCCACAACCTCTTCAAGAACTTTTAGATAATCAGAAAGATCTTCGATTTCCTCGGGAGAATTAAATTTTCCTGCTTGGATTTCGTTACAAAATATGTCGATTTTTTCGTCAGAAAATTTTTGTAAATCTGCAAGTGAGATCGATCCAACAGTTTCAAAAAAAATAAAATTTTTCTCACTAAACTCTTGTTGAGACCTTATTTGTCGAGGCTCCAGAAATGCTAGGGCAATTTCTATTTGATCCTGTTCGACGGTGAGCGGATCAAGATTAACCTCTGATCCAGCGGGTTTTTCGACAGCAAAAAAATAAGCCAAAGATTCGATTTTTTCTTTCTTTACGACAAAGCCGAGATCGGCAAATTTGTCGTAAATTTTATCCAACTCTGTGGCAATTTTTTCGGGATTTTTGACGCGTGTAATTCTGACTTCTCTTTCTTCTCCATTATTAAATGAGATCGGAGTCTCCGGTTGTCCATCCTCTTTGGTAAAAAGATCAGATGTCAAAAAATCACGAATAATTTTTTGCTCGCTGACGATGTTATTAATTTTTTCTTCGAGTTCGTTTGGCATTTTTTAATGTTTGAAATGACGTGTTTCGGTGAAATAAAGAGCGATTCCTTTTTCGTCGGCCTTTGCAATCACTTCTTCATCGCGCATCGATCCACCTGGTGCGACGATGGCTTTGATGTTGTAAGAAGCGGCGATTTCGATGTTGTCAGCGAATGGGAAGAAGGCGTCGGAAGCGAGGAATTTTTCACCTTCTTTAAATTCCAAAGATTTTTTGCAGGCGATTTCGCAAGCATCCACTCGATTCATTTGACCCGCGCCAACACCAGTTGTTTGAAAGTTTTGCACGACAGTAATCGCGTTTGATTTTACGTGTTTGCAAACCGACATCGCGAAAATTAATTGCTCAATTTCTGCGTCACTAACCGATTTTTTGCTGACTAATTTTAGATCACTTTTGCTGATTGTTTTTTGATCTAAATCCTGAATCAAAAACCCGCCTGATACTGATTTTATCTGAGTTTGTGTACTTTTTTTGAAGTCAGCTAAAAGCACGCGGAGATTTTTTTTCGCAGCTAAAATTAGCTTCGCTTCTTCGGAAATTTCTTTGGCGATAATTACCTCGAAGAACATCTTTGCGAGCTCTGTAGCCAAGGCTTCGTCGATCTTGCCATTTAGTGCAACAATGCCGCCAAAAGCAGATTTAGAATCTGACGAAAGTGCGCGAGTGTAAGCTTCAAGCAAGTTTTCACCAATCGCAGTTCCACAAGGATTTGCGTGTTTAATAATTGCACAGGCCGGTTTTTCGAATTCCAAAACTAAATTGTAAGCAGCGTCGGAATCGTTGAGGTTGTTGTAACTAAGCTCTTTTCCTTGCAGCTGTTTTGCGCCAACAATTCCTGAATCTGTAGTTGCGTAAAGCGCGGCTTTTTGGTGCGAATTTTCGCCGTAACGCAGAGATTGTTTTAACGTGCCGTGAACTGTCATGCTGAGCTTGTCGAAGCATGATTGCATGCTCGGTTGGTCACCCTTCGACAGGCTCAGGGTGACGTAATCATTAAACCAGTTTGAAATCGCGACGTCGTAATCAGCGATATTTCTAAAAGCCTGCGCAGCAGCGTTCTTCCTGAACTCAAACGATGTCGCGCCGGAATTATTTCTCATCTCGGCGATCAAATTTTCATATTGATCAACTGAAGTAATCACAGTTTTGTAAGCAAAATTTTTCGAAGCTGAGCGCACCATTGCTGGTCCGCCGATGTCGATATTTTCAATGATTTCTTCTTCGTCGGAAGTTTTGGCAACCGTCTCAACGAATGGGTAAAGATTGATTACGAGTAAGTCGATTGATTCGATTTTATGTTCTTTTGCAGCAGCGACGTGCTCAGCATTATCAAGCACTGCGAGCAATCCGCCGTGAACTTTTGGATGCAAAGTTTTGACGCGTCCATCCATCATTTCTGGAAATCCAGTGAAGTCGGAAATGTCTTTTACGGGAATTTTTTGATCAGCCAAAAGTTTGCGCGTGCCGCCGGTGGAAATTAATTCAACACCTTGTGAGGCTAGGAATTTAGCGAGTTCAACGATATTAGTTTTGTCTGAAACAGAAATGAGACAGCGGGAAATTTTTTGGAAATTCTGCATTAGTTATTGAATTAGTTTGTGAATATTTTCGATGAATTCTGAGCGAACATTCTCGCCAAAAATGTTGCCGCCGAGAAATTCTCTTTCATCGATGATGCCGAGAGAAACTACGATTAGCTTGGCCTCAGCCTCTGATAATCTTGTCGCTGATTCAAATGTTTTTTTATTTAAAGCATGAACCAGCATTTCGGCCTGAGAGGTTTTGTGTCCTTGTAGAGAGCCTTCGGCGAAGGATAGCAAGGCTTTTACATCATCTTTTTCTGTGCCAACTCCATCGCGATAACAAATAGCGAGATTGTGTTTTGATGGCGCGTATCCTGCATCCGCAGCAATTTTGAAATATTCAAAAGCCTGTTTTGGATTTTCGCTCAAGTGAAAATTTCCTAAACTGTGAGTTGCAAAGAATAATCCCATGCCATGCGCGAGTTCATAATTTTCCTTGGCCAAATCAAACTCATCTCTTCTGAAATGGTAATTGCCGAGTTCATTGATTGAGAGCGCAAATCCCTTGTTTTTGCACTTCTGCAAGATTTCTAGCGCCACATCTTCTTCTAGCGGATCGAGCAAAAGAAACATCGCAACCGAATGCCTAACCGAAACTATTTCGCTGCTGGCGTAAGGCTCTAAATTTTCAGCGATAATTTCTTTAGAATGCTCATTGCCATTGCCGGCATATAATTCATTTAAGTGATGAGCGGCGATTTCGTAGCGGGCGAGGGCGGAATCACTGGCGCTGAGATATTTTAATCCTTTTTCGCTGTCGCGCTTCACACCAACTCCATGCAAATAAGCAACGCCCAAAATAGTTTTTAGATTTAACGGATCTTGGCCTCCACGACTTACGCGATTTTCAATCGCCTTCATTAAATCCTCAGATTTTTTCTTGAGATATCCGGGGACTGGCTTGCCTTCAACGCGCGAGATGCGGTGCGGAACTGGTTCGCTGATTCCTTCAACCATTTCGCCAAATCCGAGAATTTCCGAAATAAAAAAACTGATGTGCTTTTTATCGACGCCATCACTCAAAAGTGAGTGCGATAATTTATTTATTTCTGCGCCGATTTCTGGATAAGTTTCAGTAATTTTCTGAATTTTTCCTAATGCTGTTTCGAGCAGGAAGGGCTTGGTCATAACTAGCTTTTAATGATTGATAAAATTTTCTGAAAACCATCGAAGATTGAGAGATTTCCATTGTCGATTAAGTGGGCGTCGGGAGCAATTTTGAGTGGCGCATCCTGACGATTTAAATCGTTTTCATCGCGCTTCTTTAGCTGCGCGAGAATTTCTTCGTAGTTGGTTTGAAGCTGCTTGAAGCGACGCTGTGCGCGGATTTCGACATCAGCGGTAACAAAAAATTTAAAATCCGCATCAGGCGCAATTACTGTTGTCGTATCACGCCCATCAAGCACCGCGCCTTTTTTAGAATGTGCAAAATCGCGCTGAAAATCAAAAAGAGCTGCACGCAATTTTGGATTTTTCGCCACGATTGACGCGACAGAGCCAACATCTTCACCAAACAAAATTTCATTCTCCAAATCGTTTTCAGAAATATTTGCAACCAACTCAGGAATAAATTTTTCAAAATTATTCTGATCAATTTTTCTTTCTAAAACGCGCAAAGCCACAAGCCGATAAAGCGCGCCAGTATTGAGATAAGGCAGCTCAAAATGTGCAGCGATTTTTTTGGCGAGAGTGCCCTTTCCCGAAGCGGAAGGTCCGTCGATTGCGATTAGTAATTTCTTCATTAGATTTTTTAAAATGTTGCCACCCTTCGACGAGCTCAGGATGACGTCATGTCAAGCCTATTGAGGCATGATTTATGTTTTAGTAAAAATGTTCCAACAACTTTTCCGCCAACTATTTTTGTTCCAAAATTTCGAAAAAAATTTTCGTTTTTTCGCGCCATTTTCTTTTGCGACTTTTGCGATTTTTTTGGTTTTGGCGATTCCGGCAATTTTGAATTCTCCGAATGATTATCAGCAAAGCAATGCAGTGAGAATCATGTACGTGCATGTGCCGGCGGCTTGGATGGCGCTGCTGATTTACACGCTGCTTGCCGTTTTTAACCTCTCTGGATTCATCTGGAAAAATCCGTTTTTTTATTTGATTGCGCGATCAATTGCGGTGATTGGTGCTGTTTTTGCATTCATTACTTTGGTGACTGGCAGCATCTGGGGCAAGCCGATCTGGGGCACTTGGTGGGTGTGGGATGCGCGGCTGACTTCGGTGTTAATTTTATTTTTTCTTTATCTCGGCTACATCATTTTGCTCGATTCATTTGAAGATCGCTCCAAAGGCGAAAGAATCGCCGCGATCATCTCAATTATTGGCTTTATCAATGTGCCAATCGTGAAGTTTTCGGTCGAATATTGGAATTCACTTCATCAGCCAGCGAGCATCATGCGTAAAGGCGGAGTCTCGATTGATCCACTAATGTTGAAGCCATTGCTTCTGATGTTTGGCGTGTATTTTTCTTACTTTGTTTTCCTGTCCCTGCTTCGAGTTAGAAGCGCAATTCTTGAGAAGAAAAAATGACTTACGTTGTTACCGATAATTGTGTGCGTTGCAAATATACCGACTGCGTTTCTGTGTGTCCGGTAGACTGTTTTTACGAAGGTGAAAATATGTTGGTGATTGATCCAGAAGCTTGTATTGATTGCGGAGTTTGTGTCCCTGAATGCCCAGCTGAAGCGATTTCACCAGAATCTCCCGATTTGCTAAAGTGGGTCGAAATCAATCGCGAATATTCAAAAAAATGGCCGGTGATTACGAAGAAAAAAGATGCGCCTGCGGATGCGAAGGATTTTGATGGGATGAAAAATAAATTCGAAAAACTTTTCGATCCAAGACCTTTTGTGGAGAAGAAGTAATTCTGCGTGTGGACGTGGTGGATTGCCGCGTCGCTTCGCTCCTCGCAATGACGGTTAAGGATAACGTGCTAACTAGTCACGTCATTGCGAGCGTAGCGCGGCAATCCATTAAGCTTTAAACCCAAGTAAAAAATCATTTACCGACATCACTCTCTTCCCTTGCCGCTGTAAAGATAATGGCCTGATGATTCCACTCCCACATTGAATCGAAAAATCATTTTCCGAAATTTTTCCCGGCTCATTTTCCGCCGAATTTTTATCCAAAATCTCCGCTGAAAATATTTTTATTTTCTCCTCGCCAAGCATGAAATAAGCGCCAAGCGAACCACTCAAACCACGAATGTGGCAATCGATTTCTTCGGCGGATTTTGTCCAATTAATTTCGCATTCCGACTTTTCGATTTTTTTAGCGTAGGTGAGTCCGGCTTGTTCCTGCTTGGTTCCGTGCAAATTTCCTTTCAAGGCTTTTGTCAAAATTTCCGCACCAATTTCTGAAAATTTTTTTTCTAATTCGGCGTAAGTTTCTTTGCCGAATATTTGGTAATCTTGCTTCGCGACGATGTCGCCACTGTCCAAACCCTTGTCCATTTTAATCACGCAAACAGCAGTTTCTTTGTCTCCCGCCATGATTGTACGCTGAATTGGCGCCGCTCCGCGCCATCTTGGGAGAAGGGAAGGGTGAATGTTAAAACAGCCTAATTTTGTGCCTTCGAGAATTTCTTGTGGCAGTAACAAACCGTACGCAACCACAACTGCTGCGTCTGCGCCAAAGGCAGAGAATTCTTTTTGAACTTCTGAGTCGCGCAAAGTTTTTGGTGTAATTACTTTTAAACCATGTTCGAGCGCCAAATTGTGAATCGGTGAATTTTGTAATTTATGTCCGCGCCCAGCGATTTGCGGCTCTCGGCTGTAGACAGCTAAAATTTCAAACTCAGGATCGGCGACTAACTTTTTTAAAGTCGGGCAGGCAAATTCAGGCGTGCCCATGAAGATTATTTTCATCAAATGTTGGTTAGAAAAAAATTATTTTTACTCGGAGTTTTTGTCGCAATTACGGTCACATTTTGTGATTTGTTAAGCAAGCACCTGATCTTCTCGCTCCTAGATTCGCAAGGCTCAATCAATCCTGAGATCAAAATATTTCCATTTTTTTCTTTGGTGAAAGTTTTGAATCACGGTGTGAGTTTTGGCATGTTTAACGGCCTAGAAAATAGCCAGATTATTTTTTCTTGTCTTCAGGGTGGAATTGCTTTGGTACTTATTTTTTGGCTTTACCGCAATGAAAAATTGCATTTTGCCTGGGCTCTTGGTCTGATCATTGGTGGGGCTTTTGGTAATGTAATTGATCGAATTCAAAATGGTGCGGTAGCGGATTTTTTAGATTTTTACGTCGCCACTTACCATTGGCCAGCCTTTAACTTAGCTGATTCTTGCGTTTTTATCGGAGTCTCAATTCTACTTTTGGATGATTTTTTATGGTCAAAAAAATCTTAATTTTTTCTCTATTTTTTTGTGCCTTTTCTTGCTCGAAAGGTAAGGATGATCCTTTGACTTTGCCGCCGAATTTCGCCGAAATGCCCGACCCAAATAATCCCGAAAAACCTTCCGCTGAAGAAGTGGAAGAAAATGTTTCGCGCTTGAAAGATCTTTTGATCAAGAGTGAGGAATAAATAATTTTAACTTAAACTTTAAAAACATGATCATCTCCTCAGCCTTTGCCCAGGAAGCTGCCGCGGCCGCTCCACAAGAATTCTCTTTTACAAATTTTGTTCCGCTAATTCCAATTTTTGCGATTTTTTATTTCTTAATCTTTCGTCCGCAAAGCAAAAAAATGAAAGAAGCTCAGGAGATGGTGAACAATTTAAAGGTTGGAAATAAAGTGGTGACCAACGGCGGAATTGTTGGGGTGGTGAAGGATGTGCTAGTTAAAGAAAATCAAGTTGAAGTTGAAATCGCCGAAGGTGTGCGAGTGAAAATTCTTAAAAACTACATCTCTGATTTGGTTCGCGACGAAAACAAAAAAACTAAATAAAAAATGCTCAATTTTTCAAAAATTAAAATTTCGGCTATTTTAGTAATATGCTTTTTATCTTTGATTTACGCGGCTCCATCGCTGTTTGTTGGAGAAAAAGAATCTGCAATTCAAAAATTTTTACCGAAAGAAAAAGTTAATCTTGGCTTAGATTTGCAAGGTGGATCTCAACTAATGTTAGAAGCCGATTTCGATTATTACGCCAAAGAGCAGCTCACAAATTTGCGCGACGAAATTAGAAATTCTTTTCGTGAAGAATCTGTGCGTGTAGTGCCCGAGATGGTCGGCAATAAAATAATTTTTACAATTTCTGACGGTGAACAAAAAAAATTGGCAAAAAAATTGATCAAAAAACTTAGCAGCAATGTTGAGATTGGTGAGGATTCTGGACAGTTTCAGGTTTATTTTTCTGACGCTGAACTGGCTCTAATTCGCCAAAATTTGATTAAGCAATCAATCGAAATTATTCGTCGCCGCATTGATGAAACTGGAACCAAAGAGCCTACAATTCAGGCGCAAGGTGAGAGCAGAATTTTACTGCAAGTGCCCGGAATTGAAAATTCTTCTGAGCTAAAATCGCGACTCGGAAAAACTGCAAAAATGACTTTTCATTTTTTGTCTGAGAGCTCGACTGATCTAGATGTAATGAGAATTTTTGACGCGGAAGGTCACCAATATTTAGTCAAAAAAGAGGTGATTTTAAGTGGTGATTTGTTGGTTGATGCCAACGCAACTTACCACGAAGGATTGCCAGCCGTTAGTTTTCGTTTTAACGCCTCAGGAACTCGTAAATTTGCTGAGATTACCAAGAATAATGTCGGAAAAATTCTAGCGATTGTGCTTGATGGAAAAGTGGTTACAGCGCCGAGAATTAACGGTGTAATCAATCAAGGATCTGGAATAATTTCTGGTAGTTTTACCACCGAAGAGGCAAATGAGGCTTCGCTTCTACTCAGAGCCGGCGCACTTCCAACCCCTCTCAAAGTTGTGGAAGAAAGAACGGTTGGTCCGTCACTTGGTCTTGATTCGATTAAAAGTGGAAAGATCTCAGTCGTTGTGGCGATTGCCTTCATCGGATTTTTCATGATTTTGTTTTACGGATTTTTTGGTCTAATCGCCAACGTCGCAATGATCGTAAACGTCGCAATTATCCTCGCAGTTTTGTCTTTAATCGGTGCGACATTAACACTGCCTGGAATAGCGGGAATTGTGCTTACAATGGGAATGTCGGTGGACGCTAACGTGCTAATTTTTGAGAGAATTAAGGAAGAGTTGCGCGAGAAAAAAACTGTGCTTGCAGCGGTCGATCAGGGTTTCAGCCAAGCTTTTCGCACAATTACTGACTCAAATTTAACCACGCTAATTGTTGCTTTTTTCCTTTATCTTTTTGGTAACGGTCCGGTGAAAGGTTTCGCCGTTACTTTGTCAATTGGGATCGTGTCTTCGATGTTTTCTGCAATCATTTTAACAAGAATGATGATTGCGATTTGGCTCAAGAAGAAGAGGCCAAAAAAATTGAGTTTGATTTAATTTGTGCATTCGCGCCGCTACAAATCTCAGCACGAGGCGCGAGGCACTAGGCACTAATGAAGAGAGTAACACTACTTTTCCTACTCCTAATTTTCCTCTCCCCGAACTCCTTTGCTTTGCCGAAGGGTGGTGGGAAGTCAGATCCGAATGCGCAAACAATTTTAAAAGCTGACGAAATCGACGGTGACAGAATAACTAACATTCTAACCGCTACAGGTAACGTTGAAATAACTCGTGAGGCTTCTGTCGTTTACGCTGATCAGGTTACTTACAACAAAAACGGTAAGACGATTCGGGCCATTGGTCACGTGCGAATCAAGAATTTTGAAATCGGTAACATGCTTACCAAAGAAGCAGAGATGCAGGATGATTTTAGTAAGGGAACCTTCACCGACAGCAGAATATTTTTTAACGACGGATCTTACCTCTTCGCTTCGCGCATGGAGCGCGAGAACCAAGATACTACAGTGCTTCACAACTCAATTTTTTCAATTTGTCCAAATGAAAAAATTAGCAAAGACAACACCTTGGCGGGAGATGTTTTTGATTTTCTCTCAATCAAATCAAGTAAGACTACCGTAGACCGCAAAGAGGGTAAAATGCGAAGCAAGCACAGTTTTTTTAGATTGTACAATGTGCCGATTTTTTACACTCCTTACTCAAGTGTGGCTTTGCCCAGCAAAGAAAGAGAGTCGGGCTTCTTGAATCCTTCCTACAATCGCACAACGAATTTTGGCCTTGGTTTTAAAATACCTTACTACGTCAACATTGCGCCAAACATGGATCTGACGATTACTCCGCAGATTTACTCCGCCAATAATCAAGTTGTTGTGACTAACAATTTTCGCCACCTCACATCTTACGGTGATTACAGAATGAATCTCGAAGTTGCTAACAACAAAGTTACTAACACTAACGATCTTACAGTTGTTAAGCGTACTTCTGACAAGTATCGAGGTAGTTTGATTGGTGACGGTAGATTTGATTTTACAAAAAATGCTGGAGCTGATTTTAACATTAAAACGATTTCGGATCGCGACTACATGCGCGATTACCATTTAAGCTACTTGGCCTACACCCTCTCCACTGCCAAATTCGATTACATTAAAGGGCGTGATTACTACTCGATTAAAGCAATTCGAGTTCAAGAGCTTGAAGATACCACCAATCAAAATGCTGCACCACTCTTGTTTCCAACGATTGATGCTCACATTGAAAGCAAGCCAATTTTCTCGAAAGAAACTTTTGCTCTGACCTCAAACGTCACCACTATTTACCGTAAAGACGGGCTTGAATATCGTCGTGCTACAGCTGTTCCAGAGGCAAAATTGCCATTCAACATTAAAGGTAATTTATTCGATCTTAACGCCAAAGTGCAGAACGATTTTTATTGGCTGGAAGATAATTTTAAAAATACGCCGCAGACCAATTACTACCAATCTGTGCAAAATAATTACAAACCTGAGATTTCGGCAAATTGGCGCTTACCTTTGATTAAAAAAGCCGAGAAAAACACTGTAATGATTGAGCCAATGGCTAGTTTTGTTGCGAGCTCTTTTAAAAAAGATTCGGCAAAATTACCTAACGAAGACAGTAACAATTCAGAGCTTACGGTTAGTAATCTTTTTACTTCAGATCGTATTTACGGTTTTGATCGCAATGAGGCAGGACAGCGCACCAGCTACGGTGTAAAATCATCTTTGTTTAACAGTCTCGGAGAATTTGGTTTAACTTTTGGACAAAGTTATCGAATTAAAGATCAGGTACAAGACGTTGCGATTCGTGGCTTCTCCGACAATAATTTTTCCAACTACATTGGTCAGGCAATGTACAGAGCGAAGAAGAATTTTTCTCTTAATTACTCTTTTCAGCTTAACGAATCTAACTTTAAAAATGACGTCAATCAGCTGGGAGCCAACTTCTACACGAATCGTTTAATTTTTTCTTCTGACTACTTGCTGTTGCGAAAAAGCGCCCAAAATTCAACGCAGCGCGAACAAATTACTTTCTCCTCTTCAGTTAAAATGAGTGATCTTTGGAAAGGTAAAATAATGGCCACAAAAGATTTGGTGACCAACCGCATGATCTCACGCGGAATAACGCTTTATCGAGATGGTTGCTGCACTATTTTTAGCTTTTCAGTGATTGAAAACAGTCCGATCAATCTCACCAAGCCACAGCGATCTTTTAGTTTTTTGATTACGTTTAAGAATATTTAAACACCCCCCATCCCCCTTAGGGGGAGGTTGCACTACGCGCCATTGGCGCTCCGCGACAACTTCTTCGTAACTTTTACGGGTTGGTTTCTTTTTTCGCGGTAGCTGTCTTTCTTCTAGCGCCTTGCCTTTCTTTCGTGGTGTTGCCTTCCTCCAAGCGCTTTCTGATTTATTTAGATTCTCTCTACTTCAACGACACCACTCGATCTGCTTTTTTTGCTAACTCTAAATTGTGTGTAACCACCAAACATCCAATTTCATAATTTTTCACTAAGTCGCGAAATAGAGTGAAAATTTTTTCTGATAATTCTGAGTCAAGATTGCCGGTTGGTTCGTCAGCCAGAATTAATTTTGGTTTGCCGACAATGGCGCGAGCCAGCGCCACTCTTTGTTGTTGACCACCTGACAATTGCGCAGGTTTGTGATCTAAACGATTCGCCAAATCAACTTCTCGCAAAGTTTTTTCTGCCTCCCGAAAAGATTCTTCGCGGCTTTTTCCCTGAATTAACAAAGGTAAAGCGACATTTTCAATTGCCGAAAATTCAGGTAACAAATGGTGAAATTGGTAAACAAAACCGAGGTGATTTTTACGTAATTCTGTGCGCGTTTTGTCGTCTGCTTTTGAAGCGTCAATTCCCCCAATCCAAACTTCTCCTGAAGTTGGAGAATCAAGTAATCCCGCGATTTGTAACAGAGTTGTTTTGCCTGATCCAGAAGGTCCTGTAAGAGCAACCAATTCACCTTTTTTTATTTCTAAATTTACGTCACCAATTGCGGTGATTTTTTGATCAGCTTGAAAGAAGTTTTTGGTAACGTTGATTAGTTTTAAGGTCATTGCTTGGTGCTTGGCGCTTAGTGCCTTGTGCTTGGTGTTAACGAGAAAACTCGCTAAACACTAAGCACAATGCACCAAGCACTAGTTAATTTATTTCTTCTTTTTTCTCTTTTTTGGTGCGTCGTCATCGTCGTCATCAAAACTGAAGTCGTCGTCCTCGTCTTCTTCCTCTTCTTCCTCGTCTTCATTTTCTTCTTCGTCACTTTCTCCAGATTTTTTTCCGCCTTCAAAATCGTCAAAATCGTCAAAATCATCTTTCGCAGTAGATCTTGTTTCGCCGGTTAATTTGTCTTTTGCGGTTGTGACAATTTTTTCTTTTGCTTCCTCGAAGCTTACTTTGTGAATTGCCTCGTATTCGCTGGCGAGTCGGTAAATTGCAGTCTCGTAAATGATTCTTTCTGAGTAGGATCTTTCAGAATCTTCAATGTCGCGTGTCAAATCACGAATCACCTCTGCGAGTAAAATAATGTCGCCAGAGTTGATTTTTGTTTCGTATTCTTGTGCGCGACGCGACCACATTCCTTTTAGTTTTTTGATTCCACTACGCAGAATTACAAAAACCTCGTCCATTTCCTGCTTTGAAATTGGGTGACGTAAGCCGATTTTTTTAGCGTTAATTGCCGGAATTTTAATCGTTAATTTTTCGCGCTCGAAGGTCATTAAGTAGCAGTTGAAGCTGTGATCTGAAATCATCGTTTTCTCGATTCCCGAGATTTTGCCAACTCCGTGTGAGGGATAAATTGCGTAGTCTCCGACTTTGAAATTTAACTTAGAGGAGTCTTCGTTTTTTCTGACTAAGATTGTTTTTTTTGACGAGTCGAATTTTTTTTCTACTGAGTTTTCGTTCTCTATTTTAGAGGCCAAGAATGTTTTTTCTTTTGACGAGCCCTTTGCCAAAATTGCTTTGGCTAAAGAATGTTTTTCGACTTTTTTTCCTGCTTTTTTTTCTACTTTTTCCTGCAGCTTTTTCCCTAGAATTTTTTTCGGAATTACTTTTTTTATTTCCTTATTTTTTGGAGCTGGCTTTAGAGCTTTGATCTTCTTAACCAGCTTTGGTGCTGGTTTTTTTGTTAAAACTTTTTTTTCCGGAATTTTTTTTACCAAGACTTTTTTTGTCGATTTCTTTGGTGTCGATTTTTTTGCTGTTAATTTTTTTGCCGGAATTTTTTTTAAGTTTTTTTTCAGGGGAGAAACTTTTTTATTTTTTTTTGTAGGCATGTTCCTGTAAAAAGATTTTTAAGATCCTGTCATTTTAAATTGGCCTTCCTCTCCAATCAATCCAAGTTTTTTGAAAAAGACTCCTAAGAAAAGATCACAAAAATTCGATTGGCAAAAAATTGCTAAACGAGTTGACAGGGCAATTGAGCACAGACTGTTCAAGCCAGTCTCAGTCTCAATTCTGACCAGCTTCTTGCTGTTTAACGGTTTTCAATATTTGGAAAGTTCTGTCGCTGACTACCGAGAAGCACGAGAAAGAAAAATTCACAACACTACGATCAAGATCAATCTCTCTAATCTGGAAAGTAAGTTTGATTTGTCTGAAGACCAAGTGGCAGAGCACCACATTAAGTCAGGCGAAACAATGTCAGAAATCCTTTCTGAAATTGGTGCAAGCGAGCAAGATGTCTCCGCGATTCTTGCTGCAATGAAGAATATTTTTGCAGCAAATAAAATTACTGCTGGTGACGAAATTACGGTAAAATACCGAGTCAAAATTGGTTACGGCGAGAGTAAAACAGTTAAGCGTAATGCCGTTGTAAATAGCATTACCATCTCACCCTCCGCTGAAGAAAGAGTAAAAATTTCGCGCGACAAAAATGGCAATTATTCTGCTAAAAAAATCACAATTAAATTGGCGCGTCACGTCTCCAAATATTTTGGCGTAATTAAAAACAGCTTGTTCGAAGACGGGGTTAAATCTGGGATTTCTCCCAACACAATGATGCAGATGATCCAGCTCTACGGCTACGACGTTGACTTCCAGCGTGACATTCAAGACGGCGACAAATTTGAAATGTTAGTCGAGAGTTTTTACGACGAAGAAGGAAAAAAAATCAAAGACGGCAACGTAATTTACTCCTCACTAGTTCTGAAAAATAACCCAATCGAGATCTACTCACACAAAGTTGCAGGACGAATCGAATATTTTGACGGCAAAGGAAATTCCGTGCGCAAATCTTTACTTCGCACCCCAATTAACGGCGCACGAATCTCGTCGGGTTTTGGAATGCGTCGTCACCCAGTTCTTGGTTACTCAAAAATGCACAAAGGAACTGACTTCGCCGCCTCTACAGGCACACCGATTTTCGCTGCAGGTGACGGTGTAATTACCTACTACGGAGTGAAAGGTGGTTACGGAAATTACACACAAATTCGTCACAACTCCGAATACTCCACCGCCTACGGCCACGCGAGTCGATTCAACAAAAAATTTCGTGTTGGTTCAAGAGTTAAACAGGGTGACGTTGTTGCTTACGTCGGCACAACAGGTCGCTCAACCGGTCCCCACCTTCACTTTGAAGTGCTTTACAAAGGTACACAAATCAATCCGGCAAAAGTAAAAGCGACCTCAGGAGTTCGTCTTGCCGGTAAAGAATTAAAATCTTTCCAAGCCGCAAAAGCTGAAATTGACCGCTACCGCAAGAATGTTCCCAATCAAATTAAATAATTTGTGCTTGGTGCGTCGTGCCTAGTGCTTGGTGGGTTTAGCCGCAATTAAACAAAGCACTAAGCACGAATCACTAAGTACAAAATCGAAGCACCAAGCGCAAAATGAAAATCGTCAACACTCTCTTCAACTACAAAAAAGCAACTAGCGACAACAAGATTCTCGGCGTTGAGCGTTGCTTCATTGATTACGCCAAACACTTGATTCTCAACGGTCACGAGGTGGTTTCGGTGACTAATTCGAAAATGGTTTACGCCGATTCGGTGAGGGCGGTTGGTTCGAAATTACTGGAATTGCCAGGTTGGAATCGCGTCGACATTTACTCAATTTTACGTCTCGCATTTTTCTTCGCTTGCTTCAGGCCTGACGCGGTTTTGTGCCATTCGGGCAAAGCAATGTATTTCGTGCGCGTAGCGCGACTTTTTTCCTTCCGAAAATTTCCTGTAATTGCTGTCGACCACGGAATTAATCCAAAAAAATTCCTCAAAGCTGACGCCGTTTTTACGGTAAATTCTTACTTCAGCAAAGAGTTGATTAAAGCCGGCAAGCCCGCGGATTGCGCCTTCGTAATGCCCAACATGATTGACCTTCCGGACGGATTTGTTGCACCGGTAAAACCGAAATTTCGTCGCCCACTAAAAATTGGATCTTTGGGTCGTCTCTACTTTGAAAAAAATTTCGACAAAATGGTGCGCACCTTGCCAATTCTACGCACGCGCGGGATTGAATGTGAATACGTAATTGGTGGCGTTGGGCCAGAAGAAGAGAAATTGAACAATTTAGCGCGCGAACTTGGTGTTGAAAAAAAATTCAAAATTCTTGGTTGGACCTCAGAGAAAAAAACTTTTTTCGACGGAATCGACATTTTTGTTTTACCTTCCTACGGCGAAACTTTCGGAATCGTTTTGCTCGAAGCAATGCTGCACAACACACCGATTGTAACCAGCAACAGCTGGGGCCCAGACGAGGTAATTGAAGAAGGAATTACGGGATTAAAAGCCTCAAAAGACGAAGCAGAAAAAATGCCAGAATTGCTTGCCAACGCGATTGAGCGCTTAGTAAAAGACGAAGATTTCGCCGCCAAACTTGCAGCGAATGCGCACCAAAAATTTCTACAAAATTACCAGTCGAAAAAAGTTGGAAAAAAACTCTCCGACACCGTTGCAGAAATTGTGAAAAAATTTAGCTAATTTGAGCTTTCTGGATTCCCGCCTGCGCGGGAATGACGGGTCTCTAATTTGAGCACTTGCTTTAAACGTCTTTCTGCTACCAGTCGAAAAAAGCTGAGCGACACTGTTGCGGAAATTGTGAAAAAATTTAGCTAATTCCTTGCGACGAAATGGATTGCCACGTCGCTTCGCTCCTCGCAATGACGCTTAGAGTAAGGCACCTTCTTTCAACGTCATTGCGAGCGAAGCGTGGCAATCCATTTCGTCACGACTTCAGAAGAACAAAAAAGGAAAAAATGAGATTTTGAACCTGGGTTCAAAATCTTTTGTAACACCTCTCTAGCCTTTAACCCAAATACTCCAAGCCCATGCAAGTCACAACCCAAATTTACACAAAACTACTTTCTGAGATTCGCAAAACAATCAAGCAAACTGAGGAAAATCTCGTTGCTTCGGTGAATTACGAAAAGGTGAAAATGAGTTGGCAAATTGGTGAAAAAATCGAAGGCTTTTTACGCAAGAATTTAAAACCAAGTGAGAGAAATAATTACGGAAAAGAGTTGGTTGTGCGTTTGTCGAAAGACACGAATATTCACGAGCGCGTGCTCTACCAAATGCACGCCTTTTACAAAACTTACAAAACCCTTCCAAGCCCAGAGAAAAAATTAAATTGGAGTCACTACCGTAACTTAGTTTCCGTTAAGGACGACACCAAGCGCTTACTGCTTGAAGACTTGGTTGTAAAAGAGGATTTAAGTTCAAAAAAGCTGCAAAAAGAAGTCGTCAAAACCAACAAAAAAACGAAAAATAAAAATTACGTTCTGACAAAATTACGCTGCAAACGCGGCCAACTTTTTACTCACACCCTAAAAAACGGAAAAATTGATTTAGGCTTCAACATTTACCTAAACGCCAAGCACAAAGCACCAAGCACCAAAAACGAATACACCTACAAAGCTAAATTAGAGCGAATCGTTGACGGTGACACAATTCACGTTACGCTCGATTTAGGATTCGGCGTTGAGCACCGTGAAATCTTGCGTCTCAGCCAAATTGACGCTGCTGCTTCCGACACAGCTGAAGGCAAAAAAGTAACAAGATTTTTACAAGAAAATTTACGCGGTGTGGCATTTTTAATTGTCAGAACCAACAAGACCGACATTTACGGTCGTTACGTTGCCGACGTTTTTTTCGACAAGAAAATTTCCGACCCACAGTTGGTGGCAAATGAGGGAGTTTACTTAAATCAGCTGCTTTTGGATCGAGGATTGGTAAAGGTTTGGAAGTCTTAAGTTTTACCTTCGAGGTAAGCGACGAGTAGTTCGCGCTTCACTTTTTGCTCAGAAGAATTGTCAAAATCTTTTACCGAAGCTTCGTTATTTTTCATTTCTTCTTCGCCAAGAATTACTACGAAACGTGAGTCATTTTGTGAGGCGCGCTTCATTTGTTTTTTGAAATTTCCGCTGCAAACAAATTCTACCACGAAACCAGATTTACGTAGCCTTTGCGCGATTTCAAATGCGTAAACTTTCTCATTTTCTGAAATGTAATTTACGGCAATTGGGCGAGTTTTTGGTAAATCTAATTTTGCGAGGAGCATTAGGCGTTCAATTCCTGCGGCAAAGCCAAAAGCGGGGATTTTTTTGTCACTCATTTTTTCAACAAGATTGTCGTAACGACCACCGGCGAGAACCGCGTTTTGCGCGCCTTCGAAGTTCATTGCGAATTCAAAAACTGTTGAAGTGTAGTAATCTAAACCACGCACGAGCCTTTGATTTACTTGGTGTTTGACGTTGAATTTGGTGAGTAAATTTAGTGTTGAATCAAAACGCGATTTCGCTTCGTCGGAGTAAAAATCAGAAATTTTTGGGGCGTCGGCGAGAAGCTCAATGTCTTGCGCCTCTTTAGAATCAAGGATGCGCAGCGGATTTTTTTCTAAACGGATTTGTGAATCCGCAGAAAGTTCGTTTTTAAATTTGGTGAAATATTCGCGAAGAGCTGATTCGTAATTTATTTTTGTTTGCGCGCAGCCGAGGGAATTAATTTCAAGCGTAGTTTTTTCGAGCACGCCGAGATCTTTTAGAATCAAAGTCGCAAGCGTGATTGCTTCAACGTCG
This sequence comes from Pseudomonadota bacterium, assembly GCA_018970485.1. Classification (GTDB taxonomy): domain Bacteria; phylum Pseudomonadota; class Alphaproteobacteria; order Rickettsiales; family UBA1997; genus UBA2645. The sequence goes on along the minus strand of JAGWWH010000003.1, from coordinate 75,120 downwards.
CAGAAAAAATTTTCTTCACCAAAAACTTCAAAATTAATTTGGTGGAATTGGCGTTGACGGCCTTTTTGTGGACGGTCGTAGCGGAAAATCGGGCCGTAAGAAAAAAACTTTTTTGGTAAAACTTGTTGTAATTCTCCGTTTGAAATTAAGGCGCGAACGACGCCAGCAGTGAATTCAGGACGTAGAGTCAGTGTGTTGCCGCCGCGGTCAGGAAATTTGTAAACCTCTTTGGAAATGATGTCGGAAGCCTCGCCAAGGTTACGCTCAAACACTTCGCTGAACTCAAAAATCGGCGTTTGTAATTCTTCAAATCCAAAATTTTCTCCGCGTTTTTTTGCGGTTGCGACAATGTGATTAAAAATTTTGATCTCGTCTGCGAACAGGTCTTTCGTGCCTCGAACGGGTTGAAGTTTGTGAGTCGACATTATTTTTTTACTTCAGTTTCAATTGTAGCAGGAGTTTGTGGAGCGGCGGTTGCTTCGGTGTTAATATTTTTCTGATTCGAAAGGATTTGGTAAAATTGATTAATTTTTTCTTGGCCAAGGCTTTGATCTACCTTACTTACATCTACGTGCGCAGAGTTTAGAGTGGTTAAGTCAATTTTGCTTGAATCAAACTTTGGTGGAAGTTGTGAAAAAGATTGCTGCTTTGCTTGTGTAAGTTTTTTCTTTTTTAACTTATTTTTTTCCTGCGCGATTTCGGCATCTAGTTGATCCATTCGAGCTTGCATTGCGATTTCGTTCGCTGTGCGAGCTACAGCTTTTTGACTTACGTCATTGACTTGAATTTCGCTGTTAGTGCTCTTGTCTAAGCGAAGGTTGAAGGCCAGAACCTTGTCTTTGCTTGTTGGATTCACACTTCCCAACTGTTTAATGATTTCTGCATTCGAGAGGAATTTATTTTCCTGATGAGTTGAGTCCGCGATTATTCCAAGCAGGTAATCAATATTTTCAATTAGCAGGTTGAACTCACCGGAAGGCAAGTTCTCAACTGCGCTTTTTTTAATTGAGCCACTAGCAGAAATTTTGAAGTTGGTTTCAGAAAATTCTAAATTTTTCAAAGTGAAAGTGATGTCTTTGGAAAGTAGGTGATTTTTTTCTGCTACTGCTGCGTTGTCAGCAAAAGAAAATTCGCCACTGACTAAAAAGTTTTTCTTATTTTCTGCTAACTGGCTTGGAACCAGGTTTTTCAAAGCTTTGAGGGTAAGAAACTCTTTTAGAGTTAAATCAAATTTGATTACTCCTCCTTCAGTCAATTCATTAGGGCATTCAAGGTTTAAACTTATTAAATCTGCGGAAAATAAATCTGCATTTTCGGCGTTAGTAATTTTTACGTCTGTTGCTTTGACTTTGTAAGTTAAGTGCTCACCAAAAGCGATTTCGCTTTCAAGGCTTTTGGAAGAGAGTGTTGAAATTGCAGCATTGGTTTGTTCTGAGTTAATTTTGTAACCAGTGCCCGACCACTTCACTTGCGCTACTTTTCCTTGCTTCACAGTAACGCCAACTTTGCTTTCTGGATCGAATTCAATGATTAATCCCTTCCCTTCTCCATTGTTAAAGGTGATTGCCCCAACTGCATTCATTTCGAAATCATTTGCTCCAGAAACATTTTTCACCACCAACTCTTTAAATCCCAAAGATCCATCTTCTGGCTGAGAAATTTTTAAATCTTTAATGCGAATTTCTTTGCTAAATGGAAATCCCGAAACCTTCACCTCTCCCATTGAAACGCTTTGTCCTTGGTAGGTGCTGAGATTACGTAATTCTTTTTCGACTTGACGTGCTTCAAAAAACCAAAAACCAGAATAGGCAGAAAGCAATAAAATTAGGATTAGAAAGGTGAGGATTAATTTCTTTTTCATTGAGAATGAGTTGAGGATTCAGGGGTTGAGCGAAGGTAAGGCTGGGGATTGAAATTATCCAAGTAGATTTGGCGAAAAATCTAATTGCGGTCGATTTCGTCAGAAAAAATTCACGAAAAAAGTCTCAACCTTAAACCTTATTCTCTTGATCAGCGAGGATTGAGAATGATCAGCGCGTGAGGGAGAGGGTGACAATTTGTTGAGTGCTTTTAAGGTGCGCGCCCTTTTCAAAATTTAAAAATTCTCCCTCGAAATGTCTCTCTCGCACATCCGTAACTTCTCGATTGTTGCCCACATTGACCACGGTAAATCAACTCTCTCCGACCGCTTGATTCAAGAGTGTGGAGCGATTGAAGAGCGCGAAATGAGCGCGCAGATTCTCGACTCAATGGACATTGAAAAAGAGCGCGGAATCACGATTAAAGCGCAAACCGTGCGCCTTTCTTACAAAGCTGACGACGGCGAGACTTACATGCTCAACCTAATGGATACGCCAGGTCACGTCGATTTTGGTTACGAGGTGAGTCGTTGTTTGGCGGCTTGCGAGGGTTCGATTTTGGTTGTCGATTCAACACAAGGCGTGGAAGCGCAAACGCTGGCGAATGTTTACCAAGCGATTGACAACAATCACGAGATCGTGCCAGTGCTGAATAAAATCGATCTTCCCGCTTCGGATCCAGAGTCAGTAAAAAAACAAATTGAAGAAGTAATTGGGATTGACGCGTCTGAAGCGATTCTCGTTTCGGCTAAAACCGGTGTTGGAATTCACGACACGCTCGAAGCGGTTGTGAAAAGATTACCAGCACCAAAAGGAAATCCTGACGGCGATTTCAAAGCTCTGCTAATTGACAGTTGGTACGACCAATATCTCGGCGTAATCATTCTCGCGCGCGTGATTGACGGCTCGATCAAGAAGGGACAAAAAATTAAAATGTTGGCGGCGAATGCAATTTACCAAGTTGATTCAGTCGGATTTTTTACGCCGAAGAAATTTTTCTGTGACGAATTAAAAGCTGGCGAAGTCGGCTTTATTAACGCGCAAATTAAGCAAGTCGCGGATTGTAAAGTTGGTGACACGCTAGTGCTTGCCGGCAATGAAAAAGCCACTTTGCTGCCAGGTTTTAAACAAAATCAGCCGGTAGTTTTTTGTGGAATTTATCCAATCGACGCGTCGGATTTTGAAAAATTCCGCGACGCTTTGGCGAAGTTACATTTAAACGACGCGAGCTTCGAATACGAAACCGAAACTTCTTCCGCGCTAGGCTACGGCTTTCGCTGCGGCTTCCTCGGATTGTTGCATTTGGAAATTATTCAAGAGCGTCTCGAGCGCGAATTTGATTTGGATTTAATCACCACTGCTCCTTCAGTAATTTACAAAATCCACATGCGTCACCCAGCTGGCGAGATTCGCGAAATTCACTCGCCTGCGGAAATGCCAGATCCAACCCAAATCGAAAAAATGGAAGAGCCGTGGATCAAGGCGACAATAATGACGCCGGACGAATTCCTTGGATCTGTTCTCGAACTCTGCACCCAAAAACGCGGCATTCAAAAAGAGTTAAGCTACGTAGTAGATCGCGCAATGTTGGTTTACCGTTTGCCGCTCAATGAAATTGTTTACGACTTTTACGACCGCCTAAAATCTTGCTCGCGCGGTTACGCCAGCTTCGATTGGCAAATGGATGGCTACGAAGAAAGTCAACTCGTGAAGCTCTCAATAATGGTGAATGCTGAGCCGGTGGATGCTCTCTCTTTCATTACGCACAAAACTCACGCCGAAACCAGAGGCAGAAAAATCTGTGCGAAGCTGAAGGAATTAATCCCAAGACAAATGTTCAACATTGCGATTCAAGCGGCGATTGGTGGAAAAATTGTTGCGCGCGAAACCGTGTCAGCAATGCGTAAAGACGTTACCGCGAAGTGCTACGGCGGAGACATTTCTCGTAAAAGAAAACTCCTCGACAAGCAGAAGAAAGGTAAAAAGAAAATGCGCGAAATCGGTAACGTAGAAATTCCGCAAAGTGCCTTTTTGGCGGCGCTGAAGCTGGACGAGTAGTTTTTAGTTTACTCGTTTCTTACGCGTCATCCCAGCAAGGGAAGGGGTTCAGGGGGTGACGGTACCACTTCCGAGATTGTTGTCTGGATCCCCGCCTTCTCGGGGATGGCGTGGTAGTGTGGGGGTGTTTTTAGAATTATTTTGTTTGCGCGTCGGGAACGATTTTATTCGCCATTGCGCGGCGAACGACGAGGTAACAAAGCAGATTTGCGACAATCAAATTTAACAAAATCAGTGCGACAATTTTTGTGAGTGCGAGCCAAGAAAAATGCTCGATTGTGACGCTGATTAAAACGAGTGGAATGATGTAGCAATTCGCTATCATCACCACGTGCGTCATTGTGAAAACATCCTTCGCGCGTAAAAAGGCGAGGGCGGATGTGATTAGGAGTAGAGAGGCTGGGATGGAGATGGCGAGGGAGAGGATGTTCATTAATTTGAATAGTACTTACTAAGCACGTCATCCCCGCGAAGGCGGGGATCCAGAAAAAACTTTCCGAGCACTCGGTGAGAACCTACTGGATCCCCGCCTTCGCGGGGATGACGTGAAAAGTATGGGGTAAACTTAACGTCAGTTAAATCTTCTTCCGATTAAAAAGCAGAAACAAAACCGCCATTAACTTCAGCAGGAAGAGCAAAATAATGACGTCGAGAATGGCGTCGAAATTGGTGACTGAATTAATCAAAATCAGCAAAATCAAATTGGTGAAAATGAAGTAAAAACTAATAATTTTCTCGTAAGAATTCTGCGCGATGAAAAAGCGGATGGCGATCAGAATGACGGTGAGGATGAGGAAGAAGGAGATGAGTTCGGACATTTTATTTATTTTTTGATTTCCTCATTTTTCACGTCATTGCGAGCGAAGCGTGGCAATCCATTTCGTCGCGAGTAAAGATGGATTGCCGCGTCGCTACGCTCCTCGCAATGACGAACTAGAGAACGGAATCTTTAATAAATCCCCGTCGGATCAGAATCCGTAGGTGTTTCGCTAAATTCTCCAGAAGAATTTTCGCCGGAAAAATTCTCTTCATTAGATTCGTCAATTGTGTCGTTCAACTTTAACGCTTCGAAAAATACGCGTTCTTTAGGTGTCGAAGGTGTTGGATATTTTCCAGTTGTGCGATCGACCTTCACAAATTTTACACTGCTAGGAACTCGGAAAGGAGTCGAAGGCTGATCCTTTAGGGCTTCTTTCATGAAGTTAACAAAGATTGGCAGAGCGATTGAAGCTCCAGTTTCTTCTGAGCCGAGTGATTTTGGATTGTCGAATCCAACGTAAACTGCGACAACTAAGTCAGGCGAGAAGCCAACAAACCAAGAGTCGTAAGAGCTGTTTGTTGTTCCAGTTTTGCCACCAACAATTTTTCCGATTCCACGTGCACGTCCCGCTGTGCCTCGATCAACAACTCCTTGTAGCATGTAAGTGATTTGGTAAGCGGTGGCTGAATCAATAACTTCCTCACTCGTTTCTGGAAGAAACGGCACCTGATCTGAGTTAATGCAGATGTCACAATTTCTTTGGTCGCGGCGGTAAATTGTTTTTCCTTCGCGATCCTGAATTTTTTCAATCATTGACGGCGTAATTTTTTTGCCACCATTAACCATCATTGCGTAAGCAGTAGCGAGGCGAAGAACTGTTGTCTCTGTTGATCCCAAGATGAGTGAATAAATTTCTTTTGGATTGTCATTCACACCAAATTTTTTGACGACTTCGACAACTTTTTCTAATCCAACTTGGTCAGCCATTCTAACTGCAGTAACGTTACGAGATAGCTCCAGACCTGTGCGCAGAGTGGTTGGTCCGTAAAATTCTCCCGAGTAATTTGTTGGAGAGTAAGGTGGTAAACCAATGCCTTGGTTAAGAGTGATTTCTTCGTCCATTATTACCGTTGCTGGCGTCATGCCATTTTCTAAGGCGGCGATGTAGCCGAAAGTTTTCATTGTCGAGCCAGGTTGACGCATTGCTTGTGTTGCACGATTAAATTGATTTGGTGCGTCAACGTAACCTCCGCTCATGGCAAGAACCCTTCCGTTGTGAGGGTCGAGAGCGATGAATCCACCATTTACTTCAGGTAGTTGTTTAAGAGCAAAGACTCCTTCTTTTGCAGTTTTCTCAACAAAGACTACATCTCCCACCGCAAGCACGTCGGTGATTTTTTTTGGCACTGGGCCGCGGGCGTCAATGTTCAAATATTTCTGTGCCCATTTTAGCGAAGAAAATTCGATTGAGCCTAACTCACTATTTTCGGTACCGATTGTCGCTGAGTCTTTTGACAAAGAAAGTATTACAGCCTTTTTCCAAGTGTCTTTGTAGAGCTTTTTGACATCAAATGCGTTAAGCGTTTCGTGCCATTTATCAGTAACATCAATTTTGCCGAGAGCGCCGCGGTAACCGTGTTTGCGGTCATATTCTTCGATTCCGGCTTCAAGGTTTTTGACGGCAAGATTTTGAATTTTTGGATCGAGTGTAGTGCGAATTACGTAGCCATTTTCAAAGACTCCGTCTGAGCTGTAAAGTGCGCTCAATTCTTTTTTTACCGAGTCAGAAAAGAAGCTGGCTTTAACTCCTTCGCCGGTCGTGATTTTTGTGTTTAAAATAATTTCTTGCTCCATTGCTTCGCGACTTTCTTTGTCGGAAATAAATCCTTCAACAACCATGCGATCAAGCACCCAATCTCGGCGCTCTTTGGCTCTTTCAATATTTTTGCGCGGATCAAGTTTTGACGGCGCTTTCGGTAAAGTGGCGAGAAGCGCATCTTCTTCGAGTGCTAATTCGTCGATTGATTTGTCGAAATAAACCTGTGCTGCGGCAGCGACGCCATAAGCCCCCGAGCCAAGGTAGATCTGGTTTAAATAGAGTTCGAGAACTTGGTCTTTAGTTAAAGTTTGGCTAATACGAAACGCCAAAATCGCTTCTTTAATTTTGCGTTGGAAAGTTCTTTCGCGCGTAAGCAAAAAGTTTTTTACAACTTGTTGAGTAATCGTTGAAGCCCCGCCAACCGTGCCTTGTCCGCTTAATACCGTGAAAAAATTTCTGACTGAAGCGCGAAAAATTGCTGTCGGATCAATCCCAGAATGTTTGTAAAAATTCGCATCCTCTGCGGCGAGAAAAGCGTTAATTAAATTTTTTGGAATGTTGTTGATTGGAACAAAAATTCTTTTTTCTTTTGAGAATTCACTGATCAAAGAGCCATCTGCGGCGTAGAGGCGCGAGGTGATCATTGGGTTGTAGTTTTTGAGCTGCTCGTAATCAGGAAGATTTTCGCTGTAACGCTTGAAGGTCAAAAAGCCAAAAAGCAGAACTGTTAAAATTACAAAAGTTCCGATTGCAAGAAGGAGAGGTAGAGTTTTTTTCATTTATTTTTTGTAACGAATTCTTTCAGCAGAACTGGACTGAGGATTAGTGTTGTGAAGGTTGAGCTGATTATTCCGCCAATGACCGTAATTGCAATTGGCTGCTGAACTTCCGCGCCGATTCCGTGGCCAAAAGCCATGGGTAAGAAGCCAAGACTGGCAACGATCGCAGTCATTGAGATTGGTTTTAATCTTGTCAGGCAAGAAAGTTTTAGATCGCTATTTGCTCTGAAGGTGTCGATTAGAATTATTGAGTTTAAAAGACTAATTCCAGTCAGGGCAATAAATCCGATGTAGACAGAAATGGTGATCGGAATTTGACAGATGAATAAGAGAACAATCGCTCCACTTAATGCGAAAGGAACTGAGGAAAATACGATTAGCACTCTTTTGATCTCACCAAACATTTTGTAGAGCATGAAAAAAATCGCCAAAATAACCAAAGGAACCACCAAAAATATTTGCTTTTTGGCGTTGTTGAGATTTTCAAATCTACCACCCCACTCAAGGTGGTAGCCATTTGGTAGAATTTTATTTTTTTCGATTTCTTCCTGGGCGTTTTGGATAAAAGAGGCGTAGTTGGTATTTTTTAAGTAGATCGAAAGGCTCGAATATCTTTTTCCAAAAAGCCTCGGAATTGAAGTTACGTCTTCACTTTCTTGGATGTTGGTAACTTTTTCTAAAGGGAAACTTCCGCCGTCACTAAGGCTTACGGGAATTTTGCCGATTGCGGCGATGTCATTTCTATTCTTCTCGCTTAGATGCATCACGATCGAAATTGGAAATTCTGTAGCGTAAAAATTACCAACCTGAATTCCCGCCATCGCGTTTTTGAGATCATTATTAACGTTGGAAATTGCAATTTGATGACGAGCTATTTCGCCATAATTTGGCGCTACATCAACAAAATTTCCGCGACGAATTGAGTTAATAAAATCCTTCTCGATTTCTTTAATATTTTCATTTTTTCGCAGCAGATCTTTTATTTTTTCAGTGATTGAAATTAGCTCTTCCAAGTTTTCACCGAATATTTTTAGAGATAGGTCAGCCCTACTTCCTTCTAGCATCTCATTAAATCTCATCTCAATAGGTTGCGATTGAGTTACTTCGCATTCAGGACAAAATTCTTTGATTTTTTTGTAGAGTTTTTCCGAGATTTTTTTGGCATCATTTTTGAATTCTTTTTTAAGAAGAACAAAAGAGTCGGATGAGTTTTGAGGCATTAAATCGAGTCCAGATTGACTCACTCCTAAGCGAGAAAATATTTTTTCAATTTCTTTTTCCTCAGAAAGTTTCTGTTCAATTTCAGCTACAACTCTGACGGTTTTTGAAAGGCTCGATCCTTCTTTCGTAGCTATTGTGTAAACAATGTCGCCCTCATTCAAACTTGGTAAAAAGTCGGAAGGCATGAAGATTAGTAGTGCGATCGATAAAATAAAAAATCCGGCGCAAAGCTTAATTACTAGTTTTCCATTCCTAAGAGAGGAATTGAGGAGTTTTTCGTAGCGTAATTTTACAGCTGAAAAAAGCTTATTTTGCTGGTGGCTAGATCCCCCTTTAATAAAAAAATAGGCTAGGATTGGCATCAATAGAATCGCGACCGCGAGGCTGGTAATCATTGCAATGATTACGTTGATTGCCATGGGTTTGAATGTTTTTCCTTCGATTCCAGAAAACATTAAAATTGGTACGTAAACCAAGGTTATTATTACGATTCCAAAGATTATCGGTTTGGCAACTTGCGAGGATAAACCGATGATCGATTTCTCTTTTTCTGATTTGCTTTTTTGTAAGAGTAGATTGGCAACAATGTATTCGACGAGAACTACTGAAGAATCTACGAGTAAACCAAAATCAATGGCTCCAAGGCTCATTAGATTCGCTGAAATATTAAAAATATTCATGCAAGCGGCGAGAGCTAAAATACAAAATAGCAAAGATGAGGCAACGATCATACCAACTTTAAAATCCCCTAACAGCAGGCAAAGCACGGCGATTACCAACAGAATTCCTTCTGCTAGATTTTTCATTACGGTTTTGATTGTTGAGTCGATCAAGAATTGGCGGTCGTAGAGAATCTCGATTTTTGTATCTCCTAGATTTTGATTCAGTTTTTTAATTTCGTTTTTGACTTTGGTTAAAACCTCTTTTGCATTCTCGCCAGATTGCATCATTACTGTTCCGATCACCGCCTCTTTGCCTTTGTAAGTTGCGGCCCCAAGCCTTTGGGAATAATTTTGACAGACTTCAACAATATGTCTTAACGGCAGTTGTTTTCCGGTGTAATCAATCTTGATTGGGATGTTCATCACATCTTCAAAATCATTAATATCTGCAAAGGTTCTGACTATTTTTTGTTTGTCGTCCTCTTCGATGTAGCCACCACCAAAACTCTCCCCAACCGTCTGAATTTGATTGATCAGCTTTTCCGGAGTCATTCCATAAGTGATCAATTTTTCTGGAATAAGATTTAGGTGAAGTTCGCGTTCAAATCCGCCGATCGTATCAACTTCTGCTACGCCTTTAATTTTTTTTAACTCGCGAACGATCTGATATTCTTGAGTTGTTCTCAATTTAATTAGCTCATTTTCAGTAGCAGAATTTTCCGATTTTGAGTTGTAGACGCGATACATTAAAATCTCGCCAATACCAGTCGTAAGTGGCGCAATCTCTGGCGTCGTGCCGGCTGGAATTTGGTCGCGAACTGAAGAAAGTCTCTGCATCACTTGGTTGCGAGCGAAGTAAATATCTACCTTGTCATCAAAAATTAGAATTATTTGCGAGAGGCCGAATTTTGAGATTGAGCGCATCTCAATCAGATTAGGAATTCCGTAAAGTTGAGTTTCGATAGGGTAGGTTACTGCCTTCTCAACCTTGGTCGGATCCATCGAAAAGGTTTTTGTATTTACGATTACTTGTTTGTTTGTGATGTCAGGAATCGCATCAATTTTAATCTGACTAAGCGAGTAAAATCCGAATAGAGAAACGCAGCCAAAAATGAGTAATACATACCATTTCAATTCGAAAATTTTTCTGAAAAGAGCTTCGATCATTTTATTTTTGACTAGGGATAGTAAAGCTGCCGACTTTCGTCATTAGTGATGAATAGGAAGAAGCGAGATCGATTTGAGTGTCGATTATCGTGTCGATTATTTGATATTCTTGAGAGTCTAATTCGATGTAGGTGATGAAATCTAAAACACCTTTTTTGAAGTCCGAATTTGCCGTGGACAAGCGATCAATTGTTTTGTCGATTTGGGTAATCGGAAAATTTTTAGTAAGCTTTAATGAAGTTTCATACTGACTAATATCATTGCTGATAAGCTGAATTAGCTGGTTGCGTTCAAATTCTAGAGTCGCTTCTTGTGATTTTATTTGCGATTCGGATGAGACGATTTTTTCTTGATTACGATTTATCAGTGGCAGTGAAAGAGAGAGGCCAATTCCATTCGAGCTGTTGCCATTGCTGATCCCAGAAGCACTTGATCCAGCTTGTCTAGTTGCTGAAATATTGATGTCGGGCATCTGCTCGATTTTTGCATAAGATAATTCTGATTTTGCTTTGCTGATCAGAATTTTTTGTTCCTTCAGTTGTAAGTTATTTTCTAGTGCTGCGTTGATGAGGAATTTTTTCCCCTGATAATTTTTGTCGCTTAGCCACTGAAAATCGATGATTTCGTTTGGCTCGCTTTCGAGGTTGAGATAAACATTCGCAGCGTTCCAAGTTTGGTAGAGTTTGTTTTGAAGTTTTATTAGGTCGCGTTCGACTAAATTGATGCGATCTTTGGTGATTCTGGATTGAGCCTTTTTGGTCGGTGAACTTAATACGATTGTGGTGAGATATTTATCGACTAGAGATAATCGATTTAGGCGTTTCTTGGTTAGTTCAATTTTTTTCTTCAGGCCTTGATATTGGTAGAGTAAAGAAAATAGGTCGGCCTTTACAAAGAGGGCGAGATTTTCCCTTCTTACATCAAGCGCTCGATACTGAGCATCTTCGATGTCATACTTATTCTGTAGTTTGTTGTAGAAAGGTATCGATTGATTAATCCCGTAAGTTTCCTGTCCGCCAATTTTGCCAAATTCAACAGATGGGTTGTTCCAATATTTTTGTTGATTGGCCAAGTGTTTTTGTGATTTCGCCAGATATTCAGCAGAACGAATATTTGCGCTATTTTGTGCTGCGACGTCTAGCAATTCTTCAATACTGTAATCTTTGCAAAGTCCGGTAGAGCTGATCAGAGTAGAGATGGCCAGTATTAGAATTGCGACCCTGATCATTTTATATTCGGTTTTTTGTAAAGAATTCGTCGATCGCTTTAACCAAGCTTGCCGCGACTTTACGTTTGTAGCTCAGAGAGTTGAGCAATTTTTCTTCTTCCTTGTTAGAGAGGTAACCGAGTTCAATTAAAACCGAAGACATGTCCGGCGCGGTTAAAACGGCGAATCCGGCAAAGCGGTGAGTGTTTTGCAGGATATCAATTTCAGATTTGCGAACCGAGAGAATCACAGTATTGGCAAAGCGCGACGAGCTATTTTTAGATTCGCGCTGCGACATATCAATCAGTGTTTTTAAGATATCGGGACTCGCTCCGTTGAAGTTAACTCCATTGAGGATGTCGGCGCGATTTTCTTTTTGTGCAAGAAGCTCTGCTTGTTTGTCGGAAGATTTTTCAGAGAGAGTGTAAATCGAAAATCCTGAAACGTTGTGATCGTCAATTGCGTTAACGTGAAGAGAAATAAAGAGGTCTGCTTTTTTCTTACGCGCTTTTTCGACGCGGGTTTTTAAAGGTAAAAAAGTGTCGGTGTCGCGAGTTAAATAAACTTTGTAGTTCTTGGTATTGACTAGATGCTTGCCTAGCTCTTTGGCGTAGGCGAGGGTTAAATCTTTTTCTTTGGTGCGAGCGAAAATCCCGATCGTTCCTGGATCTTTTCCGCCGTGTCCCGCGTCGATTACGATCGTTGGAATTTTTTTGTTTTTTGCTTCGCTAAATTGTTTTGGAGTTTTTTTGATTAGATATTTCGATGATCCGTCCGGATTAGCGATTTTTGTGGTTTCAACGTCAAATTCTTCAACTTTTTTTACAAAAAAATCGAGGTCTTTTTCTTGTTCTTTTACACCAATAATTTCTGCGATAATTTGTTTAGAGTTGGGTTTGAAAGTTGAATTTTTTACCGAAATTTTTTGCGTTAAATCAAAGACTAAACGCAAAGAATTATCTTCTACTCGGCTACGAAAAGATTTTATGAAGAAGGGAAGAGATGGCTTGTAATCTGGATTAGCGAGCTTGGCATTTTTGATGTCGATCACTAATCGATCGGGATTAGTAAGAATCAAAAATTTAAAACTGATGTTGTTTTCAGGGTTGATTTCTTTTGTCTCTGATCTGTTTTCGAAGTTAATCTCGATTAAATTTTTTTCGTTAAATTGAATATTTTTTAGCGAGAAATCTGAGGTTTGTGCAAAAAGAGAAGAAGAAAAAAGACAAAGCACGAGAATAGTAAATAAGCGGCTTCGCATCTGTTTTGTTAAAGATTACAAGGAGTAAAAAATTGCTGAAACTTCTCAGAAAAGAGTTTTCTATTTTCTGAAGTTTTGTGTGCAACTTGTTACTAGTTACTAACAAACTTTACAAAAGATTACAATTTACTTCCCTCTCTTCCCACTTACTCTGACAAGGTTTGGTTCAACTTAAATAAGTACTAAAAAATGTGCGGAATCGTTGGTGTAGTTGGTAGCAAAAATTCAACTGAAATCATTATTGATGGTCTAAAAAAACTCGAATATCGCGGCTACGATTCAGCTGGCATTTCGGTGTTGATCGAAGGAAAATTTAAGACTGTAAAAGAAGAAGGAAAAATCACTCGTCTTGAATCTGCTCTTAAGAAAGAAAAGTTAAAATCTACAATCGGAATTGGTCACACACGCTGGGCAACACATGGTCGTCCAAGCAAGCAAAACGCACATCCGCACGCCTCTTCAAAAGTTTGTTTGGTTCACAATGGAATTATCGAAAACTACCAAGAGTTGCGGGAAAAATTGAAAAAATCCGGCGTAAAATTTCTAAGCGAAACTGATACTGAGGTTGTGCCTCATTTAATCGAACAACATTTTTCTAAAACTAGTGACATCAAGAAATCATTAATCGCAGCTACAAAAGAAATTCAGGGAACTTTCGCGCTTGCGGTAATTTTTAGAGAAAATCCCGACGTGATTGCTGTTGCCAAACGTGGTTCGCCGATAGTTTTAGGATTTGGTAAGGGAGAAAATTATGTCGCTTCCGATTATTACGCGCTAGCTACTCACACCAATAAAATCGCGCTTTTAGAAGATGATGAGATCGCTTTAGTTTCAGCAGATTCGGTTCAAATTTTTAATAATTCTGGGCGCGAAATTGTTAGAGAAGCGAAGTTGATGGAGTCAGAAAATAACAGGGTTACCAAAGATGGTTACGCCCATTTTATGCTCAAAGAAATTCACGAACAGCCAAGAGTTTTGGAGGAAACAATTCAGACTTATGCCGACTTAAATAATGGTGAAATTTATTTGCCTAATTTTTCCTTCGATCTCGCTGCGATCGAAAAAATCACCATCGTTGCCTGCGGAACTTCTTACTATTCCGGTCTCGCTGCGAAATATTTAATTGAAGAAATTGCGGGCTTAGAAGTTGAAGTTGATATCGCTTCTGAATTCAGATATCGCGCTCATCCTTTTCGTAAAGACAACCTGATGATTTTCGTTTCACAGTCGGGCGAAACTGCAGATACATTGGCCGCACTAAAATATGCAAAAGCGAATAAGCAGAAAATTTTATCGATAGTGAATGTTGCTCACAGCTCAATGGCACAACTTTCAGATGTGGTGATTCGTACAGTTGCTGGCCTAGAAATTGGTGTGGCTTCAACCAAGGCTTACACGGCGCAGATTTCTGTTTTGTCTTTGCTTGCTATTCATTTCGGATTTTTGCGCGGCAAAGTTTCGCCAAAACAAAAAATAAAATTACTGCAAGAGCTTGCAGAATCTGGATTGAAGATCAGTCGTCTACTTGAACAAACCAACATCAGAAACATCAAAAAAGTCGCAAAAACTCTGACCAGCGCTAAACACATGCTCTACATCGGTCGCGGAATTTCGCAGGTAACTTCTTTTGAAGCCGCGCTCAAAATGCGCGAACTTTCCTACATCGACGCACAAGGAATTGCCGCCGGAGAATTGAAGCACGGAACGATCGCTCTAATCGACAAAAAAATGCCGGTAATTGTTCTCGCGCCCAAAGGAAATTTGAGAAATAATTTATTCGAAAAAACAGTTTCAAACGCCGAAGAAGTTAACGCCCGCGGTGGAAAAATAATCTTCATCAGTGACCGCTTAGGAATCGAACAATTCGGCAAAATGGCCGCGGCAAAATTAGAGATTCCTGAGACTTCTGGAATCATCCAAGAAGCCTTGCTGCCAGTGATTTCAACGCAGCTACTCGCTTACTACGTTGCGCTTTTCAAAGGAAATGATGTTGATCAACCGCGGAATTTAGCGAAGTCGGTGACGGTGGAGTAGTCCTAAAAAACCCTTAAATCTTTAACCAAATTTTCATCACCCATGAAAAAACAAAAACCAAACCATCACGGTAAAAAATATTGAAGTCACAATTTTGCAATCTGAAGAAGGCGACTACATCTCCCTCACTGATATGTTGCGAGCTAAAGACGGTGAATTCTTCATTTCTGACTGGTTAAGAAATCGCAATACCGTTGAGTTCCTCGGCATCTGGGAAAGTGTTTACAATCCAAATTTATGGCGAATTTGCCATAATTAAAAGTCGGGCCGGATTGAATAATTACAAAATCAGCGTCAAAGAATGGGTTGAAAAAACCGGCGCGATTGGCTTGAAAGCTGCAGCCGGAAGATAAGGCGGCACTTATGCTTACAAAGATATCGCCTTTGAATTTGCTTCTTGGGTTTCAGCTGAGTTTAAATTTTATCTCATCAAAGAATTCCAACATCTCAAAGAAGATGAAAATTCCCGCCTCAAACTCGAATGGAATTTGCAGCGCACTTTAGCGAAAATAAATTACCGCATTCACACCGACGCCATCAAAGAAAATCTGATTCCGCAGATAATTTCAAAGCAACAAACATCGGCAATTTATGCTGGCGAAGCAGATCTACTAAACGTCGCTTTATTCGGCAAAACCGCCACTGAATTTCGTGATGAAAATCCTAATCTTGAAGGAAATTTAAGAGATAATGCGAGCTTAGAGCAGCTTGTTGCGATGACGAATTTGGAAAGTCTTAATTCAATTCTGATCAAGCAAAAATTACCTCAAGGTGAGAGGATAAAAAAACTAAACGAGATCGCGATTTCGCAGATGAAGTCGTTGGTGGGGAGTGGTCTAGCGAAGAGATTGATTAGGATTTGAGGGGGGGATGAGAATTGGTATACTGTCACCGGATTATTGTCACCGGATTATTCGTCACCGGATTATTCCTGCGGATTGTTCGTATTCGGATTATTCTCATCCGACGTGGATAAGTTACTTTTTAGTATTGTTTCAATATTTCGATTACTGCCAAAAGTAATGAGTTGGTCTTTGATGCTATTTAGAATTAATTAATCCGGGGACAGCATACTAATTAAATATTAGGGTAGTTCTCCTGAATTAATCCGGGGACAATTTAATTAATCCGGGGACAGCATACTAATTAAATATTAGGGTAGTTCTCCTGGATCCCCGCCTTCGCGGGGATGACGTTGGGAGTAAGTGCTCAACTCCTGAGATCCTCAAATTGCTGTGTAATTCAAGGATGACGACATGGTTTAAATGTTACTCCTGCGTAGGCGCAGATCCCGAGAATTGTTAAAAAATTCCCGTTCAAATTGAATATCCCAAGCTTAAGTTGCTCTCAAATATTATCCCAAATGTCACCCCGTCGAAATTACGGGATTCACCTTGTCACAAATTCAGTATTTAATTTTTTACAAAACTACTCGCAGCTAAATGGACCTCGTCATTCGACGGGGTGATAAATTAGAGAGTGATGCAATAGAGATTTACAAAAATGGAAAAAGAAACTCGCAAAGAACTATTCAACATCGAAGCAGAGCAGGCGGTGCTTGGCACGATTATTCTCAACAACGAATATTTAAATCGCGTCTCAGAATTTTTGCGGGTGGAGCATTTTTATGAGCCGGCGCATCAGAAGATTTACGCGCAGATTATTCATCACATCGACAAGATCGAAATCATCGCCAATCAAGTTACGCTCAAACAATTTTTTGAATCTGATCCGACAATAAAAGCAGTCGGCGGCGCACTTTATTTGGCGAATCTTTTGTCGGCGGCATCTGCCATTATTGATATTTCTGATTACGGTCGTGTCATTCACGATTTGGCGATGAAGCGTGAATTGGCGATGGTTGGCGAGGATATCGTTAATCGTATTTACGCCACTGAAGAAAAAACTACAGCAACGCAACAAATTGAATTAGCGGAAGCAACTCTCTTCAAACTTTCTGAACACGGAAATGGTCGTGGTGATTTTCGCAGCATCTCTTCTTCGCTCACCGAAACTCTGAATAAAACTTTATTAGCCAGACAGCGTGATAGTCACATTAGTGGCGTTTCTACTGGCTTGACGGATCTCGATAAAATTCTCGGCGGCATGCAGCAGTCGGATTTAATTATTCTCGCCGGTCGTCCTTCGATGGGTAAATCGAGTTTAGGAATTCAGGTGGCACTCAATGCTTGTAAAATAATGAACAAGGACGTCGTTGAGCAAAAAGAAAAAAAGGCGGTGGGATTTTTCTCGCTAGAAATGTCGGCTGATCAAGTTGCGGCGCGTGTACTTTCAACGGAATGCAGCATCAATGCGACAAAATTCAGAAATGGTCAAATCAGCGAACATGAATGGGAAGTGATCGCAACGCGCTCAGCGGAAATTTCCAAGTTACCTTTTTTTGTCGACGACACGCCAGCACTCTCAATCGCAGCAATTCGCACCAGAGCGCGCAGAATGGTGCGTAAACACAATCTCTCTTTATTGGTGATTGATTATTTGCAGCTGGTTCACGGCGTTTCAACTCGTGCGAGCGAAAATCGCGTGCAGGAAATTTCGGAAATTACCCAAGGCATGAAGGCACTCGCCAAAGAATTTAATATTCCGGTGATTGCTCTTTCACAACTTTCGCGTGCGGTTGAGCAGCGTGAAGATAAGCGTCCGCAACTTTCTGATCTGCGTGAATCAGGATCAATCGAACAAGATGCCGACGTTGTCGCCTTCATCTATCGCGACGGTTATTATTTAGAGCGCAAACGTCCGGCGGAGAGTGAAGTAGAAAAATTCAATGAGTGGAAAACGCGCATGCAAGAAGTTGCACATCGCACTGAAGTGATTATCGCAAAACAACGTAACGGCCCAGTTGGAACCATCGATTTATTCTTTGACGCAGAATTTACGCGCTTTGGGAATATCGATGTTTATCACCATTAGCTGCTCCTTGTCTTTTACCGTTTTCCTGTAAAGCTGTATTTCTGGTTTAACATATTTACAGGTAAAACATGACTAAAATGACAATCGAAATTCCCGAGCATGACTACAAAATGTTGAAGTTAGCCGCTGTTCACATGGGCGTTTCAATCAAGGATTATGTGCTAGATGCAATCCGCTCAAAAGAAAAAATTCTTATTCGTGATGATGGTGTGGTGAGAGTTTTGAAAAAAGAAACGGTGAGAGCGCTTGAAGAAAGTAGGAAGAAGAAGGGTGGGCTAAAATCCTACGCCAATGTTGATCAGCTAATGAAGGATCTGAAATCTTCATTTTAAACGATGATATTTTTGGTCTAAAGAGATCTTGTCAGAATCGAATAGCAACTAACCCGCAGGCAATAAAATGAAAACCATCACTCGTACAAACCGCTTCAAAAAAGAATTTAAATTAATGATGAAGAGGGGAGGAGATGAGAGTAAATTTCGAGAAGTAGTTGGGCTGATAATTTCTGATAAAAAACTACCTCACAAATATCGCGACCACAGACTAGTCGGTGAATATGAAGGCTCGCGAGAGTTACATATCGAGCCGGATTGGTTGTTAATTTATCAAGTCACAGAGGATGAATTAATTCTCGAGTGCACTGGAACGCATTCAGATTTATTTAAGTAATGAAAATTCTCGGCATTGAAACTTCCTGCGATGAAACTGCTGTCGCGATTGTTGATGATCAAAAAAATATCTTGGCTCACGCACTTAATTCGCAAATCAAGCTGCATGAAAAATACGGCGGAGTGATTCCAGAGCTTGCGGCGCGTGGTCATGTGGAGATTATTGACGATCTGATTTTACAAGCGCTCAAAGAAGCAAATTTAAAATTAGAAGAGATCGATGGCTTCGCAGCAACTTCTGGTCCGGGTTTAATTGGCGGAGTAATTGTTGGAATGATGGCGGCAAAAACTTTGGCTTCGATTTTTCAAAAACCTTTTTTGGCGGTGAATCATTTGGAGGCTCACGCCTTGACGGCGCGACTTACTAACGAATTAAAATTTCCTTATTTGTTACTCTTAATTTCCGGAGGGCATTGCCAAATTTTATTTGCGCGCGGAGTTGGTGATTACGAAAAACTTGGTGAAACAATTGATGACGCTCTCGGCGAAGCTTTCGATAAAATCGCGCAAATGGTTGGATTAACTTATCCCGGCGGACCAGCGGTGGAGAAGCTCGCGAAGCTTGGTGATGAAAATCGTTTTAAATTTTCGAGACCACTTCTCGACTCAAAAGATGAAGCACATCGTTTCGCATTTTCTTTTTCTGGACTCAAAACTGCAGTGCGTCGTGAAGTAGAAAAACTTACTGGAGAAAATTTTTCTCACTTCACAACTCCACAAAAATTAAGTGAAAAAGATCGCGCTGATATTTGCGCATCTTTCCAAAAAATTGTCTGCGAAATCATTTTAAACAGATTAAATAATGTTCTCGCCAACAGCCCGCAACCAACAAAAAATTTAATAATTGCTGGCGGTGTTGCTGCAAATCGTTACATCTATTCACGCTTAGAGAATTGGGCGCTGGCGCACCAGATAAAAGTAATCGCTCCACCAATTTCTTTGTGTACCGACAATGCCGCGATGGTCGCTTGGGCAGGTGTAGAAAAATTAAAATTAGGATTTGTCGACGACTTAAATTTCAAACCAAAAGCAAGATGGGAATTAGCATAATGACACTTCAAGAACATCTTCGCGAACTTCGTTCACGCGTAATTTTTTCAGTAATTTTTTTCTGCGTTGCTTTTGCCGTCTGCTATTTTTCTGCACAAAAAATTTATGAAATTCTTTTGCAGCCATTCATCGAAATTTCAAATCAGCAAAATCGTAAACTGATCTACACCAGCCCTGCTGAAGCTTTCGTGACCTATCTCAAACTTTCTTTTTCTTCAGCATTATTTTTTTCTACGCCGATTTTTCTCGCAGAAATTTATCTTTTTTTGTCGCCGGCTCTCTACAAAAATGAGAAAAAAAATATTTTGCTGATAATTTTTTTCTCACCGTTTTTATTTTTGTGCGGCGCAATTTTTGCTTATTTTTTTATTTTACCGCTCGCTTTGCAATTCTTCGCGAGCTTTGAGGTTCAAGGGCTCGCCAGCTCTGCTAATTTTTCTATTCAGCTCGAAACGAGGTTGAGTGAGTACCTAAATTTTGTCGAAAATTTACTGCTTGGATTTGGCGTCGCATTTCAGTTTCCAATCTTGTTGCTTTTATTAATCAGACTTGATTTGTTGTCGGCCAATGACTTGAGACGGAAGAGAAGATATTGGATTGTGATCATCTTTGTGGTGGCCGCGATCCTTACTCCACCTGATGTCGTGAGTCAGCTGAGTTTAGCGGTTTTGTTGATTTTACTCTTCGAAATTACTATTCTCATTGGTCAAAAATTTAATAAATAATTATCATGGTCGCTAAAAAACCAGCTGCTAAAAAACCAGCTGCCAAAAAAGTAGTTGCTAAAAAACCAGTGGCTAAAAAAGCAGTCGCTAAAAAAGTAGTAGCTAAAAAAGTTGTAAAAAAAGTGGTTGCTAAAAAGCCAGTTGCTAAAAAAGCAGTAGCTAAAAAACCAGCCGTTAAAAAAGTAGCAGCTAAAAAGAAAAATTAGTTTTGTTGCGAAAGTAAAAAATCTAAAAAGTAAAGAGGGGCGGGGTTCCGATAGGGATCCCGCCTTTTTTGTTGCTGAGTTTTTAGATTGATTTTTTGTTGATTAAGTGAGGTCGGAATAAAAATATTTTACCAAACTTTCCTTGCCTTCGACTCTGTTTGATTAGTGATAAGTTTAAATTCTCTTTGAAACCGCAATCGCGAGTTTTGTGGTTGTTTTTATAAAGCGGGTCAGGGGTTTAAAATATTTTAAATCAGCAGCATGATTTTCATAGCCGATGTCACGATGTTCTAACTCTTCTTGACGGAAATTTTCGATTTTATTTTTTAATTCTTCCTCATTTTCAATCGCATCGAGTTGTGATTTGTAGTGTTCGTCGATCACCTCTTCAACCGCTGTAGTACAGGCCATTGCCGCTCTTTTGTCGACTAGTGCAGTAAAAAATCCAAGAGCGAATCCACCAACTTTCCAAATTGGTTGCATTGCTGTTGGTCGAATTTTTCTCTCGCGAATTTCGGCATCAAAAAAATCAAAGTGCACATCTTCATGCTTCTTCATCTCTTCAACTATTTTCAGAGTTTCGAAGTCTTTTTTTAGCTTCAGAGCAGCGATTTGCCCAGCGTAAATTACCTTTGCGCCAAACTCTCCAGCATGATCAACGCGAATAATTTCCTGAAGTTTTTTTGAGTACATTTTTTGTTAATTAAGCAGTTTTGTTGTTGGGTTATTTGCCAAAATAATTTTTCTAAACGTTAAATCTAAAGTGAAACACGTCGCCATCTTGAGTGATGTATTCTTTGCCTTCGAGCCTTAATTTTCCTGCATTCTTCGCACCTTCTTCGCCGCTAAAAGAAACGTAATCTTGGTATGAAATTGTCTCGGCACGAATAAATCCTTTTTCAAAATCAGTGTGAATTACACCTGCAGCTTTCGGCGCGCTTCCACCTTTTTTCAAAGTCCAAGCGTGACATTCTTTTGGGCCGACGGTGAAGAAAGTTATTAACTCAAGTAGCTCGTAAGAATTTTTGATGATCTGTGCAAGGCCGGTTTCCTTAAGCCCGACTGATTCAAGAAATTCTTTTTTCTCTTCCGCGGTTTCGAGCGAAGCAACTTCCGCTTCAATTTGCGCGCAGATTTTTAGAACTTTGTAACCGTTAGCTTTGCCAAATTTTTCGACTAGTTCGGAATATTTATTTCCAGAGATTTCGTTTTCTTTTAAGTTGCAGACGAAGAGTTGCGGCTTAGAGGTGATTAGCTGCAAAGCATGTAATATTTTTTCTTCTTCTACTGTTTTTACTTCAGTTAAACGCGCAGCTTTTCCTTCCTTTAAAACTAGCAAAACTCTTTTTGCCATTTCGATTTGTGCAGCGAGATCCTTTTCTTGCTTCGCCTTTTTTTCCATCGCTGGAATTCTTTTTTCCAAACTTTCGAGATCGGCAATAATCAGTTCGAGCTGAATCAATTCGATGTCGCGCAGTGGATCGACCGAGTTTTCAACGTGAGTAATATTTTCATCATCGAAGCAACGTACGACGTTAATAATTGCATCAACCTCGCGAATGTGCGAAAGAAATTGATTGCCCAAACCCTCGCCTTTGCTCGCTCCACGTACTAATCCAGCAATATCTACAAACTCAATTTGAACTGGAATAATTGTTTGCGATCCAGCGATTTTGCTCAATTTTTCCATACGTTCGTCAGGCACATTTACGCGACCGACATTGGGCTCAATTGTACAAAAAGGATAGTTGGCAGCTTGTGCTGCGGCGGTTTGAGTAAGTGCGTTGAATAAAGTTGATTTGCCGACGTTAGGAAGTCCGACGATTCCACATTGGAGAGACATGAAGTTTTTGATTTTAGATTTTAGATCTGAGATTTAGTCGCCATTCTAAAATCAGAAATCTGAAATCAAAAATCATAAATCATGCCGCGCATCGCACTAATATTAGTTGTTCTACTTTCTTCTTGTTTGGTTTCTCAGCGCATTTCAATCAGTGGCAAAGGTGACGTAAATCTTACACAAGTTGAATTTTCTGACTTGGCACAATGGGAAAATGATGATCACAAAAAAGCTATTCAGGCCTTTATTCACTCCTGCAATAAATTTGCCAAAATGCCTCAGAGCCGCTTGATTGGTGGTCAAATCGGTGATATTAAGGTTGGAGATTTTCGCGATGTTTGTGATATTGCTGATCTTGTAAAAACAATGAGTAACGGACAAGCCAAGAACTTTTTTGAAAATTGGTTCAGGCCATTTTTAGTTGAGACTCGTCTTGGACGCAGTACTGGATTATTTACTGGATATTACGAAGCCTCGCTCAATGGCAGCAAAGTTAAAACTGAAAAATATCAATATCCTCTTTATGCCAAGCCTCGTGATCTAACTTCTGAACCTTATTTTAGTCGCGCTGAAATTGAAGATGGAGCACTCGATGGTAAGGGTTTAGAACTTCTTTACGTCGATAATAAAGCTGATCTTTTTTTTATGCATATCCAAGGTTCGGGAAGAATTAAAATGGATAATGGTGCAGAAATTCACGTCGCCTTCGCGGCGAAAAACAATCAGCCTTTTAGCGGAATTTCTAATTACCTAGTCGATCACAAATATTTGAATCGCAATCAGATGAATGCCGAATCAGTGAGAAACTGGTTAAAAGCTAATCCCGATAAAGCTGATGAAGCCATGAATATCAACTCCGCTTACACCTTCTTTAGAATTGCAGACGGTGAATACATTGTTGGAGGACAGGGTGTTCCACTTACTGCGGAGCGCTCTCTTGCTGTTGATAGCGATGTTATTCCCTACGGCATGCCGCTTTGGCTTGAAACAAATTTAAAGAAGAAAGATGGCTCAACGGAAAATTACTCACATCTTTTTATAGCCCAAGATACTGGCTCGGCAATCAAAGGAACAATTCGTGGCGACATATTTTTTGGCTACGGCGATAAGGCTGAAGAGCTTGCATCCTACACAGCTTCGCAAGGTAGATATTTTATTTTATTGCCAGTGAATGTTGTTGAAAAAATCAGGTAGCAAGAGATCGAGATCTGATCAGTTTTTTATTTTTTGATTCGCTGCTTCTTTTTGATCTAATCAATTAATCCTTACCTTGAGAAGAATTTTTGAATAAAATTTTCTTCCTTTTGAAATTCTTTTTCGGCCTCTTCTAAACTCTGAATAATCTCTTTTAGCAGAAATTTTTCTTCAAAAGAGTTGCCAAAAATTGGCGTAAATTTGTTTGGAGATTTTTGTGTTAGGGCAAGAATAATAGCGGAAATACAAAGCCAAGGATCAGCGTCAGCAGAGGCTACTCGATATTCCAATCTTTTTCCTGTTTTTGTTTTTTTGATCCGAATCGCGCAGGTACGATTATCATTTCCAAAGCTCAAATTTATTGGCGCAGTAAATTTTCCTTTTTGAAAAAGTTTCTGATTTATCTCGCGCGAAAAACGCAAATAATCCTCTTTTTTTGGCGCCAAAAAAATCATCATTTGATTGGTGAAGTTGAGTAAAGAATCGATCGAGTTTTGCAGAATTTTTTCGTCAGTTAAAAAAATATTTTCATCATCTGAGTTGTGCAGCGAGATATTGAACTGTAAGGCGCTACCGCAATCATCAAGAAATGGCTGTGCGGCAAAAGAGGCGATTAATTTTTTTTCTGTAGCAAGATTTCTTACGAATTTTTTTTTCTCCTCGAGCTCAATACAAAGGGCTTCTAAATCAGCAGTAAAATCAGTTTTGATTTCTATTTGGCTCGCGCCTCTCTCCCTCTCAACTTGCCAATCTTTATTTTGCAATTCGGCAATGAATTCGTCGACTTGCGAATTATTTGCTCCAAGCAAAAAAAATTCCAACTCGCATCCTACTTTCACAATCAGCGAGTTGGAATTTCGATAATATTCGCAGGAACTTTTTAAGAATTTTTTCTTATCCATTCGATCAAAGCTGGTTTTGGTAGAGAGCCAACTTTGGTGTCGACAACCTTACCATCTTTGAAAATTATTAAGGCTGGGATTCCTCTTACCATATACTTCGATGGAGTTTCAGGATTTTCATCAACATTACATTTGAACACTGCGATTTTGCCTTCGAAATCTTTCGCAACTTCATCAACAATTGGCGAAAGTTGGCGGCATGGTCCGCACCAAGGCGCCCAGAAATCAACGAGCACAGGAATTTTTGAATCGAGAACGTCTTTACTGAAAGAATTATCGGAAGTTTCTTTGGTCATAGTTTAGTTTTTAAAAATTGAAGGGTGAGCTCAAACTAAGTTGCGACCTTCTATTTTGCCACCCCAGACAAATTATTTTCTTCGATCAAAAAATGAAAAATCAGCAGCAACCATTAGCCGATCTAATACGTCCCGAAAGCCTTTCTGATTTGATTGGGCAGGATCATTTAATTGGTGATGCGGGAATTTTGTCGCTGATTTCTGAGAGTAAAAATATTCCCTCAATGATTCTCTGGGGGCCTCCGGGAGTAGGTAAAACAACGATCGCTAAATCCTTAGCAAAAATTTCTGATGCAGAATTTGTCGCGCTTTCGGCGATTAATTCTGGCGTAGCTGAAGTTAGAAAAGTGATCGAGCACGCCGCAAGATTAGCTCACAATAACCGTCAGGCTGAGCTTGTCGAAGCCCCCGCAAAAAGCGGCAAAACCCTTTTGATGATCGACGAAATCCATCATTTCAACAAAACCCAACAAGATCTTTTTCTTCCCGCGATCGAAGACGGCACCATCACTTTAATTGGCACGACAACAGAAAATCCTTCGTTCCAACTCAATGCCGCACTACTTTCGCGCTGCAAAGTTGTGACATTAAAAATGCTCGATGAAGTTGCTCTCGCTAAAATTCTCAAGCGCGCAGAAAAAGTTTTAAAAAAAGAATTACCTCTAACCGAAGATGGTCGCGAAGCCTTGATTGATCTAGCTTGCGGCGATGCACGATATTTGCTGAATGTTTGTGAGATTTTATTTTCACTCGCTACGAAAGAAAAAATTTCGTCCGAAAAATTACTAAAAATAATTTCTAAACGTGCCGCGCATTTTGATAAAAAAGGCGATTTTCATTTTAACTTAATCAGCGCCTTCCACAAATCTTTGCGTGGTTCTGATGTTGATGCGGCCTTGTATTATCTAGCGCGAATGCTCGAAGCCAAAGAAGATCCTTACTACATTTTGCGTCGCCTCGCGCGTTTTGCGACTGAGGATATTGGCCTCGCCGACCCAAATGCTTTGCTGCAAGTAATGGCTGCGAAAGAAAATTATGATTTTTTGGGAAGTCCCGAAGGTGATTACGCGCTTTCTCATGCAACGATTTATTGTGCGACGTCACCGAAATCCAACGCCTCTTACTTAGCTCACAAAGCCGCAATTAGCGAGGCTTCTCGCACTTCTCATCTTTTGCCGCCGAAAAATATTTTAAACGCGCCAACAAAAATGATGAAGGAGCAAGGCTTTGGAGATGGCTATATTTATGATCACGACACGCCAGATTGCTTTTCTGGTCAGGAGTTTTTTCCCGCTGAATTGAGTCGCCAAAAATTCTACGAACCAAATGAAAGGGGGTTTGAGCGAGACCTGCAAAAGAGGCTAAAATATTGGTCGGAGCTGCGAAAGAAGTTGAGATAGATCTCGAAGCCAAACGAGTTCTGTTTTGTAAAAAAAGCAGCAAAACTAAAAAAGGAAATTTCCAAAAATATCTTCCAACAAATCGTTTTTTTACCGATCTAAGTGAAATCAAAAGCGAGAAAAATTTTGAGTTAACAAAATTTTTACAATTATTCCTTCATCAATTTATAGGTAATCGAATCATTGAGGGCGCGGAAGGAGGCTTCAACGATGTTTTCAGAAACTCCGATTGTTGACCATTTTTTTCCGGTCTCGTCGGAAGATTCAATTTGCACGCGGGTCAAGGCTTTCGTGCCTGCAGACGGAGTCAAAATTCTAACTTTGTAATCAGTCAATCGTACATTTTTTAAGCTCGGATATTTGCGTGCGAGACTTTTGCGCAAGGCTTTGTCGAGTGCGTTGACTGGCCCATTTCCTTCGGCAACTGACATCGTAATTTTATTTCCGACACGAATTTTGATGGTTGCTTCCGAGGATTTTCCTTGTTCATCGAGAACACGAAATGAAATCAAATCGAAAAAATTTGGAACAGTGCTGAGAGATTTTTTGGCGAGGATTTCGAAGCTCGCATCAGCGGAATCGTAGGCGTAGCCTTGCGCCTCGAGCTCTTTTACTTTTGTTACCAAATCTGCCGCATGTTTGGTTTCGATGCCAATTTCCTTCAAACGAGAAACAATGTTGGAGCGACCCGCTTGATCTGAGATCATTATTTGGCGATGATTGCCAACTTTTTGGGGCGCGACATGTTCGTAACATTGGGGATTTTTTTCGACCGCAGAAACATGTAATCCGCCTTTGTGCGCGAAGGCGTAGAAGCCGACATATGGCGCAAATTTGTCAGTTTCTTTATTCAAAAGATCGTCGAGAAAATGAGAAACTTTGGTCAGGTTTTTTAAGTTTTTTTCTTCGATGCCAACATCGAATCCGAGCTTCAAAACTAAAGTCGGAATTAGGCTGATTAAATTTGCATTGCCGCAACGCTCACCAAGTCCGTTGATAGTTCCCTGAATTTGTCTTGCTCCTGCTTCAACCGCGGCGAGTGAGTTGGCGACTGCGTTGCCAGTGTCGTTGTGACAATGAATTCCTAAATTTTCGCCAGGAATGTGTTTGGTAATTTCTTTAACGATGCGAGAAATTTCATTTGGCAAAGTTCCGCCATTAGTGTCGCAAAGCACGATCCATCTGGCTCCGGCTTCATAAGCTGCTTTAATTGTGCGTAGGGCAAATTTTGGATTTGCTTTGTAGCCGTCAAAAAAATGTTCGGCATCGAACATCGCTTCTTTTTTCTTTTTTACGATTTGCGCGATTGAGTCGGAAATCATTTTCCGATTTTCTTCTTCGGAAATATTGAGTGCGTGAGTTAAGTGAAAATCCCAGCATTTTCCGACGATACAAATCGACTTAGTATCAGCGTTAATAAGGGCGCTCAAACCTGCGTCGTTAGAGGCTGAAGAGCTATTGCGACGCGTCATGCCAAAAGCAGAAAATCGTGATTTTTTTAACTTCGGAAGATTAGCAAAAAATTCATCATCAGTTGGATTCGCACCAGGCCAGCCGCCCTCGATGTAATCGATTCCAAGCATGTCGAGTTGCTTCGCAATTTCGAATTTGTCGCGCACGCTGAAATTGACGGTGCTAGTCTGTGCGCCGTCGCGTAGGGTTGAGTCGTAAAGATAGACGCGAGGTTTTTTTGTCATTTTCTAAAGCAAAAATATTCCCATTCCCAGAGCTGCAAATCCTAAAGAAGCAAGCCAGAAGCGATTTACGACGATTTGTTCGCTCCAGCCTTTTTTCTCGAAATGATGGTGAAGAGGAGCCATTAAGAAGATTCTTTTTTTACGAATTTTGTAGGAGCTGACTTGTAAAATTACTGAAACTGCCTCGCAGACGAAGACAATCGAAATCACAAAAAAGATGAATTCTTGTTTGACGATAATGGCGATTAAACCAAGAACGGAGCCGATCGCTAGACTTCCCACATCACCCATAAAAATTTTTGCTGGTCGGAGATTGAAAGTAAAAAAAGCAAGAATGGATCCGATTAAAGCGATGCAAAAAAATATTAATTCTCCGGAAAATTTTACGTGAGGAACCTTGAAGCTGACTGCAAGTTCGGGAGTTGATGACGCGTAAATTAGTAAAATTAAACAGCCAAGACTGATGATTGCAGGTACTGAAACTAGGCCATCGAGACCATCAGTTAAGTTAACTGCGTTGGAAGTTCCGACTATTACGACATTAACGAAAAGCACGTAAAGAACGAGACCAAGATAAATAAAATGGCCGTCACCAAAGGGCAGAAAAATACGATTTTTGAAATGAATTTCATCGATCGCTCCCAGCCACAAGAATGCGATACAAATGATCGCGAATTGAATTACGATCTTAACACTACCACGCACGCCTTTGGTATTTCTGTAAAGAACTTTCGCTAAATCATCAGCCAGACCGATTGCGGCAAAAGTTAAGAAAATCACGCAAGCAACAAGAACGTAGCGATTAGAAAAATCGATAAAAAGCAGCGTGGTTATTAGAGTGGAAAGAAGGATAAAAATCCCGCCCATCGTTGCGGTTTTTTGTTTTGTCTTGAGGTGAGATTCTGGTCCAACATCACGAATTGGTTGAAAGAGTGTTGTTTTTTTGTGAACAAAATCGATGTATTTTTTGGTGGTAAAAAATCCGATGATGTAAGATGAAGCTAAGCAAACAAAGGCTTGGAGCCAGAGATGTTGAGAGATAAAACTAGTGAACACTTGTTAGGCCTTTGATTATGTTTTCCATTTTCATTCCACGAGAGCCTTTGACGTAAAGAATATCTCCGTCTCTTAGCAAGTCCTTGATCGCAAGACTTGCGCTCGATGAATTTGAGAAAGTTTGATAAGAATTTTTAGGAAGATTTTTTGCGGCAGCTGACATTTTTTCTCCGACCAATACAGCAAAATCAATGTTAAACTCAGATAAGAGGTTAACGGTTTTTTCGTGAATTTCTGCAGATTTTTCTCCGAGTTCAAGCATGTCGCCAAGCAAGGCAACAACCCTTTTTTTGCCGAGAAATTTTTTCTGATTGGAGGCATATTCAAGTCCAGCGCGCATTGAAGGTAAGCTGGCATTGTAGCTTTCATCGATTATTGGAATCCCATTCCATTCAATAATTTTCCCGCGACCTTCTTTGTTCTGTAAATTTTTTAATGCAGAAATTCCCTTTTCAAAATCACTTCCAAGCAAGTCGAGGCAAGCAACGACGATGATGGAGTTAAAAATTATTGCCGGATGTTGGGAGTTGATTTGATAAGAAATATTTTTGCCGTTCGCTAATTTTGCTTCGATCGAATTGCTTAAAATTTGATAATTGGCGCCATTTTTTTTGCCAAAAGAAAACATCTTCAAGCCTTGAGAGCGTTGCTTCAAAAACTCAAAATGAGGATTATCAAAATTAATCAGAGCAATTTTTTCTTCGATTAATCCAGAAAAAATTTCTGCTTTTGCTGCGGCGATTCCCTCTTCGTTTTTGAAAAATTCGATGTGAACGGGACCAACATTAGTGATGATCGCGAGGTGCGGCTTAACAAGTTTTGAAAGTGGCTCAATTTCTCCGGCATGATTCATCCCCATTTCAAAAATTCCGTAATCGCAGTCGCGCGGAAAGTTACAGAGAGAAAGTGGAACGCCAAAATGATTGTTAAGATTTCCTAATGTGGCGAAAGTTTTGCCCTGAGTTTTAAAGGCTAACTCAAGCATATCTTTTGTGCCGGTTTTACCTACAGAACCGGTAAGGCCGATAATTTTTGCCTTACTTCTTTTGCGTGCAAATTTGGCAAGTTTGTAGAGAGAGGTAAAAGTATCTCTGACAAGAATTTTTATTTGTTGTGGGTTGGAATTTGGTTTGTCGATTAAAATAGTCTTGCAGCCATTAGTGATGGCCTGATCGATAAAATCATGCCCATCATTTTTCTCGCCTTTTAGCGCAATAAAAAGTCCGTTTTTTGAAGTTTTGCGACTGTCGATTAAGACTTCATCAACTTCAAAATTATCAGGAATATTTTGTTCGATAAGCTCTTCAGACAAAGCCTCGATTATTTCAGATTTTGTCCAGAGTGTCATGAGAATTTAATCTTTTGAATCTCTTCTTTACTGAATCGAGCACCAACTTTTTGGATGATATTTCCAGCAAGAATATTGCCGTATTTTGCAGATTTCTCTAAGTCGAAATCATTGATGATTCCATAAAGGAAGCCAGCTGCAAAGGCATCACCCGCGCCAGTGGCGTCGAGAATATTAGGAATTAAGTCGGTTGGTATTTCAAGCACACTGCCGTAACCAAATACGGAAGAACCCTTGCTAGATCTAGTTACGACCGCGATGAGATCTGAATTTCGCGAGAAGAATTCGAATAATTTATCACTAGAATATTCTTTTTCGCAGATCAGTTCTAAGGCTTCGCTTTCATTGGCAAATAAGATGTCGAGATCGGGAAGAAGATTTAAAAAATCTTCTTTGTGTCTTGAGACGCAGAAAGAATCCGAAAGAGAAAAAATAACTTTTGTGCCGCGTTTTTTGGCTGAAGAGATTGCTTTACGAAGCGCTTCGATGGTCTCGGGATTATCCCACAAATATCCTTCCACATAAAGAAAATCAGAGTTCTTGAGATTTTTTTCATCGATATCACTCATGTTGATTTGTGGAGCGCAGCCGAGGTAAGTGCACATGGTGCGCTGCGCATCGGGAGTGATTAAGACAAAAGATTTTGCAGATGCTTGGTCGTAAGAATTCTCGCCTACAAACTTTCCACCAATTTCTTCGAATTCTTTGATGAATTTTTGGCCAAATTCGTCGGAACCAACTTTGCCAATAAAATAGGAGTCACAGTTCATCTGTGCTAGGATCGACATCGTATTTGCTACTGATCCGCCAGAGCTTATTTTCTCCATTTTGAGCTTAGTTAATTCGATCGCTTTTTTTTCATTAATTAAAGACATCGAGCCTTTTACTAAGGATTGCGAGGTAAGGAAGGAGTCATCAACTTTGCACAATATGTCGACGATTGCATTGCCGATGCCGGTGATTTTTTTGGTCATCTTATTTTATTAAAATTTTGAAGAATTTTTTCTTACCGATCGACAGGTCAAATTTGCCAGCCTGATTAAACTGAAAATTAGGATCTAGAACAGCTTCCCCGTTAACTTTGAGAGCCTTTCCTTCGATCAATCTTTTGGCTTCGCCCAAGGAAGCAGTCACCTCTAAATCTTTTAAAATTTCTGTAAGTTTTTTTTCTATCAAAAACTCTTTCGTTTCAAAGGCGGCAGAGTTTTTTGAGACGAAAATTTCGTGAGCTTTTTGCAGGGCTTCATTTGCTGATTTTTCGCCGTGACAGATTTTTGTAGCCTCAAAAGCTAGAATTTTCTTGGCTTCGTTGATGTTTCCTTTTTCTAAATCAGCGATTTCGGAAAGTTCTAAATCAGTGAAAAGCTTCAGGAATCTGCTGACATCGGCATCGTGAGTATTTCTGAAATATTGGAAATAATCGAAGGGTGAAAGCATCGATTCATCAAGCCAAACCGCGCCATCAGAAGTCTTTCCCATTTTTGCTCCGCTTGAAGTTGTGAGCAGCGGAGATGTTAATCCGAAAGATTCTTTGGCCGAAACTCTTCTGATCAATTCAACGCCATTCAAAATATTTCCCCACTGATCTGAACCTCCAATTTGTAGAGCGCAGCCATATTTTTTGTTTAACTCGAAAAAGTCGTAAGCCTGCAAAATCATGTAATTGAACTCGAGGAAAGAGAGTGGCTGTTCACGTTCCAAACGCAGTTTTACTGAATCGAATCCAAGCATGCGATTTACTGAAAAATGGCGACCAATATCTCGCAAAAAATCGATGTAATTTAAGTGACGTAGCCAGTCATCGTTATTGACCATTATTGCATCGGAAGCGCCACCACCAAAACGAATAAATTTCTCTAAAGTTTTTTTAATTCCGGCGAGATTTTCGAAGATTTTTTGATCAGATAAAATTTGACGCGCCTCGTCTTTTCCTGAAGGATCACCAATTTTTGTCGTGCCGCCGCCAAGTAGCAAAATAGGTTTGTGACCATGTTTTTGTAGGAGGCGCAGAATCATGATTTGAATCAAACTGCCGGCGTGAAGTGATTTTGCGGTGCAGTCAAAACCGATGTAAGCGGTGATTCTTTCGCTCGATAGTGATTCGTCCAATTCTTCTTGATGTGTTGCTTGAGCAAAAAATCCGCGCTCAAAAAATTCACGAAGGAAATCTGATTTAAAGTTCATTTTTGGGAAGTAGCTTTTGTGTTTCTAATGCAAAAACAATCAGTCTAAAGCCATGAATCTCAAGGAAAAACAACAACTAACCAAGGAGTGGTTTAAAAATTTGCGCGACAAAATTTGCGCAGAATTTGAAAAAATTGAGGAAGAGTTTGGCGCTCAAAATCCTGGAAAATTTCGTCGCAAAAATTGGGATCGTCCTGGCGGCGGAAATGGCGAGATGTCTGTGATGAACGGCAACGTCTTCGAAAAAGTTGGGGTAAATTTTTCGGAAGTTTACGGAGAATTTAGCGAAGAATTTCGCAAAGAAATTCCCGCTGCTGCAAGTGGAAAATTTTGGGCGAGCGGAATTTCTTTAGTTGCTCACATGTCTTCACCATTGGTTCCAGCCGTACATCTTAATACTCGATTTATTTGTACCGAGAAAAGTTGGTTCGGCGGAGGCGGTGATTTAAATCCAATGTTTGAGTTTGAAGAGGATACAAAAGATTTTCATAAAGCCTTTAAAGGCGCTTGCGACAAGGCTTCTCCAGAATATTACGACAAGTTTAAGAAATGGTGTGACGAATATTTTTTTATCAAACATCGAAATGTTGCTCGCGGTGTCGGTGGAATTTTTTACGATTATTTGGACAGTGGAAATTTCGAAAATGATTTTGAATTTACCAAAAATGTTGGACTCGCTTTTCTTGAAGTTTTCCCAAAATTAGTTCGTCGGCACATGTTCGAAAAATGGACTTCAGAGCAACGTGAGCATCAGTTGAAGAAGCGTGGATTTTATACTGAGTTTAATCTTCTTTACGATCGCGGAACTAGGTTTGGTTTGATGACGGGGGGAAATGTTGAGGCGATTCTGATGTCTTTGCCGCCAGTAGCAAAGTGGAATTAAAAAATATTTAAGACGAACCTTTGGAGATATTCAGAGTTTTTAACTCGGGAAAAATGTTTGTTTCCAACAACTAATAACCAACAACATCTAACAACCAAAAATTACTTCTAAAATGCAGTTTAAAAACGACATCCGAGACTTTGTTGATCTTTACGATTATTTCATTTTCGACATTTGGGGCGTGATCCATGATGGCAGTAAAGTTTATCCGGGAGCCATCGAAGCGATTTCATTTCTGCGTCAGAGGAATAAGAAAATATGCTTTTTGTCCAATGCTCCGCGTCGCGCTTCTAAAGTTGAGGAGGCGCTAAATAGATTTGGAATTACGCCTGATCTTTACGACTTCATTCTGAGTTCTGGCGAGTTGACATTCCTCGAATTGCAAAAAGTTTCTGGCAAAAAATATTTTTACATCGGACCAGAAAAAGATATCGATTTGCTTAGTGGTCTAAATCATCAGATGGTTGCAGATGCAAGTGAGGCTAGCTTCGCCATCACCACTGGCTTTGATCATGAAGATTCGAAAGTTGAAGAAAAAATGCCACAATTACTCATGGCGAGAAAAAATAATTTACCACTTATCTGCGTAAATCCTGATTTAATTGTGGTTAAACAAGACGGCAAAGAACAGATCTGTGCTGGGGTTCTGGCCCATGAATATGAAAAACTCGGTGGTACGGTCTCTTACTACGGCAAGCCTTTTCCAGAAGTTTACAAAATGGTGTTGCAGATTTTTGGTGTGTCTGAGAAAACTAAATTTCTTGCAATTGGTGATGGTCTTAAAACCGACATCAAAGGAGCTGTCGATTTCGGAATCGACAATGTTTTGGTTACTAACGGAATTCTTAAAGATCCAAATAACGAAGAGCTCGCAGCAGTTTGCAATTCCCTTAAAATTTTTCCTCAATTCGTAATTAAAAAAATATGAGACGTTACTCAAGAAAGAAAAACTCGATTAGAATTTTTAGCGCAGTCACATTGATCGCAGCCTTAATTTTCGCTGCTTCTTACTCGTTTTTTAATAAAAAAGATAAAGGCGATGTTATCGCTAGGGTTAATGGCCAAGAAATTTTTCAATCCGAGATAGAACAAAAACTAATCAGTATTTTTGATGGCCAAGATGGAGAAGTGAAAGTTCCAGAAATCGCAAACCTATCGAAAGAAATCCTAGATGTTTTAATCAAAGAGACCTACCTCGACAAGGAATTGAGCAAATTGGCGAAGCACTCAAAAGTAATCGAAGATAAAGATGTTAAAGGTCGAATTGCTGAATCAGAAAATAGAATTTTGCGTCAATCTTACATCAAAATGATGGTAGCTTCAGAAGTTACTGAACAAAAGATCAGCGAAAAATACGCAGAAATAAGTTCGAACCTTGCGGGCAAAAAGGAATATTTGGTTTTTAACATCATAGCTAAGAGCAAAGAAGAGGCAGAAAAAATCCGCAACCAAATCACTGCCAAGAAAAAATCGATTAAATTTTCTGATGCTGCAAAAAAATATTCTCTCGATCAGGAATCTGCTGAACGTGGCGGGGAGCTTGGATTTATTATCGAAGATGGCATGATCAAAGAAATTTCTGATGTGGTCGTTAATCTTAAGAAAGATGAAATTTCTGCTCCAATCCAAACCAAATTTGGCTGGCATTTAGTAAAGTTTGTCGATGTTAGAGAAGCGCAGGCATTACCCTTCGATTCAGTGAAGAAAAATATTCGTGAGCAGCTTGAGCAAGATAAAACTAGCGAAATCGAAGAAAAAATCGTTAAGGATGCGAAGGTTGAAATTTTGATTAAACTCAAAGAGGAGGAGAAGTCGAAGGTTGAAATTGGTTCAGAACCCGCTTTGTCGCCAGAAAGCGCAACAATAACTCCAGAGGTTGCGCTAGAAAAAATACCAGAAGAAGAAGTCAAACTTGAACAAAATTCAGAGGAGCAAATTGAACAAAAATCAGAGAAAGAAGAAAGTAAATCTGACAAAAAACATAGAAGATAATCAGGTTTGGATTTGTGGTAAGCATCCAGTATTTACATCTCTTCAACTTGGACGACGCAAAGTTTATCAAATTTTGGTAACACAAAATTCTCTGACTGAGCTGAAAAATTTTCTCGAAAAAAATTCTCTACAGAAGTTTGTTAGTTTAATCAAAGTTGTAGATAATCCGGCGATCGAGAATTTGGTTGGTAAACATCAAACTCATCAAGGTTTGATGCTAAAGACATCAAGACTTCCAATTAAAACCCAAAACGACCTTTTGACACAACTTTATGCCCTTAAAGAAGGGGATAAACTCCCGACACTTCTTATCCTTGATCAAATCTCCGATCCTCACAATGTGGGCGCCATCATTCGCAGTGCTGCAAGTTTTGGTGTAAAAAAAATTATTTTTTGTGAACACAACGCGCCGCAAGAAAATTCTACGATTGTTAAAGCGTCGGCTGGAACCATTGATTTGGTTGATCTCGTTGTAGTAACCAATCTTAATAATCTGATTGAGAAGTTGAAAAAAATCGACTATTGGTGCGTAGGATTAGCAGGTGAGGGCAAGGCAAAGTTTAGTGAAATCAAAGATTGCAAAAACATCGCACTAATCGTTGGTTCCGAAGGAAGTGGCATGCGTGATTTGGTGAAGAAAAACTGCGATTTTTTAGTTCGTATAGAAATTGATAAAGCAGTAGAAAGCCTCAATGCCTCTGTTGCTGCAGCAATTGCGCTCTATGAAATTTCACGAGGATAAGATGACTGATAAGATCGTCGTAATCGCTGCTAATAATAATCGCGATGCTGAAGCAAAAAAACTTTTTTTGGTAAAGAAGTTCGGCTTCAAAGATCTTAGCTCAATTCACAAAAACTCTTGGGACAAAAATTTGGATGGAATAGAAAAGGTAATCGCCATTGGCGGCGATGGTTTGATGCTTAATATTTTGCATGAATTTGGAAGAAATCCGCTACCGATTTACGGCATTAATTGTGGAACAGTTGGGTTTTTGATGAATTCATTTAATCCAGAAAATTTCTTAGAAAATCTTGCTAATGCAGAGTCAACGACGCTTCATCCTCTAAGCATGAAAGTGATCGATAAGTCAGGAAAGCAACACCTGCATATTGCGATTAACGAAGTTTCATTACTTCGTCAAACTAGCCAAATCGCCAAAATCAAAATTGAGATCAACGATCAAGAACGAGTAGCCTCTCTTGCTGCCGATGGAGTTCTAGTTGCAACTGCCGCTGGAAGCACTGCTTACAATTTTTCAGCGGGTGGTCCAATTATTCCTTTTGATGCAAAAATTTTGGCGCTGACTCCAATAAGTCCATTTCGTCCGCGTAACTGGAATGGTGCGCTTTTGCCAGTAAACAGCAAAATCAAATTCACTATTTTAGAAAGTGAATCTCGTCAAGTTAGCGCCACAGCGGATTCAATCGAGGTTCGAGATGTGAAGGAAGTCGAAATTTTTGAAGATCGCTCAATTGCCTTTAAACTGCTTTTTGATGCGGATAGATCTCTGCAAGAAAGAATAATTCGCGAACAATTTGGCATTCACTGCAATCAAAATTTGTAAATAACTCCGCCGCAAGATGGGACGGAGACGCCGGTAGTGTTTTTAAAGCTAATTGGCAAACCAAGTAAGCTACGAATCGCCAAGAATGCGAAGGCCTCAGCCTCAACAAAATCTCCATTAATACCAACTTCCTCTGTGGATTTTATATCGATCCCAGTGAGGCAATTTCTCATCTCGTCGATAATCGCATTATTTTTTCTGCCACCACCACAAACTAAAATTTCTTTTGGTTTGGTAGGAAAAAAATCGAGGTTAATTGAGACTGCGCGAGCGTGGATGTAAGCAAAAGTTGCTAGTGCATCTTCAATTTTGAGTTTGGTGACAGGAGTAAGAACACTAATAAAATCGTCGCGATCAAAAGATTTTGGCGGTTTAGCGTGAAAAATTTTGTTCTGCAGAATTTGATTGGAGATAGATAAATCAGCATTTCCCAACTTGCTGAGTTTTCCATTTTCATCAAAATCGTGACCAAGTTTTTCTTTCACTAAATCATCAAAAGGAGCGTTACCAAAACAAACGTCGAAGGCTTCGATACTTTTTTCATTACTAGCAAAATAAGTAATGTTGGAAATGCCCCCAATATTTAGCGCTGCTGTTGGACGAGATTGATCGTGAAATAGATGATAATGATAAATTGGTACAAGAGGAGCGCCTTGGCCGCCAAGAATCACATCGTTACTACGGAAATCGGCGATGACATTGATTCCGACTTTATGAGCAAGAAGTTGAGCATTACCAAGCTGCCAAGTTATTTGTTGTTTTGGATTGTGGAGAATCGTGTGTCCGTGAAAGCCAATTAAGTCTATTTCGCTCGGTTTGATTTTATTTTTTGTGAGAAATTTATTCACCAAATCAGCATGAATTATGGTCAATTCATTCTCTATTTGTTTGATTCGCAAAAGAGATGAGTCGCTGTGAATCAAGCTGCGCAGCCGGATTTTAAAATCTTGCTCGTAAGGCAAGTGCAAAAAATTTGAGTGACGTTTAATTAAATTTTCTCCATCGCTTTCGATCATCGCTAGATCAACACCATCCATTGATGTGCCACTCATCAAGCCGATGCTTTTGTATGTTCTAGTCATTTACAAAGTGATTAAAAATATTGATCAAAGTTAGTTTTTTATCGAGGTGAAGTGATTGTGTTTTATTCAATAATAACAAGCTCTCGTCGCAGATTTTAAAAATTTTTTCGGCAGATAATTTTTGCTTAAGAGTTAAAAAAACTTTCTCTTCTTCGAAAAAAAATTTTGGCTCTACGCCACAGAAAAATTTCATTAAACGACTAAAAAAAAACTCGCAGGATTTTTCGGTGATTTGCGAAGAGTAATTTTTGTCAGCAACTTTTTTAAGTAACTCTTCGCTGATTTTTTGGTTTAAAATTGAGCGAAGAAATAAGGCGTAAAACCTAGATAAATCTGCTCCTAGGCTGAGAGCTGTAGCAGGAGAATTGTCGCAAATCTCAGCAAGAAAATCGGCATCGTTTTTTACAATTTTAACAAAATCTTCGTGCGACAAATCAGAAATTCTTACGATTCGACAACGAGAGCGAATAGTCGGTAAAACGCGATGCAAATTATGAGCAACGAGAACAATAAAATTGTTAGGACGCGGTTCTTCGAGAATTTTTAAAAGTGAGTTGGCGGCAGATCTGGTAAGCTCGCAAGCTGAATCGATAATAATAAATTTATCTTCGGAAAAAGCCGAAGTTTGATTAACAAAATCTTTGATATTGCGAATTTTTTCGACACCAATCTCTCTTTTTTCCGCCTCTTTTTCGACCACTAAAATATCAGAATTAGATTTGGTAATCTGCATTGCGAAATCGCGTGCGAAGGTGGCTTTTCCAATTCCTTTTTTTCCAAGAATTAAAATCGCGTGAGGTAGTTTATTATTTTGATAAGAAGCTAGGAGGTTTGATTTTGTTGAGTCGAAGCCGATTAATTTAGTATTCATGATCTAGTCACTTTCGTCGATTACATTATCGAATCTCGGACGTTTTGTTTCTTCTAGATGTTTTAGCGGACCTTTCTTACCGCAGTTGGCGAGGGCAAAGATTGTGATCAAAATTAAGCAGAGTGATTTTTTTAATTTCATTTCAAGTCGAGTTATTTTGTTGGGCAGAATCTAGTAAAGATACTTCTTTGCCTTCGCGATTTCTTCTTTAACTCTCACCTGTGAAGTACCACCAATACTGGTACGACTGGCCACAGAATTTTCTACTGCAAGAACATCGAAAATTTTTGCAGTAATTTTTTTCTCAACTTTTTGTATTTCAGAAAGTTTTAATTCGTGTAAATCCAAACCTTTATTTTCAGCAATTTTAACAATCATTCCCGTCACATGATGGGCATCGCGAAAAGGCATTTTAAGATTTTTTACTAACCAATCAGCCAAGTCGGTTGCAGTCGAATAGCCACTTTGAGCCATTTGCATCATTTTATCTTCATTCACTTTCATGTCTTTGATCATTCCAGAAATTGCGCGCAGGCAAAGTTTGGTATTTTTTGAAGCATCAAAAACCGGCTCTTTATCTTCCTGCATATCTTTAGAGTAGGTGAGAGTAAGCCCCTTGATGGTGGTCAAAAGCGAAATTAATGATCCAAAAATTCTACCGGTTTTTCCGCGCACTAGTTCGGCAGCATCAGGATTTTTCTTTTGTGGCATGATCGAAGAGCCGGAGGTAAAGGCGTCCGAGAGTTTTATAAATTCAAAACCCTTGCTCATCCAAATCACAATTTCTTCGGCGAAGCGTGAAAGATGAGTCGCGATCAAAGAAAGACAAAATAAATATTCGATGGCGAAATCGCGATCAGATACTGAATCCATTGAGTTCGCAGTGGGTTTAGAAAATCCTAATTCTTTTGCGGTGAAGTTGCGATCAATTGGGAAAGAAGTGCCAGCCAAGGCGCAAGCGCCAAGAGGACATTCGTTCATGCGAGTGCGTAGATCAAGGAGTCGCGATGTATCGCGTTTGAACATTTCAAAATAAGCAAGCAAGTGATGCGAAAATAAAACAGGCTGTGCGACCTGCAAATGCGTGAATCCGGGAAGAATCACGCCGAAATTTTCCTCTGCTTTTTCGATCAAATTCTTTTGCAAAGCAGAAATTAATTTTAACGCGTCATCAATATCATCGCGCACAAAAAGACGAAAATCTGTTGCTACTTGATCATTGCGAGAGCGTGCGGTGTGTAGTTTCCCAGCCACGTCTCCAATAATTTCGCGCAAGCGCGATTCGATATTCATGTGAATATCTTCGAGCTCGATTTTGAAATTGAAGTCATCGTTTTCGATTTCTTTTTCGACTTTTTTTAGTCCGGAAATAATTTTTTCTGATTCAGATTTTGTTATTACTCCAACCTTAGCGAGCATTTTTGCATGTGCTTTCGAGCCTTGAATATCTTGGCTGTAGAGCTTTTTATCAAAAGTAATAGATTGATTGATTTCTTGCATCAGATCAGACGGCTTGGCATCAAATCTTCCGCCCCACATCTTGTTGGAGGAATTTTTCATTATTTAAAAAGTAAGGTTTAGGATCTGCGAATCATTAAATCTGAATTCTAAATCTCAAACAATGGATAGAGTCAATCAGCTCTTCGATCGTCGTTACTTGAATTTTTTTAAAAAATGGTGGCTTGACGTCGACAAAATTAATTTTTTTTTGATCATCAGTATCATGTTTTTTGGACTGATGATGATCGCTAGCGCTAGTCCAGCTATTGCTAAACGCATTGAGGTCGACAAGTTTTTCTTTTTAAAAAAACAGCTGATTTTTGCTTTTGTGGCCTTGTTGATGTTGGTGGCAATATCCCTTCTCGATCACGATAAAATAAAGATTCTCGCTCTTGTTGGTTTAGGAGTTTCTGTTCTCCTTTTGTTATTAGTTTTGATTCGCGGAGTTGAGATTAAGGGAGCAAAAAGATGGGTTTCGTTATTTGGATTTGCTCTACAGCCATCTGAATTCGCCAAGACATTTTTTATCGTTGTAAACGCTTTTTTGTTACAGCGTTTTTCCGCAGAAAATTGGCGCATAAAATATGGAATTTCTGCAACCCTACTTTTGTCGATTGCTTGCCTACTGCTACTTCAGCCAGATTTTGGAATGACTCTGACTTTTACAGTTTTGTGGGCTGCGCAGCTTTTTGTTTATGGATTACCCGTTATGCTTATCATAACTTTGGGTTGTTTTGCTGTGGTTGGTGGTATTGGAGCTTATCTTACATTTCCTCACGTTGAGGATCGAATTAACAGATTTCTCGATTCAGGTGAAAAAAATTATCAAGTTGAAAGGTCTATCGATGCCTTTGTTAACGGTTCATTTTTTGGTACTGGTCCAGGTAATGGCGTAGTAAAAAAATACATTCCTGATGCTCACACTGATTTTATTTTTGCGGTTATTGGTGAAGAATTTGGAGTTCTTTCCTGCATCTTTTTGCTGTTAGTTTTCGTCTATTTTATCACGCGTATCGTCAAGTACGCTTTGGATGAAGATGATATGTTTTCCTATCTCGCTCTCTGTGGTTTAATGATGCAGTTTGCGATGCAAGTTATGGTTAATGTTGGTGTAAGCATGAGTCTTTTACCAACAAAAGGAATGACCCTTCCATTCATTAGTTACGGGGGCTCTTCTATGGTTTCGATGTCGATTTGTTTTGGCTTAATTCTCGCCTTTACCAAGAAAAAATATCATCGCGATGTTGATTATGGAAATATCAAACTGATCTAATTTTTGCCAAGATTTGCGGTAAAAATATGGCAGATAATTTTGAGCGGAAAGAAGGGTTATAAATCATCGTACGAATTCGTAAAATTCACAGCTTCGTTTGCTATCAAATCAAAACCAGATGCGACCTCAAAATAAAAAAGATCTCGTTTTTCTTATCCTGATTCTCGGGGGAATAATTGCTATCGGGCCGCTGACAATCGATATTTATTTGCCAGCCTTTAATGCTATTGGCGCTGATTTTGGATCGTCTGAGAAGATGCTCCAACTTTCTCTGACGAGTTATTTTCTTGGCATTACTTTTGGCCAGCTTCTTTACGGTCCAATCGTCGATCGATTTGGAAAAAAGTTGCCATTATTTCTCGGGCTTAGTCTTTTCGCCATCGCTTCAATCGGTTGTTACTATTGCACCAACATCGAACAAATGGTGATATTGCGTTTTTTTCAAGCTATTGGTGCATGCTCTGGAATGGTGATTCCGCGTGCGATCGTGCGAGATATTTTTTCGCCACAAGAATCGGCGCGAGTTTCTTCTCATCTGATTTTGGTGATAGGAATTGCGCCAATTTTGGCGCCACTAATTGGAAATTTTTTACTCGAACAATTTGGCTGGAGAGCGATTTTTGCTTTTCTTGGCCTCTTCTCACTTTTTTGTTTATTGATAGCTCGTTTTGCGGTTCCAGAGACTAAAGGTGCAAATAAAAGAGAAAAAATTTCTCAAACTTTTCCGCGATACTGGAAAATTTTACGCGATCGCAAATTCACTACTAGCGCTCTTAGCGGCGGTTTAATGACAGGAGGTCTTTTTGCTTACGTGACTGGATCTCCAGCAATTTATTTAGATTTTTTTGAACTTTCTTCGCGTTATTATGGATTAATTTTTTCCCTTAACGCGATTGGTTTTGTCATCGCTTCGCAGATCAACGCTTATTTGCTAAAAAAATATTCGTTAGAGCCGTTGCTTAGAAAAATTGTTATCCTTCCTTTCTGTATCGGAGTCGCACTTATATTTTGCCCAGCCAATTTTTGGGTCATGACCTTACTTTTTTCTCTTTTTCTTTTTAGCTGCGGAATGGTTTTTCCAAACGTTGGGGCTTCTGCGCTTACAAATCAGGGTGAGCATAGTGGATCTGCGTCGGCATTACTTGGAACGATTCAATTTGGCTTGGCCGCGATTACTTCTTTTTTGGTGAGTAAATTTAGCGAAGGAAATGTGACTTTCGTGGCTTTAGTTGTTGGTAGCTGCGGGATAATGTCTTGTTGTATCCAGCAAGTTTTCAAAAAAAGAAGATAACCCGCTGATATTCATCAATTCATTAACTGAAAGTAAGGCTTTGAGGTTAGAATTTTCGTTAAAAATAATTGTTGTTAAAGATGTGAAGAAAAATGCCAGAGAAGATGTGATTACAAGCAAGAAGGTGAAACGAGAAATCACAAAAAACATTTTTCTTTCTGTAGAAAATTCTTCTGAAGTATCGACCTTGGTTAGAGACTGTAATTTTTTATACAAAACGAAGCGAAAACAGGAGTGAATCGGCAGCAAGAAGAAGCTAAAAATAAAGAAAATGAGCGACAATAAGATCAGTCGATCACTGATTAATTCGCTAAGGTAGAAGTAAAGAAAGAATACGGAGGAAATGACAAAAAAACTGATAAATATCATCGAGCTCATCACTTTAATCATCCATAATTCACTTAGTTTGGCGCTGATTAGCATGGATGAGATAGAATCATTATCGTTTTCGATCATTACTGGCAAAGAAAGGAAGTAACGAGCACCAAAAAATGGCGCTAAAAATAACAATAAAAAGCCAATCAAAAGCAGAACGATCTGCATCATTTCCAACACTAAAAAAGAGAACAATTTTTTGGCCCCAAAGAATATTGGAGAGTAGGAATTTTTATCTTCAAAATAGTTTGAAGAGATGTCTGAATAAGAGGCTCTGAGCCAAGAAAAGAAGATCCAAGAAATTAAAATAGATATGGCGATTAAATCATAATCTTTCTGATGATTTTGTAGGATAAAATTGAGATTCGGAACCAAGGATGACTGCCAAAAGATTAGGGCAAAAATCGACAGTAAAAATATCGAAGTAATAACGAAATTAACTCGGCAAAATGTGAAAAAATTCTCAGAAAAAATTTGTGAAGCCTTCCTTAGAAGAAAGAGATTTTTTATGCCAACATCATCAAAATGTTCGGCTGTAGAATTTGGTAATTTTGAGTTTCTTCCGATCTCCTCTCTAGCAATTTCAACAACATTTCCAGCAAAGCTGATTTTCTCATTTTTCCTTTGAGAGGAATTCTCTATTTTTATTTCTTCGGGCTTTGGCTCTTCTAGCTTAGAGAGAAAAGATTCTAGTGCAGAGTCTGAAGAATTTTTAGTCATTTTTATCAATTTTTTTTAGTATTCTTTCGGCGTGAATAGATTTGGGCCAATTCCAAAATTGCCAAACTGGCTTCGATGAAGAGAAGAAAATAATTCCTGCGCGACCAACAAAATTTTCTTCAGGAACGTATCCAACCAAATCAATATAGCGACTATCTTGTGAGTTGTCGCGATTATCTCCCATCATAAAATAATGACCCTGCGGAACTTCGTAAATTCCAGTGTTGTCCTGAGGAGTTCGGGCTTGATCAAGAATCTCAACTTTTTTGCCTTCAGGCAGGGTTTCGAGAAATTTTCTAATTTTAATTTCAATCGCTGAATCAGAATCACTAAAGGATCCATTCTCATTTTTTTCGATTTTTTTATCATTGATGTAGAGAGTTCCATCCAACATTTGCAGGCGATCCCCAGGTAAGCCAATTACTCTTTTGATGTAATTTATTTTTGGGTTTGAAGGAAGTCTGAAAACTGCAACATCTCCGCGTTGTGGCTTATTTTTTTGCCAGAATCTTCCTTCAAAAAAATTGATTCCAAATGGGAAAGAATAGCGGCTGTAGCCGTAGGAGTATTTAGCGACGAAAATGTAGTCACCAATAAGCAAGTTTGGCTTCATCGAGCCTGATGGGATGTGGAATGGTTCGAAAAAAAATGAGCGCACAAACCCAGCGCAGATTAGAGCAATTGCGAGGGTTTTAAAAAAACCTAATTCTTGTTTTATTTTTTTCATGGATAGATTGTTTTTTGAATTAAAACAAAATTTAACTTCTTCTTAAGTTCTTAACTAACGATCAAAATATTAATATGGTAAACCTAACTAGACTTGCAGCATTTGTTTTTGGCGCCGCTTCCACTCAGCAAAATTATTCTAATCAAGGTCAAAAAGACGGAGTAGTAACCTCGGGGGGCAATCCAGGATTGCGTGGAGGCTCTCAAGATTATCTTGTTCCAGAAGGCCTTAGAGATCTCGATATTAAAGATCAATCGCTAGCTTTTAACCTTCTTGCCAAATATCAGGAAGCCGTCACTAAGACCGGCAACGGCGATCT
This sequence comes from Pseudomonadota bacterium, assembly GCA_018970485.1. GTDB lineage: Bacteria > Pseudomonadota > Alphaproteobacteria > Rickettsiales > UBA1997 > UBA2645. The sequence goes on along the minus strand of JAGWWH010000003.1, from coordinate 30,195 downwards.
TAGTAACCCTTCTTATATCTCTTTAAGTGAAGAAGGCTCACATATAGTTACAAATATTCATTACGATACTGACACCAATACTACCATTACTATCATTTCTTCTGATGCTGATTCTCAAGAAAGAGATATGGAAACCCAGATTGATCATATGAAGGGAAGAAGTGTGATCGTTTTTGGCAATTTGGGTTATAAAAATCATGTAATCCTCAAAGGAGGCGATAGCGAACTTGCTACTGCTGAAATACCTGCTGGTGATATTGCCAAATATTGCCTCAAATCATTAGAAGAATATGAAGTTGGAGATGAGGCAAAACTAAAATGCATGGTTTCTTTCGATGAAAAAAATGAGGTTTATGATACGTTTCTTGCAGTCGGAGGAGAAATAATATTTGAAGTTGAACAAGATAGACGAGACTTAGGTGCTAATCTACAAGGGGGTGTAACAACTGAAGTTCCAACCTTAGAACCAACTAATGCACCAACTTACCAACCAACCGCAAGTAAGAATCCAACCACTCAACCAACTGGTCAGCCAACTGTACAACCAAGCGAACAACCAACTGTAAAACCAACTGTACAACCAAGTGTACAACCAAGTGAACAACCAAATGAACAACCAACTGTACAACCAAGCGAACAACCAACTGTACAACCAAGTGGAAAACCAACTGTACAACCAACTGTACAACCAAGCGAACAACCAACTGTACAACCAAGTGGAAAACCAACTGTACAACCAACTGTACAACCAAGTGGAAAACCAACTGTACAACCAACTGTACAACCAAGTGGAAAACCAAGTGGTCAGCCAGCTGGATTCCCAACCTCTGATCCAACTGGACAACCAAGCGAACAACCAAGTGGACAACCATTTTCCCCACCATCAGGTCAACCGACTTTTCAACCATCTTCTCAACCAACTAGCAATCCATCTTCACCAACTGGAGAGCCAACTTCAGCTCCAAATGCAAAAGAGCTAGGATTTTTGGACAAACTGTCTGAAGCAGAAAAGGGATCACTTTTTGGTTTTGGCTCTCTTGGCGCAATTGCTGTTTTAGCTTTTATAATCAAAGCTGGCTTGGGTAAGCCTACTAACTATTCTGTTCTTTCTGGTATAAGTAGAGCTAATGATAACTTTGGAGTTGGAGTGGAGCAAATGAACTCTAAAGACATTAAAGTAACGACTCGTTAGCGAGACTAGCTTACTTCTCTTCAGAAAGATGGGTTTTTCTAAAGTAAGGTTTTTAGTTTGGATTTGGCAAAAAAATACTAAGCCAAACGCTCGCCGGCTTAATCTTTTTAAAGTTATACTGTCGGAAAAACCTTTCCCCCAGTTTTTCTTTGAGAAATTAAATCACAAAATCGACCAGCCAGAGTTTTAGATTTAGATCCTTCACTAGATGCGCCTTGCCTTCTTTCATCCAATCCCAATTCTCCCAAAGGTGTATCTTCAGGAAAACTCACATCAATTTCTTCGTTCCTAGGAGTTTTTTTGCAGCAGGAAAAAAGATTACAAACTTGACTAACTATCGTAGGTCTGGGGCTGTTTTGTGGCGATTCTTCAAAAGAATTGGTCCCGATGATCAAGCTTACAACTTTTTCTTCACGAGCTTTATGAAGATCTTCTATAAGTTCTTCTGTAATTTCCCAAGCCTCTATCTTAGCATTGAGGCTCGCCCCAAGCTTCATATTGTTTTTTCTCACTTCATCTTCTTCAGATTTTTCTGAGTAATCTTCTTCTGGGTAATATCTAGGGGTGGGTTTAATCCTCGAATTGCTAGCTCTTGTCATAAAAGATGACCGCAAAAGAATTGTTAAAAAATTTCCCAAATTTTTCCGGCCAGATGAAGAGAGTCTTTTATTTGGAATTCAGAGAAAAATTACTGAAACAATCGTCGAAAATAGCGAGTTAGGAATCATCGCGATTCTAATTTGAATCAATCTGAACAAATCAAAGATCTTCAGGCGCTTTCATCTTTTTTGTTTTTCAGAAATTTCAGGCTAAGAGAATTTTACAGTTTCTAGTAAATTTCTGCCGCTCATCTCTTTTGGTTGAGGAAGTTGCATCAGATTTAGAATAGTTGGCGCTATGTCGCAGAGAGCTCCATTACTGAGCTTAAGGTTATCAACATTTTTTCCGACTAAAATAAACGGCACTGGATTTGTTGTGTGGGAAGTGTGTGGTTGATGATTCTCATCAAGCATGCACTCAATATTTCCGTGGTCTGCGGAGATCAGCATCAAGCCATCTTTTTCTAAAATAATCTTCTCAAGTTGGGCAAGTTGCGCATCGATTGACTCAACGGCTTTGATCGAGGGATCAAGCATGCCGCTATGTCCGACCATGTCAGGATTGGCGTAGTTAACGACGATGAAATCAAATTTTTCTGATGCGATCGCTGCGCATAATTTTTCTCCAACTTCGTGCGAAGACATTTCTGGCTTGAGGTCGTAAGTCGCAACTGCAGGCGATTTTATCAAAATTCTTTCTTCACCAAGAAATTCTTTTTCCTGTCCGCAAGAAAAGAAAAAAGTTACATGCGCATATTTTTCAGTCTCGGCGATCCTTAATTGCGTAAGGCCGCGAGCGGATAAAATTTCTGGCAGAGAATTTTTTATTTCGACTGACGGGAATAAAATTTCGTAAAAATTGTTCAGTTTTTCGGAATATTCGGTGAGTGCGAGAGCGTGAGAAAAAACCGAGGCGTCACCCTGATCCTTCGACAAGCTCAGGAGTTGAAGGGTGGAAAGTTTTTCTGAAATTTGACGAGCACGATCAGCGCGAAAATTACAGAAGAGCAGGGCGTCTCCGTCTTTGATTCCAGAGTATTCGCCAATCACGCAAGGCTTGATGAATTCGTCGGTGAGATTTTCTTCGTAAGATTTTTTTACCGCCGAAATCGCGTCGGAAAATCTTTCGCCTTGAGCAGAAATAATCGCATTAGTCGCAAGTTCGATGCGATCCCACTTCTTGTCGCGATCCATGGCGTAGTAGCGTCCAGAGATTGTCGCGATCTCAATATTTTTGCATTGTTCCAAATATCCAATCGCACTTTTTTGCGCAACATCGCGGCCATCTAAAAATGCGTGCAGCAAAACTTTGACGCCATTTTTTGCCAAAAATTCGGCAAGAAAAATAATGTGATCAATATGCGAATGCACGCCGCCGTCAGAGAGCAAGCCCATCAAGTGACAGGTTTTTCCTTCGTTTTTTTGGGCGATTAATTTTTGTAACTGCGGATTTTTGGCGAGAGAGCCATCTTTGATCGCATTGTTGATGCGCGGTAAATCTTGAAAAATCACGCGACCCGCGCCGATCGTCATGTGACCGACTTCTGAATTTCCCATTTGGCCTTCTGGCAAGCCAACGGCGAGGCCAGAAGTTTCGAGCTGTGAGTTGGGATAAGTTTGTAAAAAACGTTTGTAGTTTGGAGTTTTTGCCAAGCTTATGGCGTTAGAATCCGACTCGTTACCAATGCCCCAGCCATCTAAAATACAGAGCAAAACCGGTTTGTGATTTTTCATAAATTTTGATTTTTGATTTAGCTGAGGTTTATTGATTTGTAGTTCCTGGATCCCCGCCTGCGCGGGGATGACGGTTTTTAAGCACATACTCTAAGCGTCATACCCGCGCAGGCGGGGATCCAGGAATTGTGATCAATCAAAATCAAAAATCAAAATGACTGAAATAATCGGCTACATCGCCGCTTTTCTAACCACTTTAAGCTTCCTGCCGCAAGCGATTAAAACTTTTAAAGAACGCGATACTTCGGGAATTTCTTTGTTGATGTATTCGATGTTTGTTACCGGTGTTGCGCTGTGGTTGCTCTACGGAATTTTGATCGGAAATAAAATTTTGATTATCTCGAATCTGATCGTTTTTCTTTTGTCGGGAGCGATACTTTTGATGAAAGTGAAGAAGTAAAAAACATCCGCCGGTCACACTGCGTCGAGGCCTCGTGAGTAAGACTCCAGAGGTCTCGACCCCGCTCGACCGGCGGCAGGATTGGCTCGGCCTACAAATCTTGTGAAAGTGAAAAAGTGAGTTGAGTCGGGAGGCCGCGCCAGTAAAGGATTTAGCCTAAACCAAAACTTGCCGCCGCGGCGAGAATCTTCTAAAAAATTCCAGCTAAATCTTTGATCGAAACTTCTTTTTTCTCGCCAGTTTTGCGGTCTTTGATTTCCACTTTTCCTTCCGCTGCAGATTTTGGTCCGACGATGATTTGAGTTGGAATTCCGATCAAATCGGCGATCGAAAATTTTTGGCCCAAACTTGCTTTTGTGTCGTCGTAAAGAACTTCTGGAAGAGTTGCGTAAATCTCTTCACAAACTTTATCGCACAGCTCGTCGCCTGGTCTCACGTTGATTAAAGCATATTGGAATGGCGCGAGTTCTTTCGGCCAGATGATTCCGTTTGCATCGTGACTTGCCTCGATCGCCGCCGCAACAACGCGTGACGCGCCGATTCCGTAGCAACCGCAGTTTGGATAAATTTTTTCGCCAGCAGGTCCCATCACTGTGGTTTCCATCGCTTTTGTGTATTTTAAACCAGAGTTGAAAATGTGACCAACTTCAATGCCGCGCCTTGTGGTTACTTGATCGGCGGGGATTGGACATTTTTCTGCAACGTGCATTTCATCAGCCATCGCGTAAAGATTTTTTGCTTCAGCAAGCGAGAGATTTGGTTCGTCGAATTTTTTATCGTAGTAGATCGCGCTCTCACCAGTATCGGCTAAAACGTGGAATTCGTGAGAAAGATCACCGCCGATCGCACCAGTATCAGCGCGCACTGCCATTGGTTTCAAACCCATACGGCGGAAGATTTTGAAGTAAGTTTCATACATCAAATCGTAAGTTTTTTTTGCGCTCACTTCATCGATGTCGAAAGAATAAGCATCTTTCATCAAGAACTCGCGGCCACGCATCAGACCAAAGCGCGGACGAATTTCGTCGCGGAATTTCCAGTGAATTTGGTAAAGGTTTTTTGGCAGATCTTTGTAAGAATTTGTGTTTTTGCGGAAGATGTCGGTGATCACTTCTTCATGCGTTGGCCCGTAAAGCATGTCGCGATCGTGACGATCTTTGAAGCGCAACATCTCTTTGCCGTAAGCGTCGTAACGACCAGATTCTTGCCAGAGTTCTGCTGGTTGAATCGTTGGCATCAAAACTTCGAGCGCGCCGGTTTTATCCATCTCTTCGCGAATGATTTGCTCAACTTTCCGTAGCACGCGCAAGCCGAGAGGAAGCCAAGTGTAGATGCCAGAAGTGGTCTGACGAATCATCCCCGCCCGCACCATCAACTGATGCGAAACGACAGTGGCATCGACTGGATTTTCTTTGAGGGTAGGGAGGAAATATTGGGAGAGGCGCATGTTATTTTTTCGTTTCAGTTTCGTAGAAATTTTCGATCATCTTTAATCTTTCTTGAGCGATTTCTTTGCTCCAAGATTCTTCTTTAGAAATTTCATCTAGCTTTGCTGCGCCTAGAGCGTGTTGTCTTTTGAAGATATCTTCTAGCTTGGTTTCTTTGCCATTTTTTGCGATATCTAGAAGAATTAGAAATGTTCCCGTTCTTCCTTTTCCGCCGGCGCAGTGGACATAAATTTTTTCATCTTCCGGTAAAGTTTTGATGAAATTTACCATTTTTTTGAACTCCTTATCGTTAGGAATATCGAAGTCTCTGATTGGAAATCTTTGATATTTAAAACCATTTTTTTCGGCCAAATCTTTTTCACTCGTTGCATTGGTTACCTTAACGATATTTGGCGAAACCTCTTCATACCAGCCGTTGGCGCGATCTTTTTTGATAACTTTATTCACAACGATTTCTTGATCTTTTGCGGCCAAAGCTAAGCGCTTCGATTCTTCGGCGGCTATTTTAGCGGAGGTTTTATCTTGATTGCCTTTCTCAAAAGACGTGTGCCAAGTAACGGGTTTTCCATCAATGAATCCGTGGCTTTCTGCTCTTAGATCAACGATTGTGATTTTTTCTTTTGGATATTTTTTTCGCACTTCTTGCAACTGATCTTCTGAAAATTGTGCACTAGCAATCGCGTTTATTCCCAAAGATTTAAGATCGCGAAAGTTACGAGGTAAGCTGTTTTGCTGATTTTCCATGGGATCAAAAGTTAGAATAGATGCGGTTTCAGCGTGAGTAAAAGTAGAATGCAGCACTAATATCAAGGAGGCGATTAGGTTAAGTTTTTTTGACATATTTTTAAAATTTTTTGATTTGTTTTTTAACGAACTGTTGCGCGAGGCGGATCCCGTGGATATCAATGGAATGATCGAGATGAGGGATTTGATGAGATTCGTGTTCTATTTTATGTATTTCGAGAAGTTTTTTTGCTTCGATAAAATTCTCGAGAGGCAGCACGGAATCTTGCTCGCCGTGGATTAAGCAGATTTCAGGTTTTGAGATTATTTTTTCGCCAACCATCTCCGGTAAAATCAATCGGCCCGAGAAAGAGATTATTCCCGCCGGCTTTTGAGAGGCGATCAGGCCTTGATAAATCGCCATCATTGCTCCTTGCGAGAAGCCAACTAGAAAAAGTTTTTCTACTCCAAGATTGAAGCGAGTGAGTTGTTCAGCGATAAATTTTTCTAAAGTTTTATTGGCATTTTTAATGTGGTGTGCGGCTTCAACTAAGCCTAATCGATCCACTCCTTTGTAGAGCGTAAACCATTGGTAAGAATTTGGAAATCCACCTTCCCAAGGTTCGATTGCGTTAGGAGAGATATAATGTGCGTCGGGTAGGGCGTAGTTAAATTCGTGCCAAAGATTGATCAAATTTTCACCGTTGGCGCCATATCCATGTAAAAAAATTACTAGGTATTTTGGGTTTTTTGTTTCGGAGTGTTCGTAAAATTCTATTGTCATTTTAATCAGTGATTTCAAGCTTCCGCAAGTATAAGACTTATCTGCAAAATCTTGTTTTCTCAAAGAAGATGACAAGAACTTTTTTCAACCAAACTCGAGATACTTATGAATGCGATACTTATGAATTTAAATTTGATCATTTTAATCGCAGTTTTGGCGATTTTTTATTTCTGGTATGCCTCGATTATCGGCAAGAGAAACAAGGTTTTAGAAGCTTTGTCTGGGATTGACGTGCAGTTGAAAAATCGCCTCGATCTCATTCCAAATATTCTCACTATCGCCAAGAAATTCATGGAGCATGAGAAAAATATTTTCGAAGAAGTCACCGCTTTGCGTGAACAGTTGGGAAAAAGTTATGATTTAAAAAATCCGCAAGACGTCAAGAGCTACCTAGCTTCTTCTGAAATGTTAGCGCAAAAAATGAGTGGAATAATGTTGCGCGCGGAAAATTATCCTGAGCTGAAATCGAATCAAAACATGCTTCACGCACAGCAAAGTTACAACGAGATCGAAGCGCAAGTTGCAGCAGCAAGACGCTTCTACAATTCTGCGGTTACAGCACTTCGTAACTCGATTCAAATTTTCCCAGGAAATATTTTGGCGATGCTGGTTGGTGTAAAAGAAATGCCATTTTTTGAAGCTGAAGAAGTGGTGAAAGATCTAGTCGATGCGGCGAAATTTCTTTAGATGTTAAGTGTCGAAAATCTCACAGTTTTGCGGGATGATAAAAAAATATTCTCAGATCTCAGTTTTTCCGTAGGACTCAATTCGGCTTTGATAATCAAGGGTCGCAATGGTTGTGGCAAAAGTAGTTTGTTAAAAATTATTGCCGGAATTTCCAAACCAACTTCGGGAAAAATTTTGTGGGGTGGGGAAGATGTCGAAAATTTACGCGCTGATTTTAACGGCGATTCTCAATTTCTCGGGCACAAAAACTTTTTAGAACAAGAGCTCACGGTGATAGAAAATCTGAGCTTCTACGCCAAGTTAGCTGATACAGAAGCGGCGCTTTATTCGGCTTTAAGTTTTTTTGATCTCAATGAATTTGCTGATGAAAAAGTAAAAAAACTTTCCGCTGGTTGGCAAAAAAAAGTGATGTTGGCGAAATTGTTGTGCTGCCCGGCAACCTTGTGGTTATTGGATGAGCCGTCAAATAATTTAGACAAAGAAGGAAAAGAAAAGTTACACGGATTGATTAAAACACGAGTCAAAGAAAACGGTTTAGTAATTCTTACGACTCACGACGAAATGTTTTTTGACCTTGGTCCACATTTAAATATTGAGGACTTTGCCTAATGAAATTTCTAACTTTTTTAAGACTATTTTTTGGTGGTCGAATCTTCAGCAATGTTGCCAATGTGAAATTTATTGATGATGAAAAATGTTTGGGATTTGCGCAGTTTTATGATCAAAAAATTCATCCAAAAGCCATCGAGATTGAAGAAGGCCGCATTAAGCATTTAAAAAAAATTATTTGGAGAGCGCATTTTAGTACTATTATTTTGGCAGTTTTTACCACTGTAATTATCTCCAAATCTGTCCATATCAATTCAAGCCTAGAAGACATATCTTTGTACTACTACCTGGTTATAACTCCCTTAATATTTTGGGCTTGGCTTCCAATATTATCTTATAAAAAGTCTATTAAGTCAGATTTATTTTCAGAAATTTTGAAATTTTTTGGTGATTTTAGTTATTTTCCCGGAGGTCAAAAAAGCGAAATAGAGTCTTTTGAGAAATTTGGAATCGTTCCAAATCATGATAAATCCTACTCCAAAACAGAGGATTTAATCACTGGAAAATACAAAGATGTAGCTCTGCGTTTTGAAGAATGGATATTAGAAAAAAACTTAGGAAAATATAGCTATAAAGTCTTTCGTGGCGCGACAATTTTGCTAAGTTTTAACAAAAATTTTCACGGCAAAACCATTGTCAAAAATGATGGCGGAATGGTTGGTAATTTTTTAAAAAAAAATCTGGGCAATATTTTCAGCGATTTAGAGAAGGTTGATTTTGAAGATCCAGAATTTGAGAAAATGTTTGAAGTTTATTCCAGCGATCAAATCGAGGCCAGATATCTAATCACAACCTCTTTCATGGAGAGGCTGAAAGGTTTGTCAAAATTTTTTGAAAGCAAAAAAGTTGAGGCTGGATTTTGTCAAAATGAATTATTTTTGATGTTCCACAACAGTAAAAATTTGTTTGAGCCGGGATCTATTTTTAAAGAAGTCAGCTTGATCTCAGAATGCAAAACCGTGATCGAACAAATGAGTCTAATTTTTGATTTAATCGGATTTTTAAAACTCGATCAAAGGACGGGCCTGTAAATTTTTAATTGCCTGATTCTTAGACTATCGATCAAACATTCTTGACAGGCAGATAGGTGAAAAAATACACGGCCCAGTTAAATTCGTTTCTAGAAATCAGCTCATTTCGTTTAAAATCCGAGACGAGAGCTAGAAAATATCTCTATCGACACTTGCTCGTGCAGGGATTTGAAGAAATATTTTAGACACCTTTAGTTATTAGTTTCTGATGGGCGATTACCACACTCATGAAAAAATTTAATCTCGACCCAAAACTCAATTTAGAAGATTTTAGCTAATGAAGAAAAATCAAAAAAAGCTTAAGGCCTTCTCTTTAGTTGAGCTCTCAGTCGTTATTTTAATAGTCAGTATAGTGATAGAAGGAATCACTTCTGCCAGTCGCCTTGTGTATCAGTCTCGTATCAACAGCGCTAGATTTTTAACGATCAGCTCTCCGATTAATGGCATTAAGGATTTACTTGTTTGGTTTGAGTCGACATCAGATGCGAGTTTTGCCGAATCTGAAAAATCAGATTTGGCAAAAATTACTAATTGGCATGATATCAATCCGCAGCAGCCTTTTAAATATGTTTTGAACCAGCCGATCGTTTCTAGACAGCCTACTTACGAAGCTAGAGGTGCTTCTGGAGGTCTTCCTTTGGTGCAATTTTATTCAATTCCCACTGCCGCACAAAGCATGTCGACTACTGGCAATATTGATCTCGTTGGCAATCCAAGCTTCACTATGTTTTTTGTCGCTTCTGCTGGTAATAACAGCGAAGCAAAATCTCGCTTATTTAGTATTGGCAATACTAGTGGCGCGTGCACGCAATTCGATTTATCTTACTGGGGAAATAACCTAGGAAATCTTCGCTTTAACGGTGGCGACAAAACCTTTCCAATGCTGAATAGTAACATGCTTTCGGTGTTTAGAATTGTACGCGACTCAGTTTCTGGAAATTCCACCGTTAACGGCTCTAGCACTGCTATTTATTTCAACGGCGCTGCTAAAATTTTACAAAACAGGGCGACAGAAGATTGCTCACCTTATTTGATGCCATCTCCACTTTCCTTAAATCCAGATGTCCCGCCAAACTTATTGAATTGGACAGTGAAAATCGCCGAAATCGTTATTTTTAACCGCGTGCTTAAGTCGGATGAAATCAGAGATATTGAGGCTTATTTGAGTAAAAAATGGTCGATTAAGCTAGATAGATAGCAGTAATTCCAGATGTGGGTGGTGTGAAGAAATTGATTTTTGTGGAACTAAGCAAAAAGGGCGTTCTTTAGTTGAGGTAAAATGATTTTTATTTTTTCTTCCAATTGCCAGGGAGCGTTGAAAACAAACATTCCGCAAGATTTCATTTTAGCTTCTTCCTCGTTGTTTCTCAGGTCAAAAGTTAGGTGTAGTTTTTTTTCAAATTTCAGTTGCGACATTTTTTCGTGAAAATTTTTTAAGGTTTCTAAATCGCTCTTAATGATTGGATACCAAACCAAATAAACCCCGTGCGCAAAGCGTTTGTAAGAATCCTCTAGGCCCAAAATAATTCTTTCGTAATCAACAGAAATTTTGCTTTGATCTTTTTCGAAAGATGGATCGATTAAAATTAAACCGCGTTTCTCGGCGGGAGGGAGTTTTGATTTTAATAAAGAGAATCCATCCTGATTGAATAAAGAAAATTTCGGATTTCCGGCAAAATTTCGGCGTAGTTGAATAAAATCTTCACGATGCAATTCCGCAAAAATGGCGCGATCGCCGCGACGCAGATAATCTTTAATTAAGATAGGTGAGCCCGCATAAATTCTGATCTTTTCAGCCAATTCTGAGATTTCGCAGTTATTAGTCTTAGCTAAAATTCTTAAGTAGCGCTCGGGCAAAAAATCAGCGAAGTTCTTTTGTTGGAGAAGTTTTTTAATCCCCAGTTCCGCTTCAGCAGTTTTGAGAGATTTTTCATCGGTAAGATCATATTTCCCAATCCCCGCGTGAGTATCTAAAACAAAAAATGGCGCTGGTTTTTCGTGAAATTTTTCTAGGCATATTGTGAGAATAATGTGCTTGAAGATGTCCGCAAAATTGCCGGCGTGATAGATGTGGTGGTAATTCATCCGCGTGTTTTATCCGAAAAATATTCCGGTGATGATGTAGTTCAGCAGTAAGATTACGATCGATGCAGATACAACAGCGTTGGTGGTAGCGATTCCAACTCCTTCAGCCCCGCCTTTGGAGTTATAACCAAAATAGCAGCCCATTATTGAGATCACGAATCCAAAGAATGCTGCTTTGGTTAGGCCAGAGACAATATCAATTTGTTCTAAAAACTTGAAAGTGTTTGCGATGTAAGGTCCGGGAGAAAAGCCCAGCGAATGAACACTAACTAAATATCCTCCCATCACACCAATAACGTCAGCAACAAGAACCAGAAGCGGTAACATCAAAACCCCAGCAATGATACGAGGAGCGATCAGATAACGAAAAGGGTTGGTGGAAAGTGTGGTTAGGGCGTCGATTTGTTCTGTTACTTTCATAGTACCAATCGCTGCCGCCATTGAGGCGCCAACTCTTCCTGCCACCATCAATCCAGCAAGAACCGGACCAAGTTCGCGAGTGATTGATAAAACAACAACCGTGGCAATCGCACTTTCAGCGTTGAAGCGTGAGAAACCGGAATAGCTTTGTAGCGCTAAAACCGCACCAGAAAAAATTGCGGTTAGTCCTACAACCGGAAGAGAAAAATATCCGATTTGTAGGAACTGACGCAGAATTAGGCGCGGATAAAATGGCGGTGTGAAACAAGCGATCACGCCATTTGCAGCAAAAATCACAATCTCTCCGAGTTTGGCTAGATTCGTCAAAGTGAAATGACCGATTTTTTCGAGTAGAAAGAAAATTCTTTGGGTCATTTATGTTCTATCCAACGCATATTATTTATGAGGTACGCGAGCCCGAAGAATTCGATACGGAGCGGGTATTACCATCTAAAGATAAAATGTGTCTAGTAATCTTTGTGACTTCATAAACTCCTAATTGTTTCGATATACTTTTAAAAAGCTCGAATTGTTCTCTCTCATCAATACTAAGTCTTACTCCGCCAGCTTTTCGATAAAATTGTAAACCATCTTCTTGTGAAAAAGTGGCCTCATATTCCTTTTTCGAAAAAGAGGAACCTACTTCACCTAAACTGAATGAAGATGGTCGACCTTTATTTTCAAGTTGATTAGAAATTTCCTTTTTACATTGTTCGAATTCTTCGAATGTAATTCCACTGGTTGCTGGTGGAAATTCTAGTTTATATGAAGAAGAAGTTGCTGAAGGAGCTGAATTTGAATCGGACATGACTTTAATGAATCCATCTAAAAAATCCCTATTTCGACCACTAAAACCCCAATCTTTCAAGTTGTTATTTACAGGTGCTGATGGATCAGCCAATCGAATTTCTCCCGTTTCTGGGCAGAACAAAACCTGCATCTTACGATGCTCAGGTGAAGTTATATCGCATATCTTGCAGTAAAGATTATTATCATCCCTCCATAAGAAACCTAAACCTAATGCTTTTGTCATTTTAGGGGATTTCATCTTCCGAAATTCTTCACTGGCGAGTGATCTTGCGTCATCCAACTTTTTAGCAAAGTCGTTATTATCAACAAGGCTTGGTAAAGATTCTTTATACTTTTTTGCCGCAGCTTCTGCTTTTTTTCTGTCATGGTTAGCGGCAGCATTAGTGGCAGGAGCATTGGCAGGAGCAGTGGCAGGAGCAGTGGCAGGAGCAGCGTTAGTATTAGAAGTTTCAGCAGCAAGTTTCACTAAAATTTCTTTTACATCTAATAATGACTTCTCTCCCTCAAGATTAAAAGACCCCATATTACGGTCTCTTCTAGTGCGCTTAAAAATCTTGGGAGTGAGATGGGAAGAAATTTCGGAAATTACGGCAGCGTGACGTTCGCCTCCAAGAAAAGCATTTCCAATCTCTGAAAAAATGAATCCTGGCACTTTAAATGGAGCTGCGACAGCTAACGCTGCTGAGGCTCCAAGGGCGTAAGATGCTCTTGATACAAAGGTTCTCTGTTTATTATCGATTTCTTTTCTCCATTCGCTAGATTTTGTAGCAAAAAGATCTCCTGGAAGATTAAGTAATTGTCCTGATGCGCTCAATATTAAACCAGGGGCGTAACCTACAAATCTTAATAAGGTGTTAATAGGTCTTACGACGTTAAAAAGATCTGCTACAGGATTATATAAATTATATTCTCGGGAGTCGAGAGCGGCTAAGCGTTGGGTAGCAGAATCAGAAGTTTTTTTCATATTAAACCCATTAACAAACAAACCAGCAAACCGACAATAACCTTCAGAAACTTTACTTTCACAAGCAGCTTTTGATGTAGATAGAAGTGCTTTTGATACGGTGTAACCAAAGCCAGTGAAATCATCGATTGTTTTGAAACCGCTACCTACAAGATATAACGAATAGGGAAGAAATGGTATTATCGCAACAACGTTTCCAAGAGCGAAATTAAAAACACTTCTGGTGCCTCGATCTAGGCGAGATCTTTTTTGTTGGTAAATTTCCCTGGCTACCTTTTTTGATTCTTGACTTAAAGATGCTCCATGAGGATTAAAAAAATCTGCTACTCGTCGTTCGCTAAATAAAATACCAGAAGAATGTAGCCTCAATTTATTCGCTATATTATCAACAAAAAGATCAAATCCTTTCGTTTCTACTGTTCCCCAAAAAAAGCCTTTTCGTCCAACTTGTTTTAAAGTAATAGTATTATCACCTTCTACTTTCATTTCGCCAAAAAGACTTTTATGTGATCTGCCAAGACCTTCCATCATAAGTTTAGCTTCCTGAAATGATTTTTTATCTGGAAAAGTCATTTTTAAATGATGAACAGTCTTAGCAACACCACTGACATCTGAACTTGTTACTTCTTCATGAGCAGCAACTACAACTTTTTTAAAACAAGTAAGGTGTGTTTTTGCAGGTGAACTTGTTGATTGAAGTGCCAATCCTCGCATGACGTTCGTGTAATTATTATCCCCCTTACTTAATAATGACCCAGCACTATCAACAGCTGTACCTCTCTCGTGTTCAAGATAAAGCTCCTGGAGTTCTTTATCTCCTAGTTTTGCATCAAGTTTACTATTTAAATCTCTGAGATGCTCCATAAGTTGCTTATGACGCGCTATATTAATTTCTTTATTAAGAACAAGTTGGGTGGCAATATCATCTAGGCTTTTGTTTAGATCATCTTTAGTTAAATTTGTTTTATTTTCAAAAGCATATCTAACGGCTTTAAGTTTTTCATCTTTATTTGGAGTAAAGAGTTCTCTGGAACTACTACCAAGATGAGTATTAAGAAATCCTAGAACCATTTCTCGATAAGCTTCTTCTGAACAAGAAGCGCAAAAACTAGCAGCTTTTTTTAAAGTCTCGACTTCTCTTAGAAGTTCTTCTGTTTTTTTTGTATTATCAGGATCAATTCTTCTTAATATTAAAAGAGGTTGTAAAAGAGATCTAAATCTTTCTCCGTCTTTAAGATGTTTTTCTAAAAGAGCCAAGATATTAATACTGTCATCAGTTAGTGATATAATTTTATTTAATTCTTCCTTAAGCAAAGTGACTTTACGCTTTTTTGTATTTAATTCTCGCTCTAATTCTAATTTTTTTTCCCCTCCATCTGACTTTAATTTAGTTAGATCTTTTGTTGTGCTGCTAGCACTACTTTCTGAAGGATAAACAAGGCTGAACAAATCCGAAAACAAACCGGTAACAACATTAGGTAAATCAGTAATGTTGCATACTCTTTCAAGAGCATTAGTAAGATTGCTGCATGTTGTTTCAAGATCAGATTTATCTTCAATAGCTTGAGCATATTTTTGTAATAAATCTCTGAATAGGGTAGAGCTTTCAGGGGTTAAGCTATCTACGCAACTAACAACTTCTTCAATTTGTTCAGCAGAATAACCTCTTAAAGATTTTAAAGAAGCAAGAATTTCTGAAGTAGTTGTAGTTATAAGCTCTTCTGATTCAAAATGATTTAATCGCCTATTCCTTTGAGTTATTATTTTAATTTTTTCTTTTTTAAGATTATCAGTTAATGTTTTAACAGTAGTAGCCTTATAATTATATTGAGCTAGATCTTGACTACTTGCTCTTAATCGATTAAGAGCAGTTTCTGCAGCTGTTTTTGCAGCAAGAAGTTCTTGATGATTACTATAACCATTATTCATAGCAGCATAATCAGCAGCAGCAGCAGCAGCAACAACAGCAGGATCAGGAGCAGCAACAACAGTAGGATCAGCAGCAACAACAGCAGCAGCAGCAGGAGCAGCAGCAACAACAACAGCAGCAGCAGCAGCAGGAGCAGCAGCAGCAACAGCAGCAGCAACAACAGCAGCAGCAGCAGCAGCAGCAGCATCAGCAGCAGCAGCAGCATCAGCAGCAAAAACATTAAGACTATCTAAATCATTCTGAGCTTTCTTAATTTCTGCTTCACTAAAAGATTTAAGAGCTTCTCTTAATACTCCTGATAGACTTGGAGTAGTGTCTTCGTCTATGCCAAGATAACTATCAATAATACTGTATATAGTGTTATAATTATTGGGATCTAAAATAGCTCCAATATCTGTATTTTGATATTTTTTTCTTATAAGACCAAGGGCATATTCAGCTGAAGCAGTAGCATCATTAGTTCTATTAAATTGAGCGCAGAATAAATCTGCTACAATAGCAAATAGAGTATTTTGATCACGAGTAATAGTATAACCATTTAAAGCCGCATAATCTAAACCAAGAGGATCATCAACACCCATCAATCTAGAAAGTAATCTATCTGTATTAAATATTTTATCTTTAGCTGAAGGGGGATTAAGAATCCCTAATAAGCCTTGATCAGTTGCAGTTGTTTTTATACCTCTTCTTGTTTTACGGCCGAAATGGAGATAATAATCTTCTTCTTCTACTGCTAAAGCGCCTTTACTTTTCATAATCGCTTCAAGGGCTGGAAACCCATCGTTATAATTACTACCTTTAGGTTTTTTCATTGAAGAATCTATTCCCCTCATTCCTTTCTGAAGTTTCAAAGCTCTTTCTCTCTTTATTCTTTCTGCGTTAATTTGATTTTTAGACATTTTTAGTAAGCTATTTAGTTAGTTTTTAAACCGCGTTTATATCTTTAGTGACATAAAGCTTTGCTTGTGATCCAAGTAAAATCTCGTTGTGAGCAGAGCCTGCGGGAATCATTGGAAAGACATTTTCAGAATTTGCAACAAGGCAATTAAAGAGTACGGGGCCTTGGTGGTTGAGCATTTCGAGAATTTTTTGGTCGAGAAATTCGGGTTTGTCGCATTCAATTCCTTTAATTCCAAAACTTTCGGCAAGTTTCATGAAGTCAGGCAAAGACTCCATGTAAGACTGGCTTTCGCGTTTTTCGTAAATCAATTCTTGCCACTGACGCACCATTCCCATGTAGCGGTTATTTAGAATAAATATTTTTACTGGCAGTTTGTATTGTTTGATCGTTGCCAGCTCTTGCATGTTCATTAGAAAACTCGCATCGCCGCTGACGCAGATTGTTAAAGTTTCAGGATTAGCAATTTGCGCGCCAAGTGCCGCAGGAACGCCGTAACCCATTGTGCCAAGTCCGCCGGAGGTGAGCCATTTTCTTGGGCCGGTAAATTGCAAATATTGCGCCGCCCACATTTGGTGCTGACCAACGTCAGTTGAAACGATCGGCTGCGAGGTTTTCGTCAAAGCATTCAGGCGTTGAATGGCGTATTCTGGCTTAATTTCTGTGTCACTTTTTTCGTAAGAAAGAGAATCAACTTCCTGCCATTTATTAATTTTTTTCCACCAATCGGAAATGTCTGTCTTTTCCGAGGGTTTAATATTTCCCCAAGCCTCAAGCAAAGCTTCAAGCGCTTCCGCAGCGTCGGCAACAACAGGCACGTCAACGTGAATGATTTTGTCAATTGAGCAGTCGTCAATGTCGACGTGAATCTTCTTTGAATTTGGCGAAAAGCCGGAAACGCGACCAGTCACGCGATCGTCAAAACGCGCGCCAATATTGATCATTACGTCGCAATCATACATTGCCATGTTGGCTTCGTAGGTTCCGTGCATTCCGAGCATTCCGACGAAATGTGAATCATTCATTGGGAAGGCGCCAAGACCCATCAGAGTGCTGGTAATTGGAAAGCCGGTGGCGCGCACGAGTTTTGTGAGTAATTCGCTCGCTCTGTCGCCTGAGTTAATAACCCCACCACCCGTGTAAAATATTGGGCGTTTGGCTTTTAGCATTAAGTCAATCGCCGCGGAAATTTGTTCCTGTTTCAAGTGACGTTTTTTGACTTCGTAGGAAGCGCGCGTTGGCGCGGTTTTTCCTTCGTAGATTCCGTGATTGTTTTGAACGTCTTTTGGAATGTCGATTAGAACAGGCCCAGGGCGGCCTGAGCGCGCAATGTGAAACGCTTCGTGAATAATTCTTCCGAGGTCGTTCACGTCTTTGACCAAGTAATTGTGTTTAGTGCAAGAGCGGGTGAGGCCAGTAATATCAGCTTCTTGGAAGCCATCTGTGCCAATTACTGCTGTGGCAACTTGTCCAGAAATACAGACGAGAGGAATTGAATCGAGGTAGGCGTCTGTAAGGCCGGTGATTGCATTAGTTGCGCCTGGTCCAGAAGTAACAGTGACGACACCAACCTTTCCAGTTGAGCGTGCGTAGCCTTCAGCAGCGTGAGTTGCTGCCTGTTCGTGACGATTCAAAATGTGGCGTAACTTATTTTGCTTAAAAAGCGCGTCGTAAAAAGGCAGAATTGCGCCGCCGGGGTAGCCGAAAATGGTGTCGACTCCCTCGTTTAGAAAGGCGTGAACAATGATTTCTGCGCCGGTAAGTTTGGCAATCGGTTGAGTAGTCATTTTAGAATTTCTCTTAAGTTTTGTTTGATTTTTGCCGCATCAGTCTTGGCTAGAGAGCCGATTCTTGTTTTGATCAGACTAGAATCAACGGTAAATAATTTCATTCTCACGAAACACTCAGTTTGAAGATTTGTTCCTTCGTATTTGCTGATTTTGTGATCTTTCCAGAAGTTAGAGATTAAATCTCCTGGATTCCCGCCTGCGCGGGAATGACTACGCCCCCTAAGCGGGACTACGTACTTACAAATCTTGGTTTTGACGACGCAAGTTCACAGCCGTAATTCTGGTATTTTTATTCACGTCATCCACGCGCAGGCGGGGATCCAGAATAACGAGTTCGGAGTAAGTGATTAAATCTCCTAGATTCCCGCCTGCGCGGGAATGACGACGTACTTTAGATTCCCAACTACGCGGGAATGACAAGCAGAGTTCGGAATTACTGAACCGAAAATGTTACGTTTATTTCCTGTGTTCTGCTCGAGGTTCCGGCGGAAAATTTCCACTTCTGCAAAGCTTTGACCAGCAAGCTGTTTAAACGTGGATTGGCGCAGGGTTGAAGCAGTTCAACGCGCGTGACATTTCCGTCGGAATCAATGTGAAAACGAGCAAGAGCGTGACTCAAAAAAGCTTCGTCGCGTAAGTCGTCGGGAATTGCGGGAAGAGGGTGAAAAATTGGTTCGAGATTTTTTGTAATGTGGCCTGAGGCCTTGTCATCTTTAGCGTGGCGGTGATCTGCTTCGTCGTGAGTTTCTTTTTTTAAATTAATTATTTCGGCAGTTTTCTTTTTTTGTGTAAGCTCACCGGGTGAGATTAGCTCTACCTCTAGCGCAATTTCTGGTTGGGGATTTGTTTTTGAAAATGAAAAATAAATTCCGAAAAGCAGCGCAAAATGCAGTAAAAAAGCGGCGCAAAAACTGACGACTTTTTGGCGTTTTTTTGAAGAAATTTGCATCTGTCTTGCGTCCTTTAATTCATTGGCCTGAAGCCATTTTTCTTGAGATTTTGACCGTACGGACAAAATCTTAGTTTCTTGCCGTAATTTTGGTATTTTTTAGTTACGTCATTCTCGCGCAGACGGGGATCCAGAATAACGAGCTCGGAGTAAGTAATTAAATCTCCTGGATTCCCGCCTACGCGGGAATGACGACGTACTTTAGATTCCCAACTACGCGGGAATGACGAGGGTTTAGTTTGGTGGTTAATTAAAACGACTTACTTCCGATTAAGTAGAAAGTTCTGCGCATTCCGTATTGCGAAGCGTTGACGCCGATTCCTGAGCCGTTGCTGAAGCGGTAGGTTTTGTCGGTTAAGTTTACGCCGGCAATGCGGAAATTTACTTTGCCGATTTGTGGCAAATCAAAATCGCGCGCCACCGCACCGTTAAAGATTACGTAGGCTGGCATTGTGTTGCGGTTGTTGTTGCCGGTGCGAAGTCCGGAGGCGTAAATCACGTCGCCAGAAAGTTTCGTACCAAACCAATTGTAAGCAGCGCCAGTTGACGCGGTCATTGTTTGCAAGTGGTCCGGCGCAACATTGTGTTTGGAAATGTATTCCAACTCTTCCGCTTGGTGAATGTATTGGTTAGAAATAATGTTGCGGGCGAAGGCTTTTTGTAGGCCTAAGTTGAAGTAAGAGCTGAAGTTTTTCTTACGGTAATCGGCGGTGAATTCGGCACCAAAAACCTTTCCTTGTTGGTAGTTGAACGGGACGTAAATCAGTGCGTTGCCGAACTGGTGTTCGTCGAGCATGTTTCTGATTTTTTTGTAGTAGCCGTCAATTCCGAAGGTCAGATTTTCATTGGCTTGGTGCGAAATGCCGACGTCGTAGTAGCTCGTGCGTTCAGCTCGCAGCTTGCCGTAACTTTCTAAATTTCCTTCGGCTTCGTTGGTCGTGCCAGAAAAATTAGCGAGAGAAGTTTGCGACATTTTTGCAACTGGAGCGGGAGTGAAGTAGCGCGAAAATCCGGCGTGGATTTTAGTTTTTTTGCTCAAGTCGTAATTTGCATTAAGGCGAGGACTGAGCTGAGATTCGTTGCTGTAAGCGTGCGCAGCGTCGAAACGTCCGCCGTAATTTACGGTTAAATCGTCCAAAGCCTTCCACTCATTTTGCAAATACAAGCTGTAAATTTGGGAAGTTTTGCTCGCTAATTCGTTGATTCGGCGCGGGTCGGACGAGGTCTGATTTCCGTTCGAATCAACGTCAAAAACGTAATTTGCAGTGGAAGAACGATTGCGCTCGTTGTTGAAATAAAAGCCGGAACGAAGTGTGTTTTCTTCGTTTAACTTCTTGCTGAAATCGCCTTGCAAACCAGCTGCCAAACTAGAGCGGTCAAGGTTTGAAGCGACACCGTTAATCATTAAATCGCCGACGTAATCTGAGTTGTAATTAAGTCCGCTGTAGCGCGTGAAGGCGGAGATTTGGTAATCAATGTCTGAGTCACTCACGCCCTGCAAAGTTGCGATTGCGTAGCGGTTTGATTCGCTTTGTCTTTGGCTCAAATTACGCGAGTCGAAAGAGTCGTAACCGTTGAGGGTGTAAGCGGTTGATTGTCCCGGATTGTTAGGAATTTGGTAGCGGTTGTCGGCGTTTCCAACAATGAAACTCAAGCGTTTTGAGGCGTCGAGTAGGTAAGAAAAATATCCAAAAAGCTTGTTTTGATTAGTGTCGTTGTGGATTGATTTTCTTGCTGCAGTTGGCGCTTCGATTCCGCGATTATTCTGCAAATAAGTTGCGCTGAGGTAGTAGTTTAAATTACCTTTCGAGCCGCTGATTTGTTGATTCGCGCCGAAATCATTATTTTGCCCAGTCATTAATTCTGAGCGTCCGCCTTTTTCGAATTTTCCGCCCTTCGTCTTAATGTCGATTACGCCAGCAGTCCGAAGTCCGTACTGAGCTGGCATTGCTCCGGTGAGTAAATCGATTTTGTCAGCAAAATGCGTGTCGAGCACTTGACCAAAGCCAGTCACGCCTTCCGGCAACATTACGCCGTTAATGCGGTATTGCAGATTGGCGTGATCGCCGCGCACGTAAAGTTGTCCGTGGGCATTTTGTGCTACTCCGGGTGCGCGCAGCAAGACTTGATCGAGTCCGGTCATTTGTCCTTGCGGCAAATTTTCGACCGCTTTTTGGTCGAATGAGAACGAGCTCCCACCAGTTTTTGGAGAAAGTTTGTTGCGAGATTCGTCGAGTTTTTTTGCAGAGATTTCGTAGTTCCAAGTTTCGGAAGCAAAAGCTGTTTGGCTAGCAAACAGAAGGAGAAGGAGGAGTTTTTTCATTTGTAATTTCTTAAATTTACGAGCCTCCTTTGAAAAAGGAGGTGGCGCTTAGCGCCGGAGGATTTTGGTAAAGCAAATTCGATTCAGAGATTCGCTTAGAAAAATCACCCGTCTCAATCGCTGACGCGATTGATTCACCCTCTTTTTCAAAGAGGGCTTTTATTTAAGAAATTCTTGGAGGAGCGCGGCAGCAGCGAGAGGAGATGAGGTAAGACAGCTTTACGCGACTAAATTCGCGCAAAGAAATCAGCAGAAGAAATGAGGCGACAACAAAAGCAAAATCCTGCGGAGCGTTGCCGCCACTACTCAAATTCGAAAAAGCACAAATTGAGCAATTCTCAGTTTTGTGCGAATGATCAAAATCGTGAGAAAAAGAATGCAGCAAAGCTCCGCTTCTTCCGATCAGGAAGATAGCGAGCAGAAGAGCGATTAGAAATTTGTAAGAAGCTCTTTTTTGCGGCATTAGAAGTTGTAGCTTAAGCCTAATTTAACGACGTTTAGCCTTCCTGAAAAGTGGGCTTTGTAGTTAAATGTGTTTAAAGGGACGTTAGCATCAGCTTTGACCCTAAATCTTTGGGTGTTTGCTTCGATATTTAAAGAAACGCTCTCACTGATTCGGAAAATAAATCCACCACCGAAAATCGCGCTGATATCTCTAGGATTTTTAGATGAGCTTTGGAAGCGATAGGATGTAGATATTCCATTTTCAGCTCTAAAACTAGTTATTCCGTAGCCGCCAGTTACGTAGCTAGAAAAATATTTATTAAAATCATAGCCAAAGTCAGTAGTAGCACCGTACCGATATTTTGCACTAAGACTGGTTTTTTGGTCGTTCAGTTTATTTTGCCATATTTCGCTTGAGGCATTAACGTGATTGTTAAATCTTTCTGCGAATAGGCTGGGTGCGATGAAGAAATTATTAAAATTGATCGCATATTTATAACTTAAGCCTCCTCCAAATCCGTATCCCGTGGTCGAAGGTTTTACTTTTCCTAGTACTTGACTGAATTCGTCTCTGTCAACCTCTTCGTGATAAGTCATCTGATTGGCGTTGACGCTGATTCCAAGATAATGACCTTGTGTTTTGCTTCGGAATTTGTTGGCTTTTGGGGTTTTTACTTCTTTATCAGAGGTTTTGATTTCTTTATCAGGAGACTTGGTTTCTTTAGAAGAAGATTCGGAATTAATAATAGCCTGTTGACAGCAGTCTTTGGCTGTTTGTGCATTTGCCGATTTATGTCCCAAGAAGAGTATTGTAAAAAGAAGAGCGAGTTTGGAATTAAGTTTCATAAATTTTGCTATTATTAACTAATTTGGTTTAAAGCCGAAATGGCTGAGAAAGCGGAAATCATTTTCGAAAAACAACCTAAGGTCAGTGATTCCGTATTTCAACATCGCAAGTCTCTCAACACCAATTCCAAAAGCGAAGCCTTGGAATTTTTCTGGATCGATTCCGCAATTAGAAAGCACATTTCTGTGAATCATGCCGCAGCCAAGGATTTCCATGAATTTATCGCCTCCACCAATTTTGATTCGGCCATTTTCTAAGGAGTAGTTAATGTCCACTTCCGCCGAAGGTTCAGTGAATGGAAAAAAGCTTGGACGAAAACGAAGCTCAACATTTTTAACCTCGAAGAAGGCTTGCAGGAATTGCTCCAAAACCCATTTCAAGTTTCCCATATTTGCAGATTCGTCGACAACAAATCCCTCAACTTGGTGAAACATTGGCGTGTGAGTTTGATCGGAATCGCGACGAAAAACTCGACCTAGAGCTGCTATTTTCAACGGTGGCTGCGAGTTACACATTTTTCTGATTTGTGTATTTGAAGTGTGAGTTCGCAACAAAAGTTCAGAGTTCTGTAAATAAAAAGTATCCTGCATTTGGCGTGCGGGATGATCTGCCGGCATGTTGAGAGCAGTGAAGTTGTGGAAGTCATCTTCGATTTCTGGGCCTTGTGCAAATTCAAATCCGAGTGAGGCAAAAATTTCTTCGATCTCGCGTTTTACTTTGCTGATTGGGTGGAGGAGTCCGCGATTTTCTTTGCGAATCGGTGCGGTTAAATCAATTTTTTCGCCTTGTAATTTTTCGTTTAATTCGGCGTTTTCAAATTCGTCTTTTTTTGTTTCGATCTTTTTTGTGATTTGGTCACGAAGTAGATTGATTGAGGCGCCAAAGGATTTTTTTTCTTCACCGGCGATATTTTTTAACTGCAAAAAAAGTTCGGTAACTAATCCTTTTTTTCCTAAAAAATTAACGCGAATTTCTTCAAGCTCTTGCTTGTTTGTGATCGCAGAAATTTGTGAATTGAAATCGGATGAAAGTTTTTCTAAGGTCATATTTAAATAAATTTAAAAATAGTAAAAATATGTTTTGCTCTAGAGTCAACTGGTTTGGCGCCTTTACGTTATTAAAGAAAGAAACTTTGCGTTTTTTGAAAGTTTACCATCAAACACTTTTTTCTCCTGTCGTTAACATCGCTTTATTTCTCGCGGTTTTTTCACTTTCAGTTGGACATCAGATTGAAACTATTAACGGCGTTCCCTTCGCGATCTTTATGTCTGCTGGATTGATAATGATGGCGGCGATGCAGAACGCTTTCGCTAACTCTTCCTCGTCTTTTGTGATGGGTCGTGTGATGGGGCACATTGTTGATTATTTGATTCCGCCACTTGGTGCTTTCGAGCTGCTTTTTGCTTTTACAGTTGGCGCGATCTTGCGCGGAATTTGCGTTGCTATTGTTGCTTTCGCAGTGATTTCAATTTTTGTCACTTTGCCAATTCACAACTTCTACCTAGTAATTTTTTATCTGGTTTTTTCCTGCATGTTTTTGGGTTTGCTTGGCGTTCTTTGTGGAGTTTTTTCAGAAAGCTTCGATCAGATGTCGGCAATGACGAGCTACGTCATCACGCCTTTAACCTTCTTGTCCGGAACCTTTTACTCAACAAATGCTTTGCCGGAATTTTGGCAAAAAGTTTCGCACGTAAATCCATTTTTTTACATGATTGACGGGCTGCGTTTTTCAATCACCGGAAAAAGTGACGGCGACTTATTGACAGGAATAATTTATATTTTGATTTTGAACCTACTCCTTGCAATCGCTCTCCTACGCTTGATTCACAAGGGGTATCGCATCAAACATTAGGCGCTTTTAGCTAAAAGTTTCTAATAACCAAACCCACACCCACCAAATGACCAAAAACACCCAAGATAAGATTGATTGGCTGCGCCTTGCTCGCAGCGAAAATGTCGGTCCAATTACATTTTTTCGTTTAATTAAAGCCTACGGATCAGCGACTAAAGCACTCAAGCACGTTTCTGAATTAAGAGGAAAAATATCTCTGTGCAGTGAAGAAAAAGTCAGAAAAGAGCTAGAAGAAATTGAAAGTTTTGGCGCAGAGATTTTGTTATTTTCTGACGAGAATTATCCACAGCTACTCCGCGAAATTCCTTCACCACCACCAGTTTTGACAATCAAAGGAGAGAAGAGTTTTTTACAACGCAACTCTGTGGCAATTGTTGGTGCAAGAAATGCTTCATTAAATTCCGCAAACTTTGCGCGTTCAATTTCGGTCGAAGTTGGCAATCATTCGATCATTATTGTTTCTGGAATGGCTCGTGGTATTGATACCGCAGCTCACGAAGCGGCACTCAAGAATGGAACAATCGGCGTGATTGCCGGTGGAATTAATAATATTTATCCAAAAGAGAATGAACGTCTTTACGGTCGTGTTATTGATTCTGGATTAATCGTCAGCGAAGCGCCTTTTAACGCGCCACCAAAAAGTGAAAATTTTATTCAAAGAAATCGCCTTATTTCTGGATTATCTTTGGCAACGATAGTTGTTGAAGCTGGTTTAAAATCAGGAAGTTTGAGCACGGCGCGTTTTGCGACAGAGCAGGGAAGGGAGGTTTTTTCAGTTCCGGGATCTCCTTTTGATCTAAGGTGTAAAGGTACGAATAGACTCATCAAAGAGGGCGCAACAATTTTTGAAAATATTGAAGATTTTCTCGATAGCTTCCCGCATCTAAGAAAATCTCAAACTCAATTATTTGAGACCAAAACCGAGATAAAAAAAGATAATATTGTCGATGATGAAATCAGAAAAATTCGCGAGGAAATTCTGCAAAAACTAAGTCATACACCAGTTGAAATAGATGAGATTATTCAAGATCTGCAAGTCTCTTCGAATCTAGTAAACATTGCTTTAATCGAACTGGAAATAGAGAACAAAATCGAAATAAATTTCGGCAAAGTTGCGATTTCTTCTTTTTAAATTTTATATGAAAAAACTTTTAATACTCACTCTACTGTCAATTTCCTCCTGCATGGGAATGTCATGTATTCCACCTTCGGAATATGAAAAAAATACAGCCCAATCTTACTACGATTCTTTCAGTGCAACGTTGGTTGATGTCAAAAAACACGAATTCTTAAGAAAAAAATTCTCCTGCCACTATCTTCCTGGAGACGATATTTATTCTTACAAAACATTTTTTGGTACCAAATACATCCTGGTGCGCAACCGCGAAGCAATAACTTATTTAGAACAATAATGGATCAAGATTTTAAAAACTTTTGCATCAAAATTTCTTATTATTTCTCCAATCAAAAATTGATGGAAGAGGCTCTTACTCATCCTAGTCTTTCTAAGGATCAATCGGATCGTCCAAATTATCAGCGTTTAGAGTTTTTAGGTGACAAAGTTCTCGGTTTAGTAATCGGAGAATTTTTGATGGAGAAATATCCCAATGAAATGGAGGGATCATTATCTAAGCGTCAAGCGGCTTTAGTTTCGGGAGAAACTCTTGCTGAAATCGCTCTTTTAATTGGTTTGGAAGAAGTTTTGCAGATTAGTAACGGCGAGAGAAAGCTCGGAGGAAAAACAAATAAAAGAAATCTTGAAAATGCTCTCGAAGCTTTAATCGGCGCGATTTATCTCGATTCAAATTTTGCTGAATCCAAAGCTTTTATCATGAAATTCTGGCAACCCTTTTTTGAGCGAGATGTTGTTCCGCCAAAAGATCCAGTATCTGAATTACAAGAGTTGATACAGCTTAGAACAAAGCGGTTGCCACAGTACGAAACCTTAAAAGATGGTGGCTTAGATCACGCTCCAACATTTATTTCGACCGTAAAAATTCCTCCAAATGATCAAAAATTTTCTGCGTCGGGAAAATCAAAAAAAGAAGCGCAAAAACTAGTGGCAAAGCTGGCTCTAGAAAGATTATTGAGTTAGAAAAGATCTCATCTTTAGAAAAAAAGCTGCCTAATAATTTTCAAGGCCTTCAGTAAAGAAATTGATCATCTTCCTCGATGTAATTCTTCTTTTACTTATTATTATCTTCAATTTTCCTCGGGCTAATCTTTATTACTCGTTCAAACTCGAAAGATAGAAAAAAATAGCAAAATTATTATTAAAATAATCCAAATATTCTATTTACACCAAAGAATAAGATATTTAAAAAATTATTAGCCAATTTCGGCTTTAATTAAAATAAAATTTATGAGTAAAAATTTAGTCGACCTAATCCAATTGGAAAAACAATTATCCGCTGCTTTGGAAAATAATCCAACTTACAAAGAACTAATGGCAGTAAGACTTATTATGCAAAGCAAGTTATCTACTTCACCTACACAGAGTAAAGTTGCTGTAACAGCGCCAGCAAAGTCTGCAGCCAATAATTCAATCCAGCCACTAAGCACAGCAAAAGAAAGGAATTTAATTGTTGATGAAGTAGTAAATTATTTAAAAGAAACGAATAACAAAGCTGTCGGACTTGTTGAATTAAACAAAGTTTTAACCCTAAAAGGTTTTAATGTTCCTGGTAAAAAACCAACGACATCTCTTGCTGCAATTTTAAGGGGAAGAAAAAATCTCTTAAAGAAAGATGGAATGGGTAATTGGATGTTATTAAGCGCCTAACATTCTTCTAAAATAATATTCAAACAAACTCAGTTTTTCTGAGTTTGTTTGAATTAAACAAACCGTTACAATAACCATAATATTGAAGAAAAAGATAATATTTTATCAGCTTCATTTAATCCCGCAAATTTGGATATTAGTTTAAAAGTTAGTGATTCTTCGAAAGAGAAAAGTAACTGATCAGTAATTTTTAAGTTTTTTTCAAAAAAACTAAGACATCTCTAACATTTTTCTTAAAGGCTTCTCGGACTTTATTCTTAAGTCTTCATTCATCGACAACTCCCCACCGAATTTCGCCTTATCACCGTCCCGCAAAACCAAATAAAGTTTCTCCAAATTATTCAATTGCATGTAAGGGCAGTTATTGCAGGTCGTGCATCCGGCCTTATCAATAAAAGGACAATCATAAAATTTCCCCGACGGATTTTTTTTGGCCATTTGGTGAATGATGTGCGGCTCAGTCAAAACAATAAATTCTCCGCCTTGATTCTCCTGCGTAAATTTTAACAGCGACGAAGTTGAGCCAATGTGATTCGCGTGCGAAAGCAGGCTTTCTGGGCATTCTGGGTGAGCGATCACTTTTGCTTGCGGATGATTAGCGATTAATTTCACCAATTCTTTTTCAGAAAATTGCTCGTGAACGACGCAAGATCCATTCCACAAAATCATTTTGCGGCCAGTGGTTTTTTCTAAATATCTGCCGAGATGTTGATCGGGTGCAAAGATAATTTCTTGATTGGCGGGAATTTGTTCGATGATTTTTTTAGCGTTTGAGGAAGTGACGATGATGTCCGACAAAGCTTTTATTTCGGCGGAGCAATTGATGTAAGTCACCACGATTGCGCCGGGATGTTTCTTCTTAAATTCAGCGAAAGGAATTGGCTGGCAAGAATCTTCAAGTGAGCAGCCAGCTTTTGAATCAGGAATCAAAACGCGTTTTTTCGGCGAAAGAATTTTTG
The DNA here is from genome assembly GCA_018970485.1 of Pseudomonadota bacterium. Lineage (GTDB taxonomy): Bacteria > Pseudomonadota > Alphaproteobacteria > Rickettsiales > UBA1997 > UBA2645. Next base: position 1,935 of record JAGWWH010000003.1, on the reverse strand, counting down.
CAACTTCGGCCATAAATTTTACGCCGCAGAAAATAATCGTGTCGGCATCCGTCGCCTCTGCTTTGCGTGAAAGATCAAGAGAATCGCCGATGAAATCAGCAATATCTTGGATCTCCGGATCTTGATAAAAATGCGCGAGAATCACGGCATTTTGCTCCTTTTTTAGGCGGAGGATTTCTTGTTCTAAGTTGGATGGAATGTTGTTCATTTTTAAGAATGAGGAAGGTCATGCTTCGACAAGCTCAGCATGACGACGCGTCGCCCTGAGCTTGTCGAAGGGTGTTAAAGCCCAACTATTTCGAAAATTTCCTTTTTAGTTTTTTGCGCGATTTCTTGCGCTTGATTTTTTCCTTCATCCAAAACCTGACGAACGTGCGCCGGATCTTGTTTGAAGCGAGTTAGGTTTTCTTGGATTGGTTTTAGTTTTTCGACCAAAACTTCCGCTAAATCCATTTTGAATTTTCCGTTTCCGGCAGTTTCATATTCTTGCGCGAGAGCCGCTGGAGTCTTGCCAGTGAAGGCTGAAAAGATGTTAAGTAAATTGTAAATTTCCGGACGAGATTCATCGAAAGTGATTGTTGGCAAAGAATCTGTTTTCGCTTTTTTAACTTTTTTTACGATTTCTTCTGACGAATCAGTGAGGTTGATGCGCGATAAATCTGATTCATCCGACTTGCTCATTTTTTTGGTGCCATCTTGTAGAGACATGATGCGCTTGACTCCGGAGACAATCATCGGATCCGGCAACTTAAAATATTCCTTACTAAAACGACGATTAAACGCGCCGGCAATGTCGCGAGTTAATTCGAGATGCTGTTTTTGATCTTCGCCAACTGGAACTAAATCTGCGCGGTAAAGCAAGATGTCGGCAGCCATTAGGACTGGGTAGGAGTAGAGGCCGAGGTTTTCGTCTTTGTCAGATTTTTCCTTAAACTGCGTCATGCGATTCAACCAACCCATCGGCGTCAAAGTGCCAAAAACCCACGCCAATTCAGCATGTTCAGCTACTTCGCCTTGAACGAATAATGTAGTTTTTTTTGGATCTAATCCGCAGGCCAAATAAACGGCGGCGGCGTCGAGAATATTTTGACGAAGGGCTTTTGGATCTTGTGGCAGGGTGATCGCGTGCAAATTCATCACGCCGAAAATGCAGCGGTGTTGATCTTGCAATTCGATCCAGTTGCGGATCGAACCAAGATAATTTCCGAGATGAAGATTGCCGGTTGGCTGGATTCCGGAGAAGACTGTTTTCATTTTTAAGTCAGTTGTCATTCCCGCGAAGGCGGGAATCCAGAAAATTAAACGATCTGAGTTTGTTGGAAGTGAGCACTGGATCCCCGCCTTCGCGGGGATGACAGGGAAGGTTGTCTTTAAAGGCGGCGCACCCTACGTTCGCGATCTTGTAAGGCAAGCGGGTGATCGTTGGTTTTGGTTTGGTAACGAATTTGAAAATCAGAGGAAAGTCCGGACTCCACGAGAGAATGATACCAGCTAACGGCTGGCCACGTCGGTCCGAATAAAATAGGACAGTTGAGGGAAAGTGTCACAGAGAATATACCGCCGGCCTCACGGCCGGTAAGGGTGAAAAGGCGAGGTAAGAGCTCACCCGCTTTCGTGGTAACACGAACTTGGAAAAACCCTATCTGGAGCAAAGTCAAATAGGATGGCTAGGCTTTAATGCCTAGATGCGCTCTCGCATCGCTATTCGGGTAGACTGCTTGAGCCTAGTGGTGACGCTAGGCCTAGATGAATGATCGCCGCTTGGGCAACCAAGTACAGGATCCGGCTTACAGCTTGCCTTACATTACTTCTAGATTTCTCTAACGCCGGATTGGTTTAAATTTCCGACTCTCTTCGTTCGTCGTTGGGGCTTACAGCTTGCCTTACATTAATTCTAAATTTCTCTAACGCCGGATCAGTTTAAATTTCCGACTC
>JAGWWH010000022.1 GCA_018970485.1 Pseudomonadota bacterium | reverse complement strand
ATGGCGCGGATTTTTTGATAAGTGTTATTGAGATCGTCATTCACTAAAATGAAATCATATTCTTCGTAATGACTGATTTCGCTGCATGCTTCTTTCATGCGATTTTGTACGACTTCTTCCTTGTCTTGCGCGCGGGCGCGCAGGCGTCTTTCGAGTTCTTGCATTGATGGCGGAAGGATAAAAATCGAGACAACGGAATCCTTATCGAATTTTTCTTTAACCTGTCTCGCGCCTTGCCAGTCAATGTCGAAAAGCACGCAGTTACCATTTTTTAATTCCTCATCGACCATCTTTTTTGGCGTGCCGTATTTGTGATTAAAAACGTCAGCGCTTTCGATAAATTCCGAATTTTTTTGCATGCGCTCAAACTCGTTTGGATCGGTAAAAAAATAATGTTGGCCGTGAATTTCTTGCGGTCTTTGCGCTCTGGTTGTTGCTGAAATTGAAAGGCGAATCAGTTGATCATTTTGAATAATCATGCGGCAAAGCGTAGACTTGCCAGCCCCTGAGGGAGAAGAGATGATGATTAAAAATGGATTGTGATTGATGAACATGTTTGTTTGTAATCGTGAACATGCTTCGACAGGCTCAGCATGACGCTGGGGCAATAACCCTAAGGTCATCCTGAGCTTGTTGAAGGGTGTTTTACTGTTGTTTCCAAATTGTTTTTCCGCCCGAAACATCTTCAAGGGCGATGCCTTTTTCAAGCAATGATTTCCTAATTTCGTCGGCCTTGGCGAAATTTTTTTCTTGTTTTGCTTTGATGCGAAGAGCGATTTGTTCGTTGATGAAGTTTTCGTCGACAGAAAGATTTTTTACTTCACGCGCTAAAAATTTAGCATCGTAGAGCCCAAGAAAATCAAGGGTTGCGGCGAGTTCAGCTTTTTCACCTTTTTTGGCCATTTGATGTAATTCGGCGATTACTTTCGACATGTTTAGATCGTCGGCGAGGTAATCAAAAATCTTTTGCGGAACTTGCCCTCTTTGAAAAAGAGGGTGGCGCGCAGCGTCGGGTGATTTTGTTTCAACGAGTTCGGAGTTCTTGTCGTTAAAATCCTCCATCACGCTTTGCGCGACACCTCCTTTTTCAAAGGAGGCAGCAACTTCATGAAATTTTTCTAACGAATTTTTTGCGTCATCTAAAGCTTTTTGCGTGAAGTCTAAAGGTTTGCGGTAGTGAGCAGAAAGAAGTAAGTAACGAATTGTAACGCCTGATACGCCTTGATCTAAAAGGTCGCGCACGGTGATGAAATTTTTTAGTGACTTACTCATCTTCTCGCCATTCACCGTGAGAAAACCGTTGTGAACCCAGAATCTGGCGTAATGCGAACCAGGTGTGGCGCAGCGACTTTGGGCGATTTCATTTTCGTGATGTGGAAATTGTAGATCTGCACCGCCGCCGTGAATGTCAAAATCTGTGCCCAAATATTTTGAACTCATCGCCGAGCATTCAATGTGCCAACCTGGTCTACCCTTACCCCACGGACTTTCAAAGACGCTGGAAATATCATCTTCATCGTCAGCTGGTTTCCACAAAACGAAATCGAGTGGATCATTTTTGTAGTCGGCAACTTCGATGCGTGAGCCGGCGATCATTTCGTCGAGCTGGCGATTGGCGAGCTTTCCGTAATCTTTGTAAGAGCTGACATCGAACAAAACGTGACCTTGATTGACGTAGGCATTTTTGTTGGTGATTAGCTGCTCAATCATCGTGATTATTTCGGCGATATGTTCAGTCGCGCGTGGCTCGTAAGTAGGGCGTAAAACATTTAGCGCGCCGATGTCGGCGTAGAAAAAATCGGTGATGGTTTTGGTTAATTCTTGAATCGAAATTTTTTGTTCTTTTGCCGCTTTGTTAATTTTGTCGTCAACGTCGGTGATGTTTCTGACGTAAGTTACTTTTGGAAAAACCACGCGGGCGAAGCGGAAAAGTAGATCGTAAATTACTGCCGAGCGGGCATTGCCGATGTGAGGACGATCGTAAACTGTTGGGCCGCAGACATACATCTTGAGATGTCCGGACTCTAGGGTTGTGAGGATTTCTTCTTTGTGAGTAAGGGTGTTGAAGAGTTTTATCTGCATCGAGTGTGTTTAAAGTTTTCCTGGATCCTCGCCTTCGCGGGGATGACGTTGCACTTACTAATCCCATCATCCCCGAGAAGGCGGGGATCCAGGAGGGCTTGTCGCTTAGCGAATGTCGACCAAATGCCCCGCAATCGCAGCGGCGGCGGCCATGGCTGGGCTCATCAAGTGAGTTCTACCTCCGCGACCTTGACGACCTTCGAAGTTACGATTGGAAGTTGAAGCGCAGCGTTCGCCGAATTCTAGTTTGTCAGCATTCATCGCTAAACACATTGAACAGCCCGGTTCGCGCCATTCGAAACCAGCGGCGGTGAAAATTTTGTGCAGACCTTCGGCTTCGGCTTGTTCTTTTACCAAACCAGATCCCGGAACAACCATCGCTAGTTTAATATTTTTCGCGATCTGCTTTCCGTCCACGATTTTAGCCACTTCGCGGAAATCTTCGATTCTGCCATTCGTGCAAGAACCGATGAAAACTTTGTCGATTGATATTTCAGTGAGAGGCGTTCCGGCCTTTAACCCCATGTATTCGAGAGATCTAGCAACTGCGGCTCTTTTTCCTTCGTCAGCAAAATCTTCTGGCGCTGGAACTTTTGCAGTGATTGGAAGCGCATCTTCTGGACTAGTTCCCCAAGTCACTTGTGGCGCGATTTCTTCGGCCTTCAAATGAACTTCGCGATCGTATTTTGCGCCTTCATCTGACTTGAAAGATTCCCAGTATTTTACTGCCGCATCGAAATCTTTTGGAGCAAGTGGGCGACCACGAAGATATTCAAAAGTTTTTTGATCAGGAGCGATCAAGCCAGCTCTAGCGCCAGCTTCAATCGACATGTTGCAAACAGTCATTCTGCCTTCCATCGAGAGTTCGCGAATCGCACTTCCTGCATATTCGATGACTGATCCAGTTGCACCGGCAGTGCCGATTTTTCCGATGACGGCAAGGGTGATATCTTTTGCAGTCACGCCGTGGCCCAGCTTGCCTTCAACCTTCACTAAAAGATTTTTCGCGCGTTTTTGGATGAGGGTTTGTGTCGCCAAAACATGTTCAACTTCTGACGTTCCGATGCCAAAAGCCAAAGCGCCAAAAGCGCCGTGAGTGGAAGTGTGAGAATCGCCGCAAACGATCACCATTCCAGGTTGTGTGAGGCCTTGTTCTGGGCCGACGATGTGCACGATTCCCTGTTTTTTGTCGTCGAGATCAAAATATTTTATGCCGAATTCGCGGCAGTTTTTTTCAAGCGTTTCGACTTGAATTCGTGAAGTTTCGTCTTTGATGCCGCGAGTTCCTTGGCCACGATCTGCTGTGGTTGTGGGCACGTTGTGATCAGCAACTGCGAGATGTTTTTCTGGATGACGCGGTTTGCGATTTTTTATGCGTAAACCTTCGAAAGCTTGTGGAGAAGTAACTTCATGAATGAGCTGGCGATCAACGTAGATCAAAGCTGAGGAGCCGTCGTCATCGACCAAATGAGCATCCCAGATTTTGTCGTAAAGTGTTTTTGTCATTGTGCGAGTAGGAAAGGTTATGCTTCGACAAGCTCAGCATGACTGTCACCCTGAGCTTTTCGAAGGGCGACATTGAATAAGAGCTTGAAAATCAAGGGCGCGCACAATTTTTTTTCTGGACAAATTTGCAAGTAGGAAGTTTTTTGTCCGCTCTTCAGCTGTTCTAGAATGCGAATTGCACTAACCTTTAAAAGAGAGAAATATGCCAGAAAATCCTCAAGAACATTTTAATCTTAATTCGTCGTTTGTCTCTGATGATCAACACAGCCATGATGAACTTACGGCACATAAACTTGGTGAAGCTTCTAAAACTCCCATTCAAGATATGTTGTTGGAGCTTGATGGTATAACGGAATATCATAAAGAGTTAAGGAATCCCAATCTAACTTCCCTTAATGTCGACGAACCAGGTCAAGAAAGAAAAGATTCAACTAAAACATCAGATGGAGAAGAAAATGGTTCGAATACTTCGGGAGGATTACTCGGAGGATTATTCAATTTCCTAGTAAAAGCATTCGAATACTTACCTGTAGGAATGTCTAAAGATACGCCTGTTGAAGTTCGTCAGGATTCTCAATCAAATGGTGCATCAGAAGTTGCGAATAAAGCTGATCAGGATTATCAACAGCAAGGTGCCGTATCGAGTGCTTTGACTCCTGAATCATCTCATTCGACTTCAACATCTCATCGTTCCTCTACCTCCACCTCTACTGCTACCGCTAGCTCTAGCGATATAGGTGAAACTGGCACCGGAGTTGGAAATTCAGATCCAGAAAAAGAGGAAAGAACTCCAGAAGAGCGCATCAAAGCTGCGATTGAAAAATGCAAAAATAGTACAGAAAAAATGAAGCAGATTGGGGTTATTTTGGACAAATATGCTAAAGATTTTGAAAACGATAAAGAAGTTCAGGGCTTGGTTGAGTTCGGTAAAAAACAGATCGAAGAAATTGAAAAAGAGAGGGGGGTTGCGGATCCAGAGAAAAGCAAAAAAGCAGATCGACAAAAACCTGAAGAAAAAATAGGAGATATTGCAGGAATGGATGGGGTGGTAGAGGGTATGAAGGAAGGCGGTATTACTGACGCTGAGTCTGGTGCCACTCCAGGTAAAAGCGGGTCGATTAATACTGGCATAGCTGCAAAGATCGCACATGAACAAGAGGGCAGATAAAAACCATGGCCGGCCACTCGCAATTCGCTAACATCAAACATCGTAAGGGCGCGCAGGATGCAAAAAAGGCGAAGGTTTTTACGAAGATTTTGCGTGAGATCACTGTAGCGGCTAGAACGGGCCAGCCTGATCCCAACTTTAATCCACGCTTGCGCAATGCGATCATCGAAGCACGTGTAAAAAATATGCCAAAAGATCGCATTGATGCAGCGATCAAAAAGGCGACGAGTGAAGTTGGTGGCGATGGCTTTGAATCAATTCGCTACGAAGGCTACGCGCCAAACGGAGTGGCTCTAATCGTTGAAGCGCTAACCGACAATCGCAACCGCACCGCCAGTGAAGTGCGCAGTATTTTTACTAAATCTGGCGGCGCTTTGGGCGAGACTGGATCGGTTGGTTTTATGTTTGATCACGTTGGCGTGATTCAGTTTGATGGGAAGGTAGCAGGCGAAGAAGAAATGTTTGAAGCGGCGCTAGAAGCCGGCGCAAACGAGGTTGAATCTTCTGTCGATTTTCACGTTGTGATTACCGAGCCAGAAAAATTCAGTTCTGTTCGTGATGCTTTAATCGAAAAATTCAAAGATCCGCTTTCGGCAAAGCTTGATTGGAAAGCGAAGGTAACCACTGAGATTTCTGATCTCGAACAAGCGCAAAAACTTCTAAAGATGATCGACGCTTTGGAAGACTGCGATGATGTGCAGATGGTTACTGGGAACTATGTTTTTGCGGAGCAGATCGCAGATAAACTTTAATAAAACGAGTCACAAAACATTCCTCGTCATTGCGAGCGCAGCGCGGCAATCCACCTCTTTTGGATTGCCACGTCGCTTTGCTCCTCGCAATGACGAACAAAACACAATCTAACAAAATGAAACAGGTCGAAATCACGCCACAGCGTCACTTAACTGAGCGAGAAATTCAGAATCTCGAAGAGCAGTTTCCGTATTTTGCAGAGACCTCTATTCGTCAGGCTTTTTTTGATGCGCTATCTTCGGGTAACAGTGTTTTGATAGTAGAGAATGGAGAGTTAGTTGAGGTTTTTCCGGATGGAGAAAAAAAACGAATTAGAAAAATGGAGCCTCGTGTTTCGGTAGTAAAAGGAACAAGGTTTTGAATCGCATGAAGCAACAATATCAGCCAAGAATAAGGATGTTTGCTGGTCCAAATGGTTCAGGGAAAAGTGTTTTAAAGAAGTTGTTAAAGTCAGATTTACTAGGTTTTTACATCAATCCGGACGAGATCGAAAAAAAAATTAAAGAGACCGGAGTTTTGGATTTGGAAGAATTCAAAATCAAAACCACTGATTCAGAAATCTTAAATCATTTTCGGAACTCATCTTTGTTACGTAAGGCCGGAATGGATTCTCAACTATTGAAATTTAAAGATCAGAAACTCGATTTTTCTGCGTTGGAAGTTAATTCCTATTTTTCTTCTGTTGCTGCCGACTTCATTAAAAACCAACTTCTACAACGTCGTGCAAGCTTTAGTTTTGAGACAGTCATGTCTTTCGAGGACAAGATTTTGTTTTTAAAGAAAGCCAATGAGCTTGGTTACAAAACTTACGTATATTTTATCGCGACTGAGAGTCCGGAGATCAACATCTCTCGCGTTAAACTCCGCGTTAGACAAGGTGGTCACGACGTTCCACAAGATAAAATAACTTCTCGTTACTACCGCTCTCTAAATTTACTTTCTGAGGCGATTAAAAATTCTTGGCGTACTTACGTTTTTGATAATTCTGGCAGTTCAGAATTTTTACTCGCCGAGGCGCAAGAAGGAGAAATAGAATTAAAAACCGATGCTGTGCCGGCTTGGTTTGATAAGTATGTAATCAAAAAACTGACTTAAATGAAACACGTCGAAATCACGCCACAACTAGTTAAAGACCACAACCTTACCGAAGAGGAATACCAAAAAGTTTTGGATATTCTTGGTCGTACTCCTTCGATCACTGAGCTAGGAATTTTTTCGGCGATGTGGTCGGAACACTGCTCTTACAAGTCGACCAAGAAACATCTCAAAACCATGCACACCAAGGCTCCGTGGGTTATCTGTGGACCGGGAGAAAATGCGGGAGTGATCGATATCGGCGATGGTCAGGCCGTAGTTTTTAAGATGGAAAGTCACAACCACCCTTCTTTCATCGAGCCATATCAAGGCGCGGCGACGGGAGTTGGCGGAATTCTCCGCGACGTTTTCACGATGGGCGCGCGGCCAATCGCCAATCTCAACGCACTGCGTTTTGGCGACATCAATCATCCAAAAACTAAACAACTCGTTAACGGCGTGGTGCATGGAATCGGTGGTTACGGCAATTGTGTTGGTGTTCCGACCGTTGGTGGAGAAGTTACTTTCGACAAAAGTTACAACGGCAACATCATCGTTAATGCGATGACTGTAGGCTTGGCCGATGCTGATAAAATCTTTTACTCCGCCGCTTCGCAAGTCGGTGCGTCTGTTGTTTACGTTGGATCAAAAACCGGTCGCGACGGCATTAACGGCGCAGTGATGGCATCTGATGAATTCAAAGAAGGTGACGAAGATAAACGTCCGACGGTGCAAGTGGGTGATCCTTTCGCCGAAAAACTTCTTCTCGAAGCCTGCATGGAGTTGATGAAACTCGACTGCATCTTGTCGATTCAAGACATGGGCGCCGCGGGCTTAACCTCATCTTCATTCGAGATGTCAGGAAAAGGTGGCACGGGAATCGAGCTTAATCTTGAAAAAGTTCCGCAACGCGAAACTGGCATGAACCCTTACGAAATCATGCTTTCCGAGTCACAAGAAAGAATGTTGATGATCATCAAACCAGAAAAAGAAGATGTGGCAAAAGCTGTTTTTGAGAAATGGGGACTTGACTTCGCAGTGATTGGCATCGTTACCGACACTGGTCGCGTGGTGATAAAAATGAACGGCGAGACTTACGCCGATATTCCGTCCGCACCTTTGTCTGAAGAGGCTCCGGAATATGATCGCCCGTGGATTTAACTCAGATTTTTTCCTAACCAGCGAGAGTTAGCTAGCAGCGTCTAAGGTCGGTAGCTGAAAATCTTCTTCTTACAAATTTCCTCGGTGATCTTCAAAAGTTTTACCACATCAGCCGCCAAAATTTCTAAATCTTCTCGACACATTTTGTGTTTTGGATCGTACCTTCCGCCAATGTAAGCATATTCCATCAAAGCAAACCTTTCGCGGTCGCGCGGGGTTTTTTGAGGAAAAAGATTCGCAAGATCTTGGTGATATTTTTCAACTAATTTGCCCAAAGTTTTGAGGTGGTGCTCGTGCGGATTGTAGTTGGTAAATACAAGCAGGATGGCTTTGTAACAAGATTCAACAATCTGGTTTAAGTGAAAAGATGCACTCGCAGTTTTGCCTTTTTGCACAAGCATTTTGTAGCTATCGACGAAATCGTTAGCGCGATCAAACCAATGGTCGTAATGCTCCTGAGCGATTCTTTGCGCTTCAAAATTTTTCAAAACTTTCTTTTTAATCGCCAATTTGTGCTTCTTCGAATCGTAAAGCATAACGCCCTGCTTCTCGATATCGCTGTAAAGATATTGGCCAAAAGCTAGGTGTTCATTGAGCTGATCAATGTTAATGGCGAGAATTCGAACTGCGGCGCTGAGGTTTAATTTATCAGCGTCATTCCAGTTGCTGTTGAATTCTGAAAGCGTCTCCAATTTTTCGGTAACGACAAGAATGTCGTAATCAGAAACATGTCCGGATTTGCGATTCGGCGCTAAATCTTTTTCCTCCTTGAAATCGCCGCGGGCGTAGGATCCAAAGAGAATAATTTTTTCAACATCCTTACAAGATTTAAGAATTTCAGAAGTAAGTTTGCGCAGTTCGGTTTGTTTATTTTTAGGAAGATGTTCGAGAGAGAATTTCATTAATTTTTCCTTAGATTTCGATTTTGCTGAACGTTAATCACTTCTATTAAGAACCAGTTTTAACTAGCCACGCCAAAGCTCGACAAGTTTTTGATCAAGCAAAAGTTGATTCAAATAAGTTCCTGTTTTGGCAATTTTTTGTGGATCTTTTTCTTGGCCAGTTGGGTCGAAAAATACGTCGGCAACGTATCTTCCGTAAAGGTCAGTTTTGTTGGTTTTGACAACGAGAATCTTGGCATTGTTTAACGTTTTTTTAAGAAAGGCAGTAGCCATTCTACCTTCTTTTGTAACGGAATCAGCAGCGTCAATTTTGGCCAGACGAAGAATTTCGTGGTGCTTTATTTTAAAACCTAAATCGAGCTTAACGTGAAGAGTGTCGCCGTCGACAATTCGCTCTAATTCTGCGGAGTAAGTGTATTCGTTTTTAGTGTCGCGCACTTTACGCTTAGTGCTTAGGAAGATGTTAAATCCCAAGTCAATTTCTCCTTCTTTGTTGGTGCTGTAAGTGCCGATTTTACCGCGTTTTATTTTCAGCTGCGGAATTTCTGCTGGGGATTTTTTAACCAATTTTTTCTGTTTTTTTGTAGCAATGATTTCTCTTTGGAGGTGATTGCCGCTTAGAGAATTTTCAATTACCAAATTTTCTAATTGCTGCCTGACTAGATCATCCTTCACCGCAATCAGGCCGCGGTAGTGATTCCAGCTTAGAGAGTTTTTCTGCGTCGGTATTTCTGGGTAAGATTTGTAAAATGCGCGCATTTGGTAGAGCAAAGTTTTTTTAATTCCGACGTCTTTTGTTAATTGTAAAAACAGCTGTTTTCCGTACTCCGCCTTGCTTTCTCCCTTCAAATACAAATCAATTTCTTTGCCAATTTCCCAGCTCATTAAAACTTTTTGGTAGTCGACAGATTGAACAATATTTTTCTTAGTTTCTGAAATTTTTTGACGAATTTTTGTCAGCAGTTTTTCGTAATTTTTGAGAGAAATTTTCATTCGGCTTTGAGTCTTTATTTTAAAGGTTCGGCGGGAGATTTTTCTAAATTTTCCGCGCGCGTGGAAAATTCAAAAAATAGAGCTCTTTTTTTAAGAAATTCAAACAAGCAAAGTAAAATAAAACGAAGATAAAATCCCTTGGCAAAATCGCTTGGTTGTAACTTCTTTTCTCGCTTCTAAAAAACGCGAAATCTCAATCAACAAAACGCCATGGCCTCAATCCCCATCATCTTCTTCACCATCCCGATCATTTTCATTTTGTTCCTCGTAAAAAGCCGAGAAAGCCTAACGCATCGCATTGATCACATCATTGAGAACTCGCTGAATAGCGGCATTACGCAGATGATTATTATTTTTATTCTTGCCGGGGCTTTTGCGAATACGCTGGCGGGAATGGGTTCAATCGAGGTTTTGAAATCTCTGATTTATTACGCGATTCCGGAGAGTTTTATTTTACCAGGTTTGTTCTTGGTTTCTGGCTTGATCGCCACTGCGATTGGAACTTCCGTCGGCACAGTTGCAACGATGGCGCCGATCTGTTTGGCGATCTCTGGCGGCAATCAAGAAAATGCCGCCCTAGCCGCTTCTGCTGCAATTGCCGGAGCTTATTTGGGCGACAATCTTTCAATGATTTCCGACACCACAATCGCCGCCGTAAAAACTCAAAATGCCGAGAATGACAAAAAGTTTTTCCTCAACCTCAAGCTAATCGCACCGGCAATATTTCTGACCTGCTTTGTCTACATCTCGAAGGCTTTTCAGATTGGAGAAATCGAGAGTTCTTACCAGCCGAACCTGCACGATTTTCTGATCGTCGCACCCTACATCTTGGTGATCATTTTAGGCTGCATGCGCTACCACGTTTTATTCGTTTTAATGCTGAGTATTTTGATCTCTTTCGTGATTGGTGGATTAATCAACATTCCCCTCATCGACCTCACCAAAGCAATGGTATCAGGCATGAGCAGCATGTTTGAAATTTCCTCTTTCGTGGTTTTAGTCTCGGTAATCAACTCCGCGATCAAGTATCACGGCTGGATGGATAAGGTTGAAAATACGCTAAAACACACTTCGCAAAAATTCGGCAAAGGCGCTTCTTACTTCGTTTTATTTTTCTTCGTAATCGTCGCCAATTTCATCACCGCCAACAACACCGTTTCAATCATCATGTGTGGAGATTTAGCGAAAGGATTGGCAGAAAAACTACGGCTCGATCGCAATAAAATGGCGACTTTCATCGACATGTCTTCTTGCTACGTCCACTCACTAGTTTTCTACGCGCCGCAACTAATTCTCGCGAGCAGCATTTGCAAAGTTGGGGTTTGGGATTTGATTCAACACTCTTACTTCAGCCTATTCTGCATCATTATTGTCTTCGTTTATTTCGTGGGTAACATGAAGTTGAGCGTAAAACTAAATCACCGCCGCAGCTAGTCTTCTTCTTGATCCTCGCCTTCGCGGGGATGACACTCTGGGTAAAATTTCTTCCTCAAAATCAATGTCGCAAAATTCCGCAGAATCTCAAAAAACCGTCGGCGCAATTTTGATCGCGATCAGCTTCTGTCACTTGCTCAACGACATGATGCAGGCGCTTATTTTTGCGACTTATCCAATCCTCAAAGATTCACTAAATCTCAGCTTTTCACAAATCGGTTTGATCGGCCTAGTTTACCAATGCACCGCCTCTCTGCTCCAGCCTCTAGTCGGACAATATACTGACAAAAATCACCAACCTTACTCTTTGGTTTTCGGCATGTTTTCGACTTTAGTCGGACTTCTGATTCTCGCTTTCGCTGGCAATTTTTACACAATCCTAATCGCCGTTTCCACCATCGGAATTGGCTCTTCAATCTTTCATCCCGAAGCTTCGCGAATCGCGCGCATGGCGAGTCGCGGCAAATACGGTTTTTCACAATCATTCTTTCAAGTTGGCGGAAATTTAGGAACTGCGCTCGGCCCGCTTCTTGCTGCTTTTGTTGTTCTAGTTCACGGAAAATCGAGCATCGCTTGGTTTTGTTTTGTCGCCTTACTTGGGATGATTTTGTCCGTTCGCATCGGCGATTGGTTCAAGGAAGTGCATCTCAAAGCAAGCAAATCGGCAGCACAAAAAACCACACATCACCACCTATCGCGACGAACCGTGGCAATGTCTTGCGCGGTTTTAGTAATTTTAATTTTCTCAAAATTTTTCTACGGCGAAAGCATCAAAAGTTATTACACTTTTTATCTGATTGAGACTTTCGGAATTTCGGTTTCCGCAGCGCAGATAAATTTATTCATCTTCCTAATCGCCAGCGTCATTGGCGCTTTAGTTGGCGGAATTTGTGGTGATCGCTACGGACGAAAATTAGTAATTTGGATTTCAATTCTCGGGCCCTTGCCGCTTACTCTCGCCCTGCCTTACTGCAATTTATTTTGGACAACAATTTTCATCTTCATCATCGGCTTCGTGATGTCTTCGGCATTTTCAGCGATTCTAGTTTACGCCCAAGAATTATTGCCCGGCCGCATCGGCATGGTTGCTGGATTATTTTTTGGAATCGGTTTTGGCATGGCCGGAATCGCCGCTGCTTTACTGGGAAAAATCGCCGACATTAACGGCATCACTTACGTTTATCACCTCTGCTCTTACCTGCCCTTGATCGGCTTACTGACTTACTTCTTGCCGAATATTGAAAAACAAAATCGTTAAAATTCTTGTGAGGTTTAGACGCTTCTAAAGCTCTCTTCCTTTCGAGTTTTTTCCTTCTGAAGATTTAGTGGAACCGCGTTTTTTTGTACTGCTTGATGGACGAAGTTCTAAATCCCCGCATACTTCTGCTATTACTGGAGCCGGAACTCTCTCCACTATTGCAGCGTGAAGTTCTTTTAATGGATCTGAACTACTAAATTTTGCACCAGAATAAATATTCGACATCACTTCAAGGGTCGGAATATTTCTTAGATGCTCCTCCATTCCAAATAACGATTCCTCTTCCTGTGAGGCTGGAAGTATCTTGTTACCTCCCCTCTTCATCGTGCCATCCAACTCCACGACAACATTTCCGCCAAGGCCTGGAGTAAAAGATATTACCGCATCATTCCTCATTTCATGGTCACCTAATTTCCCGACGGCCATGGTTAATGGTTTTGTTGAATCATGTCTGTCACCACCCTCAGTTATGATGCCATCACCGCTGGTAATAAAAGCTCTTCCTTGATAATGCTGCGCCAAATCCTTAACGCGATCACAACCCTTTTTTCTCACATCATCTAAACATTGCGCCGCCTCTATTCCTAATTTTTTAAGATTAGAAACGCAGGAGACGAGACTATCCTCATCATATTCAATTCCGTGGGCCTGTTCGTATAAATGGGTACATTCATGGATAATAAGACCCATGCTATGCTTACCGTCGAACTCATTTAGAATTACCAATTTGTTAAATTGAGGAATGTACTCGCCTCTAATCTCAGTACCGTAAGCAACACCTCTACTCTTGCGAATTAAGCCAATAGTTTCTTTTGAATAAAGAAGATCTAACACTTCAATATCGATTACCCTGATACATTCTAAAATCACGTCTCTTGGCACTTGTCCGTCATAGACCGACGACATGATGTCTCTTCTGATATTATCTTTGGTGATGCCGATTATTCCTTTTACTTTGTTCGATTTTCTGACAGTTTTATCGAGGTTAAAATTTATTTTTAGACCGCTTAAGGCATCTTCAAATTCTTTGTCTGCAACATCTCGATTCGAGTCAGATCCAGATTCTGCGTAGGCTCGAGAATTATCACCCCTGCCAAGAAAAGCGCCTAGTACAAAAGCGAATCTCAATAAACTTACAAATCTCATAATTACTATTTTGAATAGGTGTCGAAGGATGAGGTCAAATCGAGTGGCTCATTATTTTTCTCAAAAATCAAATAAAAATGACGATAAAAATTTATCACAATCCCCATTAAAACTCTCCCCGCGTGAAATAATGCGCAAAAATGAAAATTAATTTCGTGAGCAAAATCTGGTTGATAAAAATCTCAGTGACGAAGATCTAATCGCCGCAATTACCAAAGCGCCAAAACTTCTCGAAAGGCCGATCGTAATCAATGTTAACAAGGCTAGAATTGGTAGACCTTCAGAAAATATTTTAGATCTTCTCTAAGAGAATGAAGAGCTTAATCTCGCAAAAAAAATAAGCACAAAATGCCCAACTCAAAAAATAATTTCCCAGAATCTCAAAATCCTGAGATCATTTTATTCTTAAAAAAAATCCTCAGATCCGATTCTTCCTTCTTCTGGATGAGTTTGATTTACAGTCTAGCCATCGGCTTTTTGTCCCTTGCCGCTCCTTTGTCGGTGCAGTTTTTGATCAATTCGATCGCCTTTACCGCAATGCTACAACCGGCATTTGTTTTGGGATTGGTGCTGCTCATTTTATTAAGTTTTTGGGCGGCTTTAAACGCATTACAATTTTTTATCACAGAAATTTTTCAGCGCCGATTCTTCGCGCGAATGGCCGCAGAAATTTCGATCTCTCTTCTAAAATCTAAAAAACAAAAACCCGAAGAAAGCGAAACGGTAAATCGTTTTTTTGAGACGATTACGATTCAAAAAACCATTCCGAAATTTTTAACAAAAACTCTCTACACCCTACTTCAAGGCGCAATTGGCCTAATCTTGGTAAGTTTTTATCACCCAATATTTTTTATATTTAGCTTGTCAGTCGCGCTCTGTTTGTGGCTGATTTGGTCACGCTTTTACAAAGAAGCTATTTTTAGCTCTTTTTCAGAAAGTGAGCGAAAGTATGATTTGGTTGGTTGTTTTGAAGAGATCGTTCAGGGCGAGATTCCTAGTGATTTAAGATCCGAAGAAAAAATTAATTCTCTTACCGGAAAATATCTAAAAGAGCGCAAAAAACATTTCAAAAGCCTGTTTCGACAAGTGATTCTGCTGCTCATACTTTACGTGGTAGCAAGCGTAATTCTTTTGGTGATGGGAAGTTGGCTGGTGCTAAAAGGACAACTAACTTTAGGTCAACTTGTTGCGGCAGAATTGATTTTATCAGTCGCTCTTTACGGCTTCTCTCAACTCGGACGAGACTTCGAAAACTTTTACGACCTCATCGCCTCCTGCCAAAAACTTTCGAAATTTTATAATTTCGCTTTTGAGAAAAAGGACTTCGAACCCTTCACTAATCTTGGTCAAATCAAACTGCCTAATCCTCTCAAAGCTTTACCAAAATTCATTTTAATATCTCTGCTTTTGGTGAGCCTGATTTTAGGTTTTACTCCTTGGCAACAAACCTCAAAAGGACTTGGACACATCATCGCCTCCGATCCAAATGACCGAGCTCAAACCATCAGCGCTCCAATAAATGGAAGGATCAAGAAGTGGTACGTTAGAGATGGATCGAGCGTGAAAAAAGATGATAAGTTGCTTGAGATCGTCGACAATGATCCGCTGATCTTGGAAAGAATTCGCTCAGAACGCGACGCCAAAAAACGCAAATTCGATGTAACTCAAATCGCCTCCGAGACCGCAAAAATTAATTACCATCGACAAGAAAGTCTTTTTGCAAAAGGCCTGAGCTCACGCAGAGATTTTGAAGAAGCAAAAATCGAATATAAAAAACTTTTAGCGACTCAAGAATCTGCGGCTTCAGAGTTGGCGGAATCCGAAACAAAATTATCGCGCCAAGAAAATCAGATAATTTACGCCCCAAAAGATGGCGTAATTTTAAAAGTTTTAGCGGGAGATTCTGCAACAGCGGTAAAATCAGGAGACAAACTGGCCACCTTCGCTCCAAACTTAACTGATCCAGTGGTCGAAATTTATGTAAGCGGCAATGACATTCCTTTGGTTTTCGAAGGAAGAAAAGTGCGCCTACAATTTGAAGGCTGGCCAATCGTTCAATTCAGTGGATGGCCTTCTATCGCGATTGGAACATTCGGCGGCGTAATTTCGTCAGTCGATTCTTCGATTTCTGAAAATGGTAAATTTCGCGTAATCGTCAAAAAGGCTGATGGAGAAGAATGGCCTAATGCTAGATTTCTAAGACACGGCGCTAAAACACAGGCTTGGATTTTGCTTAATAATGTAAGCTTGGGATACGAATTCTGGCGCCAACTTAACAGCTTTCCGCCAACATTTGATGAAGCTCTAAAGGCCCATCACGACAAGGAGAATTTTGAGAAAATTAAGCACTAAAATGAAAATCAAACTCCTGCTGATTATTCTGATTTGTTGGACAAAAGCAGCGCAGGCTTCTTCGGATCCAAAAGCTCATTTATCTCAACAAGAAGTTGTTTCATCCGCTCAAAAAAATTATCCAAAAATTCTTTCTTATTACGAAAAAGTAAGTGCCGCAGAAGGCACTGCTCTCGCCTCTCTCGGCTTCTTCGACATAAAACTTAAGCACCAATTTTCTGACAGAACTCGTGGCTTTTACGACGGAAAAATCTCCAACACTTCACTCGAAAAAGAGCTCGGATTTTTCGGCGCCAAAGTTTACGGCGGCTATCGAAAATCATCCGGAAGTTTTCCTGATTACGAAGGTGGATCATTCACAAATAGTGGCGGAGAATATCGCGGCGGAGCTAGATTTTCTTTGCTAAAAGATAGCTCAATCGATCCTAACCGACTCGGCGTAATCTTATCCAATTTGGAACTACAAGAAAGTAAAATTCAGCTCGAAACAATAAAAAAAGAAATCGCCAGAGACGCCACCAAAGCTTATTGGAAGTGGGTTGCTGCCGCAAAGGTTTTTCACATTTATGACGAACTTTATCAACTTTCTCTCAGGCGCCAAAGTCAGTTGGAAGAAAGGCTGAAAAAAGGCGACGTAGCCGAAATCGTCGTGATTGAAAATAAAAAAAATATTTTACGCCGAAAAAGCGCGCTGGCTAACGCTCGTCAAAATTTTGAAAATAGCGCGATTTATCTCTCTCTTTTTTGGAGAAGTAATAACGGCGAGCCCTTGATTCCAAAGGAAAGTCAAGCCCCCAAAATTAGTTTAAATCTACATCCAATCAAAGCCGAAGAAATCTCACGTGACGTTGAAAGTGCACTTACCAACAGGCCAGAAATAAGAATTCTAAAAATCCAAAAAGAACAAAATTTGAATCAACTGAAATATGCTGAGAATCTTTTTAAACCTCAGCTCGACGTTGATATCGGAGCTTCAAAAGATTTAGGAGAAGGCCCTAGATCACGATCTAAAGCTAATAATTACTTAGGCCTAGATTTCTCAATTCCGTTACAACAACGCGAAGCTCGCGGAAAATCCTCCGAGTATCAATCCAAGCTAAAATCTCTAAAACATGAGCAGCAGCTGGCTGAAGAAAAAATCAAAGCTGAAATCGAGCAAATAAAAATTCAAATCGATGGCTCAATCGAGATGCATCACAATCTTTCTGAAGAGGTAAAATTATCTGAATTACTAGAGAGTTCTGAGCGCGAAAAATTTAAACAGGGAACAAGTAATTTTTTTCTAGTGAACCTGCGAGAACAAGATACCGCGGCCTCAAAAGCCTCAGCAATTGAAATGTTTGAAAAATACCAAAGCTTTCTCGCTGATTACAAAATGGCGATCTTTCTTGAATAACCACCCACCAGCTCGCACTTCTGTTTAATTTCTTCGACGCAACCAAAAATTAATCAGCTCTCGGCTAAAACTTTTCAATTCAATAAAAATCAAATGGATAACTCAGCTCTGCCATCTTGCCCGAAATGCGGCTGCGAATATACTTACGAAGAAGGTAATCTTTACATTTGCCCAGAATGCTCTCACGAATGGTCGAAATTTGATGAGCCGCAAGATGAAGGAGGTTTTATGGTTAAAGATGCTCACGGAGTAATTTTACAAGATGGCGACACTATCACCATCATCAAAGACTTGAAGGTAAAGGGCTCGTCGTCTGTCGTAAAAGTTGGAACTAAGATAAAAAATATTCGTTTAGTTGGCGGTGACCACGATATTGACTGCAAAATTCCTGGGATCGGAGCAATGGGATTAAAATCAGAATTCGTGAAAAAAGTTTAAGATCTCGCCACTAGATTGACGACTTTAATCACCGCTGAAGAATTTTCGCGAAAGAGATGACTCGCTGCTTTTTCAATAAATTCTTTTGGATTTTCTTTTCCCGATGCTGCCAAAAAAAGCTCGTCAATAATGAGCTCAGCCTGATTAAAACTACCACCATTTCTAAAATCGTCGGGCTGCAGAGAATCAAGTAATTCCATTTTTTGTTGTTGATAATTTTTGTCTTTTTTCATTTTTCTTGATCGCGAATTTTTTTAAAAAAACGAATAGTACGTCTCTATTTTTTGGTAATTTTTCTGACTTTGCAATCATCGCCCCGTCTTGCTTTCGAAAGCCTCAGAATCCCAGTAAACATTATTAAGTAAAAAATCAGTAGCGTCTTATCTGTATCTCCTTGAGTGTGCCGCGGCCGGATTTCGGCAAATTTTAATTTCAAAAAAACAACAACAATGTCAGATCTAGTTAATGGTACAGTAAAGTGGTTTAACGACGAAAAAGGTTTCGGATTTATCGCAATCGAAGGAAGCAAAGATGTTTTCGTTCATCACAGCGCAATCAACGCCAGCGGCGGACGCTCTACTTTAATTGAAGGCCAAAAAGTTACCCTAAAAATCATTCAAGGTAAAAAAGGCTTGGAAGCTTCAGAAGTAACCGCGCAAAACTAAAAATTCTCTGAATTATCAGTTTCAATCAAGCTTTCCCAAATTTTTTTGGGAAAGCTTTTTTGTTGGAATTTTTTTGATTAAGACAGTGCCACGAAGCGTGGTTAAGATGAATTAAATTGTTTGATGAAAAAATCACCGAAGCTGTAAAAACCTGATTATCGCTGATCACCTGTAATATTTTTTTATGAGCAAAAGCAAAAAGTTATTAAACTTTATTGTCTGTTTATCTGTCGTTGTTCTTGGTTATTTTTTTTGGCCGAAGGGCAATCAATCTTCACAAAACCAGCCTACAAAAGAAGCGGTTGATGTAACCGTTATTCCGGTAACTAAACAAATTGTGCAGCTTTCTGTTGAATTGCCGGGACGTGTTAATGCACAAAAAATTTCACAAATTCGTCCACAAGTTGATGGAATCATTAAAGAAATAAAATTCACCGAAGGCACTTTTGTTGAAAAGGGAAAGCAACTTTATCAGATCGATCCAACAATTTACCAAACCGCTTTAGGAGCTGCCACCAGCAAGGTAAAAACACTTAAATCAAAAAAAGAACGTTACCAAATTCTTGTCGATGTTGACGCGGTCAGCAAACAAGAATTCAGTGATGTTGAAGCTGAATTGGCACAAGCTCAATCAGAGGTATCAAAAGCAAAAAAGAATCTCGATTACACCAAAGTTTTAGCACCGATTTCTGGATTCGTCGGCAAAACAAATGTTACCGAAGGTGCGTTGGTCACCGCGAATCAAACAACTATTTTAACAACGCTGGCGCAAATAGATCCAATCTATGTCGACCTTGAGCAACCAAGCAAAGATGTTCTTGCTGGCTCACTAAAAAAAGAAATCGCGGTTAATTTATTAACCGAAGATCCGACTTATCAAAATGTTGGTCAGTTAAAATTTCACGAAATGTTCGTTGATGAAACCACTGATTCCGTACGTCTGCGCGCCGTATTTAATAACGAAGATCACAAGTTACTCCCTGGAATGTTCGTCACGGCACAGCTGGCTCTTCCATCTTTTGAGTCAATTATTGTGCCTCAGAGAGTTACTAGCCGAGCGCCCGACGGAAGTTTGTTAGTTTGGATTGTAAATGCCGATAACAGCGTGAGTCAGCGTCCAATCAAGGCTAGCAAGACTTTTAAAGATTTGTGGGTGGTTGAAGAAGGCTTGGCTGAAGGCGAAATTATTGTTTACGAAGGGTTTCAGAAAATCCGCGATGGCGCAAAAGTAAATGCAACTCCGTTGCAAAATACTGAGGAGAAGAAGTAGCTAATGCCGAATTTTTTTATTGATCGTCCAGTATTCGCTTGGGTTCTCGCCATTATTACAATGATGGCCGGTTTGTTGATATTGTTCAGAATGCCGGTCGAACAATATCCAAATATTGCTGCACCGGCAGTTTCAATTTCCACTTCCCTACCAGGCGCATCGGCGCAAGTTCTTGAAAATAGCGTTACCCAAGTAATCGAGCAAAGCCTTACTGGTATTGACTCTTTACGCTATTTTAGCTCTTCGAGTGATTCCGATGGCAATGTCTCAATCAACATTTCTTTCGAGCCAGGAACCAATCCAAACATCGCCCAAGTTCAAGTACAAAATAAGCTGCAAACGGCAATGCCACTTTTGCCGATCGAAATTCAGCAGCAAGGCGTTCGCATCAAGAAATCCAACAACAACTTCCTCTTGGTCGTCTCTCTTTATTCGAAAGATGATTCTGTGAATGAAGGTGATCTCGGCGATTTACTTCTCTCCGACATCAAAGACGGAATTTCGCGAATCGACGGCGTTGGTGATGTAATAACTTTCGGTAATCCGCACGCGATGCGAATCTGGCTCAATCCGCTAAAACTATTTGGCTACAACTTAACAAGTGACGAAGTAATCGCCGCGATTAAAGCGCAAAATGCTGACGTTGCTGCCGGACAACTAGGCGGCCTTCCGGCAATGCAAGGTCAGCAACTCAACGCCACAATCACTTCTCAATCAAGACTCAGTAGCGTTGCTGATTTTGAAAATATCATCATCCGCGGCAATTCACGCGGCGCGCAAATTCTTTTGAAAGATATCGCAAAAGTTGAAATCGGCCAATCCAGTTACAGCACAAGAGCGCGCTACAAAAAACATCCCGCCTCAGGAATGGCGGTGATTCTCGGCAGCGGCGCCAACGCTTTAAAAACCGCCAGCGCAGTAAAAGAAAAAATGGCCAAGCTCGCCACAAATCTGCCAAAAGGTGTGGAAGTGATTTATCCTTTCGACTCAACCCCTTTCATTAAATTATCAATCGCCGGAGTCGTTGAGACCTTGGTAATAGCGGTGATTTTGGTATTTTTGGTAATGCTGCTTTTCCTACAAAATTTCCGCGCAACTTTAATTCCCACAATCGCCGTTCCCGTAGTTTTACTTGGAACTTTCGCAATTTTATCCGCCTGCGGCTTCACCATTAACACCCTAACAATGTTTGCGGTGGTCTTGGCCATCGGCTTGCTAGTTGATGACGCAATCGTAGTTGTCGAGAACGTCGAACGCATCATGCATGAAGAAGGATTGTCACCAAAAGATGCGACGCGCAAATCAATGCAACAAATCACCGGCGCCTTGATTGGCATCGCCATGGTTCTCTCCGCAGTATTTATCCCAATGGCATTTTTCGGCGGATCGGCGGGAGAAATTTATCGTCAATTCTCAATCACCATTGTTTCAGCGATGGGCTTGTCAGTTTTAGTAGCGCTGATTTTATCCCCCTCTTTGTGCGCGACAATCTTGAAGCCAGTCAACAAAGAGCAACCAGCCTCGCAAAATAAATTCATTAACTCCTTCAATCAAAAACTCGATTCGCTGAGAAATTTTTACCAAAATTCATCCAACAAAATTATCGCCAGAAGCAGCAGATTCCTGATGATTTACGTAGTGATGCTTGGTGGTTTAATCTTTTTATTTACCCGCATCCCCACTTCATTTTTACCAAACGAAGATCAAGGAATGATGTATTTGATCGCCAGCACGCCTAGCGGATCCTCACTCGGACGCACTTCGGAAAGTTTAGAAAAAATCGAAGATTATTTTCTCAAAACTGAAGAAAAAAATATTGAACACCTTTTCACCGTTGCCGGATTCAGCGTTGCCGGACGCGCCCAAAATGCCGGATTTGGCTTTGTTGGTTTGAAAGATTGGAGTGTCAGAAAAAATCCAGATCAATCGGTAATGGCAATCGCTGGACGCGCCATGGGAGGCCTTTCGCAAATAAAAGATGTAACTGCTTTTACCTTTTTTCCGCCCCCAATTCGTGAGTTGGGAAATGCCTCAGGCTTTGATTTACAAGTTCTCGATCGCGGTGGATTAGGTCATCAAAAATTAATGGAAGCGCGAAACCAACTTTTAGGAGCGGCCTCACAAAACCCTTTGCTTGTAGGCGTTAGACCGAATGGCTTAAGCGACACTGCGCAATACAAGCTCGAAATAAATTACAAAAAAGCCGTCTCACTTGGGCTCTCAATCAAAGAAATTAACAACACTTTGCAAACCGCTTTAGGCTCAACTTACGTAAATGATTTTCTGGATAATGGCCGCATCAAGCGCGTTTACTTGCAAGGAGACGCTTCCTACAGAATGAACCCCGAAGACATCGCAAAATGGTACGTAAAAAACTCGAGCGGCCGCATGGTTTCTTTTTCTAGCTTCACCAAAGGCAGTTGGACATTCGGCTCACCAAAACTCGAACGCTTCAACGGCTCTTCTTCCTTTAATATTCAAGGCGCACCCGCACCAGGAATTAGCACCGGCACCGCAATGAAAGAGATGGAAAAGCTAATCAAACAACTGCCCCTTGGCATTGATTTTGCTTGGTCAGGAATTTCTTACGAAGAGAAAAAAGCCGGCTCACAAACTTTTAGTCTTTACGTAATTTCCTTAATCGTCGTCTTTCTTTCGCTCGCCGCTTTGTACGAAAGTTGGGCGATTCCTTTCTCAGTAATTCTTGCCGTGCCTTTCGGAATTTTCGGCGCTCTAGTCACTTCAAAAGTTACCGGCATGAGCAATGACGTTTACTTTCAAGTTGGTCTTTTAACCACGATTGGCCTGTCAGCGAAGAATGCGATTTTGATTATTGAGTTCGCCAAAAGCCTTTGCGACCAAGGGCATGAAGTGGTCGAAGCAACTTTGATCGCCGTAAAATTGCGCTTCCGCCCAATAATAATGACTTCAATGGCTTTCATGCTTGGGATTGCTCCGCTCGCATTTGCTTCTGGCGCCGGTTCAGCAAGCCAAAGAGCAATTGGCATTGGCGTGATGGGCGGAATGTTCGCAGCAACATTTTTTGCGACATTATTCGTGCCGCTATTTTTTGTTTTGGTGCAGAGAATTACTAAGAGATTAACCAGCAACTAATTCATCCTGTCATCGCGAGCGCAGCGTGGCGATCCACTTCGACGCGTTACGAAATGGATTGCCACGTCGCTTACGCTCCTCGCAATGACGTGACTAGTGCGGGGATCCAGAAAATTTAACAACAATGAGAAAATTAATTTTAATCCTCGCCCTGCTCACCTCCTGCAATATCGAGCCAAAATATGTTAAGCCCGAAGCTGACGTTCCTTTCAAATCGCTAGAAAATCCCTACAAGAAAAAAATCACCCAAATTTCTTGGCAGGAATTTTTTAAATCTCCCGATCTACAAAAAATAATTCAGCTCGCGCTCGAAAATAACAAAGACCTCAAAACCGCCGCTTTGAATGTTGAAATTGCCGAAGGAACTCACGGCGTTGCGCGCTCAAATTTACTTCCCGCAATCAGTGGTACAGCTTACGAAACAAGACAAGGCGTGCCTTCTGCTTTTTCTGGTTTTACGCCTAAAAAACAATTCCGCGCCAATGTTGGATTCACCTCTTACGAGGTCGATTTTCTTGGCCGATTACGCAGTTTAAAAAAATCAGCTTTGGAAGATTTTTTAGCGTCAAAAGAAGCCCAAAATATTGCGAAAATCACCGTCATTTCTCAGACCGCAAACGCTTACGCCCAGTTTCTACTTGATTCGCAATTGCTAGAAATCGCCGCAGAAAACGTGAGCACGCAAAATGATCGCTACCAACTCACGACGATTCGCTACCAACAAAATATTGATTCAAACACCACTTTGCTCGCCGCAGAAAATTTGCTCGAAACAGCGAAAATAAATTTTGAGACTTACAAAAAATTAGTCGCACAAGACAAGAGTGCCCTAATGGCGCTGGTTGGGGCCTTTGATGAAAAATCGATTCCGCAAGACAAGACGATTGACGACATCAAAATTGCTGAAGATTTGCTCGATTTTATTCCTTCCGAAAATTTGCTGCTACGTCCAGATGTTAAGCAAGCTGAGCATGATTTAAAAAGCGCTAATGCCAATATTGGCGCAGCTCGCGCCGCATTTTTTCCTTACATCACCTTGTCTGGAACTTACGGTTACGCCTCGCGAGAGCTCAACACTTTATTCAACAACAACACCTGGACTTTCACGCCGCAAATCAACATCCCGATTTTTTCCGGCGGCAGAAATGTGGCGAATTTAGATGTCGCTAACGCCCGCAAAAATCTAAAAATTAATCAATACGAAAAAGTCGTTCAAACCGCTTTCCGCGAGGCTTTAGATCAATTAGCGGAAAGAGAAGAAACAACAAATCAACTCAGCTCTTACGAAAAAATTCTCAGCGCGCGCGAAAATTCTTACAAAATTTCTGAGAAGAAAAACCAAGTCGGCTTGCTGAGTAAAATAAATATTTTGGATGCAAAAATTTCTCTGCTTGAAGCCAGAAAAAACCAACTAAACGCCAAAAAACAATCAATCACCAATCTGATTGCGCTCTACAAAATCATGGGTGGCGGCGCGGAAATCGAATAAATCTTCTTAGCTAAAAAATACCCGAACCGAAGTTACTTAAGCCAATTACTTACGAAGGTAATTCGATTCAGGTTTCTAAAGTTTTTTAATTTTCTACTGGCTCGAAACCAACATCCACGATGCTTTTTCGTGAGACTGAATTCTGCCGATGAACATGTCTGCGCTTGCTTCGTCGCCTTCATCTTGCGCGACTTTGATCGCGAGTTTTAAGTCTTTGGCAATAATTTCGTGACCAGAAATTAAGTCGTTAATCATTTCTTTTTTGTCGAAATTTTTATTGCCACTTTTGATTTTGCTGAGATTTGAAAAATTTTCAAAAGTGCCTTCAACCTTTGATCCTAAAGCTCTAATACGCTCAGCAACTTCATCGATCGCAGCAGAAAGCTCTTCGTATTGAGCACCGAATAATTCGTGCAGAGATTTGAAATTTTCACCAACTACGTTCCAGTGATAATTTTGCGTCTTCAAAGAAAGAGCGTAGGAGTTGGCTAAAAGCTTTTCTAAATTCTGAATTGTTTGACGATTTTTCATAAAATTATTGGTTTTGAATTACTAAGATTTGTGCCAGCGAAGCCATGACTGAAGCGATTTGAGCTACTGCTTGAATTTCTTTTCTACTGAATCCGTCGCGAAATAACTTCTCTTGATGGGAGTCGATGCAGATGCTGCAGCTGTTGATGATTGAGGCAGAAAGAGCAAAAACTTCGAAGTCAGCTTTATTGATTTTTGGATTCTTGATACTTGCCATTACTAATCCGACGGGCATTTCTAGATATTCCTTATCCGCAGAAACGTGAGTGAAACAATAGTAGCTGTTATTCATCGCCATCATCACTACCGCAGTTTTGACGGCAGAAATTTCTTCGGATGAAAGGTAATTCTGCGACTCATTTTCCATTACCTGAATTAACGATTTCTCTTTAGTGGCGTAAGCAGCGGATAAGGCAGCGCCAAATGTATTTTTTGCGACAAGAACCGAATTTTTTTCGTTAAATAAATTTTCCAAATTTGTTTTTACGTCTTTTGCGTAATCGGGGATTTGTAACTTTAATTCTTGCAAGGTTTTCATCTTCGCTCCTTTGTATTTGTTAATTCGCCGCCCCTCTTAACGAAGGACGACAAAATAATGAGAAGAGCAGATTTAAACTCAATCACCTGCTTCGCAGATCAAAAGTTGAGAAGCAGAACTCACCACAGCAGCCAATTTCGCCACCATCTGAATTTGATTTTTGCTTAAACCATTTTTTACCAACTGTCCTGCATGCGCGTCGATACACATGCCGCAGCCATTAATGATTGAAGCGGCGAGCGAGAAAATCTCGAAATCAATTTTGTCGATTCCGTGATTTACGATGCCCTGCATGCGAAGTCCTGCCGGCATTTGAGAATATTCTTTGTCGTTACTGATGTGAGTAAATCTGTAATAAATATTATTCATCGCCATCAGGGTAGACGCGCTTTTAACGGCCTTCATTTCACTTTCCGACAAAACTTTTTCCGCTTCATTTTTAATGATTCGAATCAGCAATTTTTCTTTTGTGACGTAAGCGGAAGTGAGCGCCGCACCAAAAACTTGTTTTGGTGTGAGCACTTGATTTTCCTGACTTAGCAGAGTTGATAAATTTATTTTCGTGTCTTTTGCGTAGTCAGGAATTTGTGATTTTAACTCTTCTAAATTTTGCATTTTTTCTCCTTATTAAACCTTGATGACTTCGTCGCCTTTCTTCCAATTGCATGGGCAGAGCTCGTCAGTTTGTAGCGCATCGAGCACACGCAAAACTTCTGCCGGATTTCTGCCGACACTCAAATCAGTTACGTAAACAAATCTGATTACACCTTCGGGATCAACGATGTAGGTCGCACGCTGTGCCACACCTTCATTTTGATCAACTATTCCGAGCTTTTGCGTTAAGTCGCGCTTCACATCAGCAAACATTGGAAAAGGTAGATTTTTCAATTCTTCTTTCTGACTTCTCCAAGCCAAATGAACGAATTCTGAATCAGTGCTTGCGCCAATTAATTGCGCATCGCGATCCTTAAATTGTTCGTTCAATTTTCCGAATTCAGCGATCTCAGTTGGGCAAACAAAAGTGAAATCTTTCGGCCAGAAAAACATCACCAACCACTTGCCTTTGTAGCTCTCATTGCTGATGTCGATGAAGGCATCGTGAACATCATTTGTTACCACTGCCTTGCCCGCGAATTGCGGAAATTTGTCGTTAATTCCTAACATGCTTTCTCCTTTGTTTTGCTTTGGTTTTTGATCCATTAACTAAACGTAAATAAATCTTGGTTGCGCAATCTGAGCAGAGTTCTTAATAAGAAAAATTGATTGTTTTAATGATTTTAATAATTTTTATCTATGAATCTTAGAGACCTAAAATACTTAGTAGAAGTGGCGCGAGAGCAGCATTTTGCAAGGGCGGCGGAGAAAGTTTTTGTCAGTCAGCCGACGTTAAGCATGCAGATCAAAAAACTGGAAGATGAGCTTGGTGTGCAAATTTTTGAGCGCTCACAAAGGAAATTTTTAGTCACCAAAATCGGTGCTGAGATCATCAAGAGGGCAGAAATTATTTTGCGTGAAGCCGAAGAAATAAAAAAAATCGCTAAAAATTCTAAAGATCCATTTAGCGGCGACATCAGGATTGGCGCCTTTCCAACGCTTGCATCTTATTTTTTCCCAAAAGTGGTTGGCAAAATTTCTAAAAAATTTCCGCAGCTCAAATTACTTTTGATCGAAGAAAAAACTGAGACACTTTTACAAAAATTAAAAAACGGCGAGATCGATGCCGCCTTTATTGCTATGCCTTGCGACGATTTTGGTTTGGAATCACAAAAAATTTTCAGCGAAGAATTTTTGCTAGCTTTACCTCAAAAACACGCCCTCGCCTCTAAAAATAAAATCCAAATCAAAGATTTATCAGGAAAAGAATTGATGCTTCTGGAAGATGGTCATTGCCTGCGAAATCAAGCTCTAGAAGCCTGTTCAATGCTTGGCGCTTTCGAACAACAAGATTTTCGCGCAAGCAGTTTAGAAACTTTACGACAGATGGTTATTGTTGGAGCTGGAATAACTTTGATGCCAGAAATTGCGGTGAAGAAGGAAGATAAAATTTCTTACCTTAGAATTGCCAACGCCCCTAAACGCACGATTGGCCTTTATTGGCGTAAATCTTCGGCGCGGAAAAATTTGTTTGAGGAGATGGCGAAGATTAGTAAATAAATCAATTACTGGATCCCCGCCTGCGCGGGAATGAAAAGCTGGAGTATGTAGTCGTAACGTCATCCCCGCGCAGGCGGGGATCCAGAAAAACTACCTAAAAATAACGGAGCAAATTCCGTAAATGCCAAAACTCCCGATCACCACAGCTGCAATAATTTTTATCCAAGCCATCCAATCTTTTGAGAGTTTGTGACGAATTTTTGAGACGGTACCACACAAAATAAATGCCCAAATCACTGATCCGGTAAAGATGCCAAAAACCGTTACTGCCATCTGCTCTGGCGTTAATACCGTTCCGGTCATCGTCGCAAAAACTCCGATGAATAAAACAATAGTTACGGGACTGCCCAAAGTAAGAAAAGTGGCGAGAAACATCGTTTGAAAAAATCCGCGTGAATTCGTTTTAATTTCTTCAAAAGAAAAATTTCTTGCGGTCTTAATTTCGTACAAAGCCAGCATTATCAAGGCTGTACCGCTTATTAATTTTACTTCCGAGATGTATGAAGTTAGGAATTTTGAGATGAAAGCAAGTCCGCCAGTTGCGACAAATCCGTAAAATCCTTCGGTAATTGAGGCGCCAAAACTAGTGGCAAAACCAATTTTAAATCCGCGCGTTAAGCAGTTTTTTATCGCTAAAGTTGAAATGGGTCCAACCGGCATGGCGATTGAGATGCCGAGTATTATTGATTTGAGGAATAGGAGGATCATGAGAAATAAATTAGTTTAGCGTCATTACTCATCCCGTCATTGCGAGCGAATGCGAAGCAATCCATCTCTAAACTTGAGAAGGGTGAATTGCCGCGCCGCTTCTTTCCTTGCAATGACGTGATTAGTTAATGACAGATTTTGCCGACAATCTCGGCGAGACGTTTTTCTAGGTTTTCGAAAGTAAATTTTTCCTTCACTCTCTCGAAAGAATTTTCAACGAGTTGATTAGCGAGATTTTCATCTCGTACAAGTTGCATCACTAACTCAGCAATTTGGTTTGGATCAGTGAAAGTTAAAGCATCAATTCCCTCGCGAAGAATTTCTTTCGGACCATCAACAAAACTTGCCACCATCGGCTTGCCATATTTCATCGACTCAAGCAACACAAGGCCGAAAGGCTCTTCGTCGGAAGGAAAAATAAAAATATCGATCGCTTGAAAAAAAGATTTTTTTTCGATCCAGCCCAAAAATTCGACTCGATTTTCGAGATTTAATTCGGTCACTAATTTTTTTAATTCTTCACCAAAAGGGCCAGATCCCGCGATTTTTAAAGTGAACCTTTCGTCTAATTTTGTGAGTGCGCGAATGGCATGAGCAAAGCCTTTTGTTGGATCGAGACGACCGATCACGCCAAGAATAATTTTGTCTTTTTTCGTCAAATCAACTTTCGGCGCTTTTGAAATTGCATCAGATAAATCGACGGCATTATGCATGACGAAGCTACGATCTTCGGGCTGCCCGCGATCAATCGTGCTGTAAAAAATTTCGCGATTTACTGACAACACAATATCCGCACCAATCGAGCGTTTTACGTTGGTGCTGTGATTCACTGAAATCAGAAAAATCTTTTTATTCTTAATTTTCTTAATCGCCTTGCGGGCTAGAACCGTGGCTTTTCCGGCATGAGCAAAAATTACCTCAATATTTTCTTCCTGGAGAATTTTAGCAATTTCTCTCGCCGTAAAAATATCGTGATAACCGAATTTATTGGAAATTTTTTTTGGGTTTGAAAGCTGATTGGCGTAGGGCGCATCGTGTTTTATGATTGGCACGATTTGATGTCCTAACTTTGTAAGCAAACGCGTGTAATCAAGAAAGACCTGCTCCGCGCCACCATTCTGAGAAGTGACGATTAGGTTAGCGATTTTCATGAGCCTTCAAATGCGAGACAATCGGATAAAGTGCGCAAAGCATTGCTATCAAGACTCCGAGCAATCCTTCTTTGTAACCTTTTTTGCCGATGAAGGATTTTAGAAAACGAATTTCGAATCCAAAAATTAGGCTCCAATATTTTTTATTCTTCTTGGGATCGCGGGCGCGCCAAGTGGTGTAGCGGTTGAAACGATTTAGGAGATCAGAGATGTCATCATCAACTAAATGAATAATTGGATTTTCTAATTTCTTAATTTCGCCGTTAAATTTGTAAGTTGGATGGATTTCTTTATCCTCATCATAACGTTTTAAACCACGGTAAGAAATTGTGTTACGCTCTAGAACGGCGATGGTTCGAAGCCA
>JAGWWH010000021.1 GCA_018970485.1 Pseudomonadota bacterium | reverse complement strand
TCCCGAAGAAACTTTAAAAAAAATTAGAGATAATGACCCAGATCTAATAAGTCTTGATCTCTGTTGGGAACAAATCACAGATGCAGAAGCCCAAGCCTTAGCAGGCGCACTTCGAGACAATACAACTCTGACAAGTCTTGTTCTCGGCGGCAGTGACGACATCACAGACGAAGGAGCACGAGCCCTAGCAGGCGCACTTCAAACCAATACAACTCTGAAAAGTCTTGATCTTAGCGGTAACCGAATCACAGACGAAGGAGCCCAAGCCCTAGCATTCCAACTTCAAAACAATAAAACTCTGACAAGTCTTAATCTCAACTTTAACCGAATCACAGTCGCAGGAGCCGAAGCCTTAGCAGATGCACTTCAAACCAATACAACTCTGACAAGTCTTCATCTCAACGTTAATCAAGTCACAGACACAGGAGTCCAAGCCCTAACAAGAGCACTTCAAACCAATACAACTCTGACAAGTCTTCATCTCAGCAATAACCAAATCAGATTCGCAGGAGCACGAGCCCTAGCAGGCGCACTTCGAAACAATAGAACTCTGACAAGTCTTGATCTCTATGGTAACCAAATCACAGACGCAGGAGCCCAAGCCATAGCAGACGCACTTCGAAACAATAGAACTCTGACAAGTCTTGATCTCTATGGTAACCAAATCGCAGACGCAGGAGCCCAAGCCTTAGCAGGCGCACTTCGAGACAATACAACTCTGACAAGTCTTAATCTCTTCGCGGCTAACCTACACATACAAGCCGACATAAACCGCTTACTAGCAAGAAACAGAGACCTTCCGGGGCAAATCTCCGACGAAATCTACCGAAGATTTACACGAAGAACACAAAATGGTCATCAGGATCTTTCTGAAATAGAATTAAAGTTCGCTACCACCGCCTCGCCAGAATCTTGCCAAAGAATCTTAAATAACTTCTTAGGAAGAGAAGACATTACCGGTGTAGATCACAAACAATTATTTGATCACATAAAATCATTTCCGGGTGGCTTAAGAATGATGCTTTCATCTGCTCAATCTCTTAAAGAACACGGAATGCCCGAGTTAGATCTTTCGCATCTTCTTGCAGCAAAAGGAGTTGTGAAAGATTTAAATGAACAGACGAATGTTGGTTTATCGAAATTAACCGTGTCGCTGCGGCGAGTTCTTGGCTATCTTACATTTGACGATATTAAAAGATCGAGTCCTGTAGAGCCTACCGAGGCAGGCGGTGGGTTAGCAGGAGCCCAGAAATCAAAAGAAAGCCCAGATCAAGAAAGCAAAACTGGCCCTTCTTTATCGCAGCAGACAGAAACTCAAACATCAAATCCAAGAGTTGGAGATTTGGGGGGAGAAGAAAAGACGACTCAGGAAGTTTCTCCACCAACCTCTGTCGTTTCCGTTGATGTTAGAAGAGCTGAAGCTCTAGAAATAACTCCAACTCCGGAGCGAACATTAGAAAACCAACAACGAAACCAAGACCAAACTCACCAAAACAGACAAGAGGCCAGAAGAAATGCTAACCAAAATGGTGATGGCGGATGTTGTGTGGTTTCTTAGAGTCTGTAAGTGTTTTTTGACATAATTGCGATAAATATCCGAATGAATATCTGAAATTTTTGTCAAAAAATATGGCAAAATGCGGGGTAAAAAGGATCAATTCAAAACCTCGGCAAATTTCTTAATCTAAGCCAAATCCAGTTAATTTGATCGCCGATTTGGCGTGAATCTTAAGCTCAAATTAATTTTGCTATTTTCTATTTTTGCTTCTTCAGGTTCTCGACCCTTTCGGTCAATTCATCTAAAAATTTATCCGTCCCTTTTTGCGAGATTGCGGAATTAAATTCTGATCTTTGTGTTTCAATTAAGCTGATGCCTTCCGCGATAAAATCGAGAATCGCCAACCTGCCCGCGCGCTCTTTAACTCTGAAATCAACCGAGATCGCAACATTAGAATCACGGGGTAAAAACTCAGATTTGGCAATATAAAATCCGCCCTGCTCTACCACTTCATTTACGGTAAATTTACGACCGTTGTAATTTTTAAATTTTGGTCCGTAAGTATTGATCATGAAGTCGCGGTAAAGCTTGATGAAGCGTTCACGCTGTGGTTCGGTAGATGATTTATAAT
Organism: Pseudomonadota bacterium; assembly: GCA_018970485.1. GTDB lineage: Bacteria > Pseudomonadota > Alphaproteobacteria > Rickettsiales > UBA1997 > UBA2645. Next base: position 27,887 of record JAGWWH010000021.1, on the reverse strand, counting down.
TTTTACCAAGAACGAATCTTGCAATCCATTCTGCGTCAATCGAAGCGTCAATTACCGCAATAATTTTTTCGCGTTTTTTTGAATCACTTGTCTGTTTCTCACTGGCAACTGTAATAACTTTATTACCGATTTCTTCGACGAATTTTTTTACTGCGCCAATTTTTTCAGCATCTTGTGCAAAAGCCGAAGAGGTAAAAAAAGACAAAAAAAGAATTGCAAAAAGTTTTTTCATTTTAGTTTTTAATTTCATTTAAGCGACGCTGTAGATACGCGCTACGTATAGTTGCATAAGGATCAAAAGAATCTTTACGGACATCATCAACAACATCTAGCAGGTTCTCTCTGGTGTCAATTCCAGAGAGAGCAATCAGGGTAAAAAGATATTTATTTGGTATTAAGGAAGTCTCTCCACCGATTTCAAAAACATCAAAACCAAGTGGACTAATTGCTCTATCCACAACAAATCCACCAAAATCACGAGCTGAGCTTGGACCAAGAATCGGAATCATCAGATAAGCTCCCTGACCACTGCCATAATGGCCTAACGTCTGACCAAAATCTTCTGATTTATAAAAAATTCCTTTTTGGCCGGCAACGTCGAATAGTCCAAATACGCCAATAGTGCTATTAATCAGAAAATTAGAAAATGTCGCAAGAGCATTGTCAGTCTTGCCTTGGGCCGCAGAATTTATCGCAGAAATTGGCAGCGATAAATTATTCAGAAAATTATGAACTGAGTCTCGTGCCGGCCTTGGAATGCTTTTGCGATAAGCTCTCGCTACATGTTCGAAAAAATAACGATCGAAGGCATCGTTAAATGCGTAAATCTTACGATTAGCTTTTTCGTAAGGATCGTAAATCGTTTCAGGCTCGCTTGTTTCGTAAGTTTCGAACTCATCCTCATCTATCTCAGCAAGAGCGGGTGAAGCAAAAAAAATGAATGTTGTCAGGATTAATAAACTACGAAGCATTTGAACTAATATTCTCAATTCTAGCCAAAAGCTCGCGCGCTTTGGGATCGTAATCTGGATGACTTTGCAACAACTCCCGTAAAACCATTTCTGCCTTGTGCGGCTTTTTGTTAAGCATTAACGAATAAGCGAGTTGATAATGTGCATCTAAAAGATCGGGCCAAAATTTTTTAACAATACTGAAGCGCCAAATGGCATCTTTGAGGTCACCTCTTTCTAAATATTTTAAGCCCTGATTGTAGTTGGTTTCTCGCAGGTTCTCTAACTTCTTCTTAATGATGAGATATTCTTGATTAAGAAAACTCGATTTATCTTCAAAAAAATTCTGAAGATTATTCATCTTCTCGCGAACCTTGATGGAAAGCTTACTTTCCTCATCTTTTGATTTTATCCCAACAAGTTTTTTAACAAATTTTTTGATCATTTTTTGCTGCAGATGAAGTGGGAAATGTTCCAAGAAAATTGGGGAGAGATATTTTTGCTAAGAGAAGCCTTCAAAGGCAATCTAGTTTTTGTCGGAGAATTGGCACCAATTCTTTTTAAGAAAATCACCGCCTCACGCTTGTTTAAAAAATTTTGTTGCACGGTTTTTTGTACAAAAAATTCCACGTTAAATCCCGATTTATTTAGCGCGTCTTTGATTAAAAAATTATTCGGAAATTCATTAATATTAAAAGCTGATAACTCAGGTAAAGAGCCGTTGGTCGGCAAACAAAAAGCAAAAACTCCGCCCGGCCTTAAAAGCGAAAAAAATCGCGAAAAATTTTTTTCAAAATCAGAGCTCCACTGTAGAGCGAATGAAGAAACAATGAGATCAAAACTATTTTCTGCGAAAGGCAGATTTTCAAAATCCGCTTGAATCGCTTTAATATTTGATGGGCGATCACGCCAAGAATTAAGCATCTCGACAGAAATATCGACTTCAGTAATTTCGTAAGTCGCAAGTTGCTTCGCAATAAAACTTGTTCCCGAACCCAAATCTAAAATTCGTGAATCTTTTTTTAAGTAAGGCGAGATGAGTGCGACCAACTCCCTCGCCTCCGAAAGCTGAACCTGCGCGGCTTCATCGTAAGTTTTCGACCCACGCGAAAAATTTTCGGCAATTAAATTCTTGTTAAAAATCATTCTAATTAATTTGCGATTGTTGCCCGTCGCCCTTCGACAAGCTCAGAGTGACTAAGATCGAGTCACCCTGAGCTTGTCGAAGGACGACGGATAACACCTATTTTTTCGCTTCTTCCTCGATCAACTTCACAATGTGATCGACCAATTCTTCACTCGTAACTTTGTGATCCGGGTTGCCGTTCATGTAAACATTGTGACGCCCTGCTCCACCGCCAGTAATGCCAATTTGCGTGTGCGCCGCTTCGCCGAGTCCGTTCACCACGCATCCTAAAATCGAAACCGTTAAAGGTTTTTTAATGTGTTCAACGCGCTTCTCAACAGCTTCCACTGTCTTCACCACATCAAAAGCCTGACGCGCGCAAGAAGGACAAGAAATCAAATTCACGCCGCGGTGACGCAATCCGAGCGACTTCAAAATTTGGTAAGCAACTTTCACTTCTTCTTTCGGATCAGCTGAAAGTGAAACGCGCATCGTATCGCCGATGCCTTGCCAGAGTAAGCTTCCAAGCCCGATCGAAGATTTCACCGTTCCCGCCGCCAAACTTCCGGCCTCAGTAATTCCAATGTGAAGAGGATAATCACAGGCCTCCGCAAGCGCCTTGTAGCTTGCCACCGCAAGAAAGACATCGGATGCCTTCACGCTGATTTTGAAATTAAAAAAGTCGTTATCTTCCAAAATTCTCATGTGACGCTGCGCTGACTCCACTAGAGCCTCAGGCGTTGGCGTTTTATATTTTTGAAGAAGATCCGCCTCGAGCGATCCCGCATTCACCCCAATTCGAATCGCGCAGCCGTAATCTTTCGCTGCCTTAATCACCTCTTTCACCTTCTCATCCGAACCAATATTTCCCGGATTAATCCGCAAACATTTCGCCCCCGCCTGCGCCGCTTCAATGCCCCGACGGTAATGAAAATGGATGTCGGCAATAATCGGCACCGGGCAATGCGGAATAATTTGTTTGAGCGCCTCGGAAGATTCCTGATCCGGAACCGAAATACGCATCAACTCCGCACCCAATTCCGCACACTCATTCACCTGACGAATCGTGCCCTGCACATCGATCGTCGGCGTGTTAGTCATCGACTGCACCGACACCGGCGCATCGCCACCAATAGCTACATTGCCCACAAAAATTTGGCGCGACTTGCGACGATGAATCGCGCGATAAGGACGGATGTCGTTTAGATCAGTCATTTGTTTGTTGCTGTTTATTGTTAGTTTTTCGCTGGTTTAGCCTTGGATTGAGCGGCGAAAATCAATCTAGAGAAAATCTAACAGCCCACCTTGTAAATAAAAATACCCCAAAATAGGTTGCGCGCCCCTTGTGTATTTCAGGCCCCCGTGGCCGAGTGCCTACGTCTGCACAGCAGCGCAAAAACAAATTTCTAAACCACTTGGCAACGTAAGATTTTTTGTTGAGCAGGTATTAGTGAATTACACAAGAATCTAGTTATGGAAGTGTGGCCTCCGGTGCAAAGGCAGAAATGCTAAGCACATGGTTGAATCATCTTTAACTCAGAATGTGGAAGTGTGGCCTCCGGTGCAAAGGCAGAAATGCTAAGCACATGGTTGAATCATCTTTAACTCAGAATGTGGAAGTGTGGCCGAGTGGTTTAAGGCAGCAGTCTTGAAAACTGCCGAGCATGCAAGTGTTCCGTGAGTTCGAATCTCACCGCTTCCGCCAATCTTGCTATTGCGAACCGAATCTCCCATAGGTTTTGGCAAATTTCTCTACCCCCCTCAAAGCCCTGTGTTTGCGGCTTCTCTCTACATTTAGATTTCTATTTCACGCTTACCTTCTTCTCTCTCGTCAGCAAAATTTTCTGTATTTTTTGAACAATTCTCTCTCTGTTTCTCCGCTTCACGTTTACCTTTTTGAAAAAGGTTAATGTCGATAAATGCTGGCTTCGTGGGTTTTTCATCGAACTTCTTGGTATGCTACTTCAAATAATGTTTCTGACTTTTTTGCAAACTTGTCGCAGTTCTGACATCCTTCTATCAGGCAACTCCACGTGATAATTTTTGTTCCTCTCTAGCTTTTTGATAAACTTCTTTAGCAGCATTAGCATTTAATACGGCGATTGCTAAACCGACAATCGTGTCTGGCCAGATTGATGGATAAATTGAAGTAAGTAATCCGGTGAGGATGATTGCGATATTGGCCGCCACATCATTTTTAGCCGATAAAAATGCAGCACGAATAATGCTTCCATGGTGTGATCGAAATTCTGCCAGCAACAAAGCACAACTTGAATTAACTATGAGTGCACCGAAACCCACCAAAGACAGAGAAGTTGGTTCTGGTGGTTTATGAAAAATAATCTGCTGCCATACCGCCCAAAGAGTTGCAAGGCCAGGAATTAAGATTATCGCAGCCAAGATCATGCCGATTCTTGACCGCGCTGCAAGGCTCCAACCTATAGCAAAAAAGATTAAAAAATTGATCGATGAATCTTCCAAAAAATCAATTGAGTCTGCAAATAAAGAAACTGAATGAATGCGTAGAGCGAAGAAAAATTCGACAAAAAAATAGCAGAAATTTGCTACGGCAACTATGAAAATTACCTTTTTTAAATTGGTGTTGTTCATAAATTTCTATCAATTTTTTTATCCACCAATCCAGCGATGATGTGTTGCAGTAAATTATAAATGATAATTGGCAGCATGATTAGAGGATGATCAGAAAGTGTCATGCTAGCAAGCACCAAGCCCACTCCGTTATTGTTCATTCCCAATCCAAACATCAGAGCGATTCTATTCGAATCTCCGGTTTTTAACAATTTTCCGGCAAGATTTCCTGCAGCAAATAATGACACGCAAAGCAGAATTGCGATTGTTAAAATCATCAATAAAAAATCCCAATCTGGATTGGCGATAATTTTTGGTAGAACGTTGCTGGCATTAAAATAATTCAGTAAAAGCAAGATTAGTAAATTAACTTCTTTGAGATTGTTGCGTAACTTAACAGCGTTTTCTTCTTTGAGAAAAAAGTGAACAATGATGCCAAGTAACGATGGCAAAACCACGCCAAGAATCAGAAATAAATTTGTGCTACCATCTGCTATTAAATGTAAGTCTTCAGAATAATCGCCGGTGGTTAAGTTTCCGGAAAAATGCAGGGCTATCGGAGTTGTCAGCGGACTAAAAATTGTTGAAATCAAAATCAGTCCCAGACTTAGAGCCAAATTGCCGTTACTCTTTTGCGTCCAAGCTGTTGAAGATGCAGCGATCGGCATGGCGCTGATTAATGCCAAACCAACTAAAGTATTTTGCAATTCATCGGGATTATGCCACCACTGCATCGCGTAAGAAACAGCCAAAATCATCAATAGCGGAATACAGAAATTTAATGCCAATCCCCAAATTAAGGCAGCTGGATGTTGCTTAAGGTTTTTTAATTCACTTTGTTTGATGCCAAGTGCTGAGTTAAATAAAAGCAATGAGATCATCAAAAATGGAATGGATAATTTTAGCTCTTCATTTGCATTACCAACAACTCCAAAATGTATTTTACTGATTGAAATCCCAAACTCAGGAAACACTGCACCGATTGAATAACAAATCAGAATCGCCATCAGGAAGTTGTGATGGATTAGATCGAATATTCTGTTCTTCATTTATCACATTAATTTTACTCTTTTGAGCGCTTATTGAACCCTATAGCTGGACACACATAGGCATGTGTAAAACATGTTAATCTAATCACTTACTCTTAAAACAAACTTAAAAAGCACTCAGTAATTAAAGCCTAATTTTTCTTACTTCTTTAATAAAATCAGATATTGAAAAACAGCGCACTTCCGCTATGATTAGACAATCTAAAAATTAGAAAAGATGCTTTAGACAAGTCTGTTTTTGTTGTCTGTAATCCTCATATCTAACTTGGATCGTATGTTTTTTGAATATATAAAATGATGTTTAGAAGAAATGCTAAAGCCTGGTAAGAAAAATGATCTCATAACTCGTTTGGAAGTGATGAACTTTAGGTGGAACATCATGGTATTTGCACTGGCATATTCCTTGATAACACTGGTTCTATATCACAAACCACTATTCTCTTTCGCGATCGCAAATCTGGACTATCACTCACTTAATGGCATCATTATTCTAGCAGAACTAGTAATTATGCAGGTTTTATCGGTTTTTTTGTTGATCATGATGATGTCGTTTGTGCGGATTATTGTTAAACCGATCTGCATAATATTTTTTCTCCTCAATGCCGTCGGATTTTATTTTATCACACAGTACAATGTCATTCTCGATAAGACAATGATGGGGAATGTTTTTAACACAAATTTAGGTGAAGCGGGTGAATTATATAATCCAAAAATATTGTTATGCATTTTGCTGTTAGGAGTGCTGCCGAGCATTGTTATTGCTAGGGTTAAAATATCCACCATATCAGCATTAAAACGTATTATTGTGATGTGCGTAGCAATACTCGTCACAATTATATTTGCATATGCAAACTCAAAAACATGGCTGTGGTTTGATAAAAACGCCAAGCGGGTTGGTGGACTTTCAATGCCGTTATCTTATGTTATTAATTCGATAAGATATAGCGTTAGCGTTTCGCATAATGGTACAGAGATCCGACTTCCTGATGCTCATTTTACAAACAACCATCAAACCATTGTGGTTCTGGTGATCGGTGAATCTGCTCGAATGGCAAATTTCTCACTCTATGGATATCGGCGCAATACAAATCCATATCTCGCCAAAGATAATGTTGTTGCTATGCGCGATACAACATCATGCACAACGTACACAACTGAGTCTATAAAATGTATGTTATCACATTTGGGATCACATTCATCACGCACTTTATACGAATCTTTGCCAACATATTTGCAGAGAAATAATGTGAATGTTATATGGCGCAGCAATAACTGGGGAGAGCCAAAAATGCATGTAGCACAATTTGAAAAAGCAAATGAGATACGTGAGAAATGTAGTGGCGACAGTTGCAAGAAGCTAGATAATGACGGGGTACTACTCTATAGATTGGATCAGGAATTAAAAAAACATCTCAACGACAATGCCTTTATTATATTACATCAAACCGGTAGTCATGGGCCGCAATATAGTACAAAATATCCTCCACAATTTGAGACATTTAAACCAGTTTGTAAGTCTGTTGAACTGCAAAAATGTACTCACGATGAATTAGTAAATGCCTATGATAACACCATTATTTACACCGATTATTTCTTACATCAGGTCATCTCGTCACTAGAATCGCTGAAAGATGTATCTTCGGTTATGATATATATTTCCGATCACGGAGAATCACTTGGTGAGTATAATTTTTATCTGCATGGAGTGCCTTACTCTTTTGCACCAGATGTGCAAAAGAAAATCCCATTTATCATCTGGACATCAGATAAATTTAAAAAAGAACATCATTTGACAAATCAAAATCTAGCCAAACAAGCACATCATTCGCAGGATAATGTTTTCCATTCGATCATGGGCGCATTTGGGGCAACAAGCGAATTTTATAAAAAAGATTTGGATGTTTTTTATAATAATGACGCTAAATAATATAGATTCTTAAGACTCTTTTCGTGATACAATCCTCCAAGTTAATGCAATCGCAATAATTGCCCCACATATTACATCTTGAAGATGATGCTTGTGGTGAAAAAGTCTCAAATAACCAACTAGAGTGCCATTGATATAAGCTGGAATCGCGTAATATAAATGATATCTTTTGTGAATCATTGTTGCGACTACAAATGCAAAAGATGTGTGCCCAGATGGAAAGGAATATCCTCCAATTCCATTGGGACGTTTGGCATTAACTAGATATTTTATAATATATACCAAAGTCGAGACCGATATTAAGGAAATTGCCAACTGCTTTAGGCTTAACCTCATATCCTTATATAGAAGGGCTATAGTAAAAACGTAAAGCAGAGTGATAAATTGTAGGTAATCTTCAATTTTTCTGAAATATGGATCTCTTCCTCCACAATTATCCAAAATATATAAGCTGATACAAACCGTAACCGCTAAAATAATGGCCTTTATTTGTATCGAAAAAGAATAGGAGGAAGCCATAAAGTGCTTTGGTTGTATTTCTTAGATGTTTAAATCTTCAAACAATCATCCAAAATAACTTCTATCTCTAAACTTAAACTAGCCTGAAATTTTCTCCTGAGATACCTTTATCTTGCAAAAAAAACTCATTCCTGCATTTCTGCAATAAACTTTTTTATTAAAATTGGACTCAAAATAAGGGTCGTAATCGTTGAACTGATAATCCCGCCAATAACTGTAATCGCGATTGGCTGCTGAACTTCGGCACCTATTCCAAAACCAAAAGCCATCGGCAAGAAACCCAAGCTGGCAACAATCGCAGTCATTAAAATTGGTCTTAATCGCAGCAAACAAGCTGATTTCAAATCATCAACTTTATTGAAGGTGTTGATGAGGATTATTGAATTGAGCAGACTAATTCCAATCAAGGTGATGAAGCCGATATAAACCGAAACTGTGATTGGAATTTTGCAAATAAAAAGCAGCAGAATCGCGCCACTCAAGGCAAAGAGCACAGAAGACAGAACGATCAAAATTTCTTTGAATCGACTAAACATTTTCCAAAGAATTAAAAAAATTATCGCGAGGATAATTGGGATGAGGGTAAAAATCTGTTTTTTGGCACTGTTGAAATTTTCAAATCTGCCGCCCCATTCGATGTAATATCCGTTCGGAATGATATTATTTTTTTTGATCTCGCTTTCTATCTTGGTGATGAAATCTGAGTAATTGGTGTGCTTCAAATAAATCGACAGACTCGAATATCTTTTTCCGAAGAGGCGTGGGATTACTGAGATATCTTCACTTTCCTGCATGTTAGAAACTTTTGAAAGCGGAAAACTGCCACCATCTCCTAGGCCAATCGCTATATTTCCGATTAGGCTAGGATCATTGCGATCTTTTTCACTTAAATGCAGAACAATAGGAATTGGAAATTCAGTTGCGTAAAAATTTCCAATTTTGATTCCGGCCATCGCATCTTCAACATCTTTACCAACATCGGCAATGCTGCTTTGGTTTTTAACAATCGCATCGTAATTGGGAATGATGTTGATAAAATAACTTTTACGAATCGAATTTATTAGATCGTTAGAAACTTCTTTTATGTCAGATTTTGTTTCCAAAATATCTTCTATTTTTTTGGCGACATCAATCAGTACATTAAAATCTTCACCAAAAACTCTTAAAGACAAATCAGCTCTGCTACCTTCCAGCATTTCGTTGAAGCGCATCTTAATTGGCTGAGATTGGCTGATGTCACAACCTTCGCAAAGAGCTTTTATTTTATTCTGAATTTTGTCGGATATTTTTCGAGCATCACCCTTATATTCTTTTTTTAGAATCACGAAAAGATCGGCAGCATTTGGCATCATTGGATCGAGGCCAACTTCACTTGCGCCTATACGCGAGAATGATCTTTCGACTTCTTTTTCTTTGGAAATTTCTAACTCAAGATTTTGTAAAATTCCTTTTGCTTTAGAAAGGCTAGTACCGTTTTCCGTAATCACTTCAAAGACTACATCGCCTTCATTGAGGTCGGGCAAAAAATCCGATGACATCACGGAAAATAGAAAAACAGAAAACGCAAAAAATATTCCGCAGCAAAAAATTACTCTTTTGCCATTTCTTAAAGCTAAGTCAAATACCTGCTCATATCGCTTTTTTATCCATCCAAAAAAACGGCTTTCTTTGTGATCTTTTTCGCTAATAAAAAAATAAGAAAGAATCGGCATCAGCAAAAATGCAATTACGATACTCGCAATCAAAGCAATGATTACGTTGATTGCCATCGGCTTAAAAGTTTTCCCTTCGATTCCTGAAAGCATCAGGATTGGAATGTAAACCAGAATAATAATTAAAATTCCGAAGAAGATCGGCTTCACCACTTGCGCAGAAAGTTTTGCTACTGAATTAGCTTTATCCTCGGTGTTTTTACTCAACAGTAAATTAGCCAGAATGAATTCAACAAGCACTACAGAAGAATCGACCAACAGCCCGAAATCAAGTGCTCCAAGACTCATTAAATTTGCCGAGATGCCAAAAAGATTCATGCAAGCGGCAAGAATAAAAATACAAAATGGTAAAGTTGCGGCAATTATTAAACCGATCTTAACATTACCAAGTACCAGGCATAAAACACCGATAACCAACAGAATTCCTTCTGCCAAATTCTTCATTACGGTCTTGATATTTTGATCGATCAAAAATTGTCGATCGTAAAGAATTTCAATCTGTACCTTCGAACTTCTTTGATTAAATTTTGCAATTTCATGCTTAACTTTTGTTAGAACCTCTTTGGCATTTTCTCCTGACTGAAGCATTACTGTGCCAATCACCGTCTCTTTCCCCATATTGGTTGCGGCTCCCAATCTCTGAGAATAATCCTGCCTAATTTCAACTATGTCTTTTAGTGGTAAAGTATTTCCAGTGTAATCAATCTTGATCGGCAGATCCATTATATTCTGATAATTCTGAATATTGGCGAAAGTTCTGACGATTTTTTGTTTGCCATCTTGTTCAATGTAACCGCCGCCAAAATTTTCCCCAACAGTTTGAATCTGCCAGATCAATTTTTCCGTTGTCATTCCATATTTCAGAATGTTGTGCGGGCTGGCATTGAGGTGCAATTCTCGTTCATATCCGCCAATCGTATCAACCTCTGCAACACCTACAATTCTCTTTAATTCACGAGCAACTTGAAATTGCTGAATGGTGCGCAGCTCCATCAAATTATCTATTCCGCCAGCATTTGTTCCATCAGAATTTTCAGTAGCTTTGTTGTAAAGCCTGTAGATCAGAATCTCACCGATACCAGTTGTAAGCGGTGCAATAGTGGGAGTTAAGCCTTGTGGAATTTGATTGCCGACCATCGACAATCTTTGCATCACCTGAGTTCTGGCGAAGTAGATATCGACATCATCACGAAAAATAAGAACGATTTGCGACAGACCAAATTTTGAAATTGAGCGCATATCCAGTAGACCTGGAATTCCATACAACTCAGCTTCAATCGGATAAGTAACCGACTTCTCAATTCTGGTTGGGTCCATGCCAAAAGTTTTGGTATTAACCACGACCTGTTTGTTGGTGATATCAGGAATGGCATCAATCTTAACTTGGTTCAACGAATGAAATCCAAAAAGCATCATCAAACCAAATAAAACGCAGATGAACCAACGCAGTTCAATTATTTTTCTAAAAAAAATTTCTAATTTTTTATCATTCATTTTTGAGGCATAGTAAAATTTCCCACTCTAGTCATAACTCTGGCATAAGCACCGGCGACCTCAACTTGGGTATCAATTATAGTTTCAATGACTTCGTATTCTCGCGTATCAAGCTCGATGTAAGTGATAAAATCGAGCACACCTTTTTTAAAATCAGAATTAGCAGAGGATAGACGCGAAACAATTTTTTCGATATTGGCAACGGGGAAACTTTTAGTAAGTTTTAACAGAATTTCATATTCATTAAGATCATTATTTATCTGACTAATCAGAATATTTTTCTGGAAATCGAAGGCATATTGCTGTGATTTTATTTTTGATTCAGAAGCGGCAATTTTTTCTTGATTGCGATTGATAAGCGGAATTGAAAGCGATAGCCCGATAGCATTTGAATCCTGTCTTCCCGATGAGCCGGAAGAGCTATTTTGCTTGCTCGCCGAAACATTAACATCCGGCATTTGCTCAATTTTAGCGAAAGAAAGTTCCGATTTATATTTGCCGATCAGAAGTTTTTGTTCGCGCAGATCGAGGTTATTTTCTAGCGCCGCATTAATAAAAAAATCTCTGCCTTGGTAGCTGCCACCGTCAATCCAATTCAACAGAATTTTTTCCGGCTCTCTTTCTAAACTCAGATAAATATTGGCGCGGTTCCAGATTTGATAAAGTTGATTACGATATTTGACCAAATCGCGTTCAACAAGTTTAATGGTATCCTTGGTGATTTGTGCCTGAGTACGCTTGGTGGGAGAATTTAAGACAATGTTGGAAAGATATTGATCGACCAAAGCCAGACGGTCAATACGCTTCTGCGCCAATTCAATTTTCTTCTTCAAGCCCTGATATTGATAAAGCAAACTGAAGAGATCGGCTTTGACAAAAAGTGCCGTGTTATTTTTTCGTGTTTCTAAAACTCTGTACTCAGCTTCTTCAATGTCATATTTGCTTTGCAGTTTGTTGTAAAAAGGAATCGTTTGAGAAACAGAATAACTCTCATTGCCATAATTACTGTCAAAGCTAACCGAAGGATTGCTCCAATATTTTTGTTGATTGGCTAAACGTTTTTGCGACGAAGCAAGATAATCGGCGGCTTTGATGTTGGCACTGTTTTGTTCGGCAATATCAAGGAGTTCTTCGATTTTGTAATCCTTGCAAAAGGCCTCTGTGGTGAACAAAACCAGGAAAAGAAAACAAAGAAAAATTTTTACCATATCCTTTACTTAATAATTAAGTTTTTTCAATCTGCGAAAAACATAAATTTCGATTTTTTTAACAAGCGAAACGCTTGTCTATTTTATACTATAAGACAAAAAGTACTTCCACTGAATTTATATAATTTTTCGATTCAAAAGAAATTGTAGCGCCATGAAGATCAGCAATTTTTTTGGCAATCGCTAGACCAAGACCGCACCCAGCATTGTCTTCTGTGGCTTTTAGTCTGCTAACGCGATAAAAATTATTAAAAAGTTTTTCTATTTCTTCCGGAAGAATTTGATCACCATGATTAGAAATTTTGAAACTGAGTGAATTATTTTTTTCAGAAATTAGGATGGAAATTTTCTTATCTTTCGGACTATATTTGATTGCATTATCAATCAAATTTCCGAGAAGGATTTCTATGTAGGTTTTATTGCCATTAATAAAAAGTTGTGACTTTTCCGCATTGCAATTTACTTCGATTGCTAGGTTTTTTTCTTCAGATTTTTGAATATGGTTTTTAAGAATTGAGTTGGTCAATTTCAGTAGATCAAACTTTTCTTTTTCGATATTAATATTGTCAGGCTCCACTCTTGAAAGAGTTAGAAGTTGATTTACTAAATGCGTTGCCCGACCAATACCATTAAGTAATTCCCGCAAGAACTCTCTTTCCATTTCCTTATTTTTATTATTGGCCAAAATATAGGCCTGAACACTAATAGCAGCTAAAGGTGTTTTTAATTCATGAGCAGCATAATTGGTAAAGTTTCGCTCACCATCAATTGCTTCTGCAAGTCTTGCTATTAAGGAATTAAAAGAACTTACAAATGGTTTGAGTTCGATAGGAAGATTTGGATCTTGTAACTGCTGCAGGGTTTGCGCTGTCATTTTCTTAATTTCAGCAGCAAGATATCCAAGCGGTTTTAATTTTTTATTTACCGCTATAATGACGATTAAAGTTAGTAGTGAAAATGATAGTAAAAATGGTGCTAATAAAAAAAATAGAATCCCAAAAACTAGCTCGTTTTTAATCAGATCACTTTCTAAAACTAAAATTTTGATGTTAGATTCTGGATCGTAAAATGAAAAACCGCGCCAACCTTCTCCATTAATTTTAATATCTTCGAATCCTTCATAATCAGGATTCTGTACTGTAAAAAGTTCATCTGAATTATAAACTAAATGACCACCTTCCCACGCTTGAGCATGAATTTTATATTCATAGCGATGAAAGATTTTTTGTTGTAGAGCGGGACCAATTTTTTTCCAGAAATCCAAATATTTTTCATCAGAAACTTCATGGTTTATTAAACCGAAAATCAACTTTGCAGATTTTACTAAATTAGCATCGAGAGTTTCCTGCGCACGATGTTTAAAATAAAAAAACCCACCTAAATGTATTATTATCAGGACTACAGCAATTGAAGAGGATAGAGTAATAATTAAATCTTTTTTAATTGATTTCATCCTCAGCATTATTTTTTCTCCCTAACAACATAGCCCACTCCGCGAACAGTTTCTATTATATCCTGTCCTAATTTTTTGCGTAGAGAATGAATATAAACTTCAACTGTATTGCTTTCTATGCCATCTTCCCAACTATACAGAGCTTCTTCAAGGCGGGATTTTGATACGATTTTATTACGGTTCTCGAGCAGAATTTTAAGAATATTAAATTCTTTTGGGAAAATCGAAATTTTAGTTTTATTTTTTGTTACTGTTTGATTTGCCGGATTTAACTCTAACTCTCTGTGAACAATTGTTGCGGTCGCGATTCCTTTACTTCTTCTGACCAAAGACCTAATTCTGGCAGAAAGTTCTTCAACGATAAACGGTTTTGACAAGTAATCATCAGCTCCCAAATCAAGACCTTCGATTTTTTGATATGCGCCATCTCTCGCAGTTATAATTAGAACTGGAATATCATTCTTTTCAGCACGAAGAGTTTTTAATATTTCTAAACCAGACTTATCGGGAAGATTAATATCTAGCAGAACTATTTCAAAGTTAGTTGTTTTAAAAGCCGCCTCGCATGACTCACCATCAGAAACTAAATCAACGACATTGTTCTGAATTTCGAGGGCATATTTAATTGCCTTACCAAGCATCGGATCATCTTCAACCAACAGTATTCTCATAGAGATGGGAACTTAAATAAGTTAAACAAAAAATTATTATAATAACTCAGACCTTAAACCCCCCTTAAACTTAAAACGATGATATTAGCAAAATTTTTTGTAAAAAATAGTGATTAAAAATCTAAGAAGAGTTTTTAGCGCAGTTGATTGACTTCAGATCTTAATTATTTTGCTTCTTTCGACTTGATAGACACCTTTTTTGAGGTAAAATAAAACCGCGTAAAGCCATGTATTTATTGGCTCTACGCGGTTTTTTATTTTTTAACCTTTTAGGAGTTTTTTATGTCGAGTGAAAACAAAATCGAATATTATTTTTTACGCGCTTCAGCAGAAAGATTTGCGGCAGATTTAAGGCATTTTGCTCAAGATGTTCATAGTTTTTCTGATGAGCAACTTCTTGGAATCGTATCGTATTGTGATCACATTCGAGATAATATGGCGAACGTGAAAAAGGAGTTGGAAAGAAGAGTAGGAAAAAATATCTAAATCAAAAAATCCTTTAAAAAAACACCGTAATTTCAACAGCAGAATAGCTCTCTTAGAAAACCAAAAGATGCAGAATAAATTCCTCAAAATCCTCTCGTAAAAAATCAAAACTAACTTTTTTCAAACCCCCAATTCTCTAGCTGTTCCTGCCATAAATCAGGAATTTCATTGGTGACGATGTCCTGTAACTTCAGGCTTCTTGGCTGAGTTCCGCTCAAAATTCTTTCCACAATTTTTGGCGCCAAAAAATTCAGATTAAAAATTTTACTTACAAAACCTGTGCTGAGATTTTCTTTTCTGGCAATATCTGCGAGCGACTCCACTTCCTCTTTATCAATCATGGTTTTCCATTTGTAGGCTCTGGCGATTGATTTGATTATCGTATCATCAAAACATTTCTGGCCTTCTTCTGGATTGGCATTTTTTGGCATAATTATCATTGCCGTTCCGCCACGCTTTTTAATCTCCATAGGGATAAAAATGCTAATCGTCTCATCATTTGCTATTGAGATACCTTTATCACTCTCTGTGATCATATTTTGCCATTTCATGTCAATTTGTCAGTTCGTTTGATAATGAGTGAAGTCCGTCTTTAAAAATTCGGATATTTAAACCGTCTGGCCTAACTTCGATGTCTTTAACTAGCAGATTGATGATTCTGGCCTGCTCAAGTGGAAATAGCTCGTCCCAAACTTTTTCAATTTGTTTGAAAGAATTGATAATCAGATTTTCGGATACTTTCCCCACCGCCTGACCTATTGTGTTAACAATAAATTCTGGTTTTCTTAAAAGAGTTAAAACTTGATTCGTAATTACATTTTCTGCCTCGTTTGCCGAAACTCTGGCTATCTTGCAAGAATCATTATTGCCCACCGCTTTAGATGAGCAAAGGTAATAGCGATATCTCTTGCCTTGTTTTTTGGTGTAAGTTGGAACCATTTTAGCGCCACATACTCCGCAGCGTATTATGCCTTTAAGAAGTGGTGCTGAAGTTATTCGCGACTTCGGAATTATGATTTGATTTTGTTGGTTGCAGTTAAGAATTGAATCAGCTTTTTCCCAAGTTTCTTTAGTAATTATTGCCTCGTGTAAACCTTCATATGACTGGTTTTTATGCTCGATCATTCCCGCATAAATTTTATTTTCTAAAAACCTTCTGACATTTTGTTTGTTGAATTTTTTCCCTTTTTGAATTCTGCCAGTTTTTGATACCCAGCTTTTAGTGATAAATCCGTGTTTATTTAGCTCTCTAGCAGTTTCTGTTATTGATTCGCTTTCAATAAAAATGTTGAAAATGTTTCTGATAATTTTTGCCTCTTCCTCGTTAATAAGAAGCTTTGCATCTTTAGCATCATAACCCAGCGGAACTGATCCACCCATCCACATCCCTTTTTTCTTTGAAGCGGCGACCTTGTCTCTGATGCGCTCTGAGGTTAATTCACGCTCATACTGAGCGAAGCTCATAATCATTCCAAACATCAATCTTCCTGCGGCGGTAGAAGTATTAAAACTCTCTGTAACCGAAATGAAGCTGACTTTATGTTGATCAAAAATCTCAACGATCTGAGTAAAATCAAAAAGCCTTCTGCTTAAGCGATCCGCCTTGTAAACCACTACACAGTCAATTTTATCTTCCCTAATGTCCTGAAGCAGTTTCTTAAAAGCTGGTCTTTCCATGCTGCCACCGGAATAGCCACCGTCATTATATTCAGTTGAAATTAAAACCCATCCTTCATGAATCTGTGAGGCAATATAATTTTCTGCGGCAGACCTTTGGGCATCAAGAGAATTAAAGGCTTGTTCCAATCCATCTTCGCTGGATTTTCTGGTGTAAATTGCGCAACGGACTTTTGGTTTTTGATTTAAATCGCCGTCACTTTTTGACTGATCGTTTCTGGAATTTTGTTGGAAATTTCTCATATTTTAATCGGCTCTTAATTTAAAGAATTTCGGACCGTTCCATCTGGTGCCGGTAATTTTTCTAGCGATTGAAGAAAGGCTTTTGAACTTCTGCCCTTCATATTCAAAACCATCTTTGAGGACTTCGACTTGATAAGATTTTTCATTCCACTCACGGCAAATCTTTGTGCCTGGCATTAAGTCACTGTGATGTCTTAATGAATTGGTTGAAATGCCATCTGCAATTTTTAACAGCTTATTTTTGGTTTCATCAGCTAAGCCGCCAAATACTAACTCTTGAAGACGGTAAGCAATCCTTGGTCGCAAAAATTCTTTACCAGAATTAGCGGCACATTTTTTCGGCATGATTTCATTATAAATCTGCCGTAAATCGGCTGGTGTTTTGCTGTCTAAATCAATGACCTGACGAATAATACTTTTGCTCATAACGTGAATTGTTGATTGGAGTTAGAATCAACGCTATGAAGGCTTGGAAATGGTTTGTTATCAAGTAGAATCTGAGAGTTCTGCGATCTTTCTTTGGCTTCAAGGCGACAAATTCCACCTAATAAAATTCTTCCAATTTCTCGCAGCTTTTCTTGAGATGGATTTGATGTTTTTTGATTTCCGGTTCGTGTTTGCATATGAGGACAGTTTTATTAGCAAAATTTCTCCTCATATTAAAGAAAATATGCCACCAAGCCACAATATGCCTGCTTTTCTCCTCTTTACTCCAAGTTTACTACCATCAGCAAAAATTATAAATTTTGTCCATTTTTAGACAGAAAATGAGGTGCTCATCAAAAAACCTCTCAAAAAGATTTACAAAAAGGAAAAAATGATAATAATTATCCTCTTATTCTAAATTTTCGGGTTCTTGTATTTTTTGGCTAATACTTAAGCAGCTAAGAGAAGCGAATAAAGATGATCGTATAGCTGAATTTTTTAAATGCTTCAGGCGCAAGACACTCTTCCTTCAATCAAGAGTTCAATTGGCTATGCAAGCAAAAATAAAAAAGTTGATTCGCAACACCCCAGAAGAAGATTTAAAATCCCTCCTTGATCAATATGAGCTGAATTTACCTGAAGATTTTAAGTGGCGAAGTGACAGCAAGAAATATCAAACACAGCTCCTCAATTCGATTTGGAATATTAGCGATGATCACAAAGCCAACCTTTTTGAAATCATCGAACGCATTCATGAAATGGTTGATGAACTTGGGCAAGCAGCACTTCAGGCAAGACAAGCTATTGGCAATAACGACAATTTTTTGAATTTAAAAAGCGAACATTCGCGCTGTCTTTGGGCTTTAAAAAATCACCCACAGGAATTTGAAAAAGCTGAATATTGCGCCTCTCTTGATTACAAAAGAAAATCACGCGAGTGGAGTTCTTATGTGGCTCCAAAAGAAAGAGAAATTCACAACAACAAAGAGCATTTAGAAGAATTCAAACAGCTGGCCTTGGAGCATTTTAACATCAGCAAAAAAATCAAAGTTGAGATTTTTGAAAGAACGAAAACGGATTATCACAACAAAGAAATCGTCGTCTTTCAGCTTATTGCCTACCACGATGGACTTCATAAATCAGTTCAAGCTTTTGAAAAAGAAGAAGTCGTCACAAAATTTTTTCCAGCAGTAAATGAATTTTCGATTAGCTACGAACCTCACACCGGAATCGTTGAGGTAGTTTCTGATTACAAAGATAATCGCGGCAAACTCGCCAAGGCTTTTGTTAATACCTTTCTCAAAACCGATGAAGATGTTGACGAAATCTCAATCAAAAAATTCGATCTCTCAAAGCTGAAGGTTCCTTACGATTTCATGAAAGATGTTGATGCAAAAGATTTGATCGAAGATGTGAAAGTGACGCTACTTAAGCTCAGACCACTCGACAGCAAAAACTCAACAACGTTAGAGGCTTTATTCAATCAGCATCGCTCGATTTATTCTTTAGCACAAGACTGGTATTCCCAAAATAATCCTCTTCATGGCTCCTTTACTATCAAGAAGGCCAGGCTCTCGATCAAGTTTAAACCAACCGATAAAAATCCGCGTGGCAAACTTCTGCATGTTATGATTACTGATCCAAATGGATGTGACTTAAAAGACCGATCAGAAAGAGAAAAGATGATAGGAAATAAATATTTAGAAAAATGGGGCTTAATGGAAAGAATCTGACGCCGCAAATATGCAAATTGTTGATGGAGATAGTTGAGCAAAAAAATCCCAACATTTCCCACTCGGTTTTATTTTCTGAATTCGGTAAAGACGCAGCAAAATTTTTAATTGATCAAAATTACTTAACCCAAGGGCAAAGCCTTGAAAGCTACTGGCTTGGTAGTGAAGACAAAGATGTTTATGTTGAGTGGAATGAAAAACTTAAATCATTTTCCTATCTATCATCTAGCGGAAAATTTGTCGCAATTGATGACGATGAATTAAAAACTTTTGACGCAAATTTTGAAAAAATAATCAGTTTTTTAAGCAAAGAATTTGATGTTTTGGAAAGTAGTAAAGCCAAACAAAATCAACATCTCGAAGGCTTGCTGTTTTTTGTTGGCGATGCACGAATAAACAAAAAGAAAGTTGCAATATTTTTTGCTCGCAGGCTCAACGACAACGAAGTTCTTAAAAAAATTGAAGAATTTTTTATCAAAGAATCCACGAGTTCTCTGCCCAAACTGATACTTACCTCATCAAATCAGCACTGCCCCGAATCTCTCAAAACAAAAGCAAAAATAATCTCAATTCCAAAACTGCTTGGACTAGCTAACAGCAAGGCTTTGTTCAACATGGATTATGTTGCCAACATAATTTTTGGAATTGGCAATGATGAGCCAAAACCTGATGTCTATTGCACAGAAGATGCCAGCACTCTTTTTGTTGGCAATAAAAGTTGGAGTATCAAAGGCGACAAGCAGCGTCAAATCATCAAGCTCATGTGTAAGAATTATTTGGAAAATCCTGAAAAGAAAATCAGATGGCAGGAATTACTCAATGATGCGGATATCGAAACATCTTCAAGATCCAAAGATTTTTTTAAAGGCAGCGCAGTAGCAGAAGCAATAAATCATAAAGATGGCTTTGTTTGGTTCAAAACCGACGAGAAAAAAAGCTAAAAACATCAAAAAAATCTAATTCCTCCCGTTTCCCCTCCCTTTTTCCTCCCGATCTCCTCCCTCTAGTACCTTCTTAATTACCCCCAGTTTCTCCAATTAACTACGGGTAATTTATGCAAGACCAAGAACAAGAAAAATACTTCTCTGAAAAATCTCTAGCCAGGAAATGGGGCATTTCCTGTCGCACTCTTCAAAAGTGGCGTTGGCGTGGCACAGGACCGCCTTACATAAAGATCGGCATCGCTGTCCGATACTCTCCAGAAAACATCAAAAAATTCGAAGAAGAACGCATGCGTCTGCGCAAAAGCGGCGACCCTTCTTCCTGCAACAAAGATTTATCAATTATTTAGAAAAAAATATGACTCAAAGCACAATTACCTTATCAGAAGTTCCTAATATTCCAATCGGAAAATTATCAACTCTTTCACCAGATCAATTACTTTCTCTTCAGGAGCAAGCAGAAAAAAATCTGCAAAGAGCCAAGTTGTTAAAGGATTGGCTGGAAAGCAGCATCTCTTTAAAATATCGTGATGTCGCAGCCAATATCAGAAAATTGGACTCTAAAGATACCGGTACGGTTCATTTCACTGACGGCAATTACAAGGTCACTTCCGTTATTGCCAAAAAAGTCGAATGGGATCAAGAAAAATTAAAAGATGTTGTTTCTGCTATCAGAAAGCATGGCGACAATCCTGAAGAGTATGTCGACACCTCCTACAAAATCTTAGAAAACAAATATACTGCCTGGCCTGAGCATATCAAAAATATCTTCAAGCCGGCACGGATTTTCAAGCTAGGAAAAGAAAGTTTTGCCATCGCAGCTTCTAAGGAGGTTGGCCATGAGTAATCTCCCCATCATCAGCGCTGACGAACGCTTAAAAGAAATCAGAGGAATCAAAGGCTGCATCTTCGGCAAATCCGGTATCGGCAAAACTTCTCTGCTTTGGACTCTCGATCCGAAAACCACTCTCTTCTTTGATCTTGAAGCCGGCGATCTCGCTGTTGAAGGCTGGCAAGGTGACACGATCAGACCAAAAACCTGGTCGGAATGTTGTGACTTTGCAGTTTTCATCGGCGGACCGAACCGCGCTTTACGCCCCGATCAAAAATTCAGCCAACGGCATTTTGACGAAGTTTGTCAGAAGTTCGGCGACCCATCAATCCTCGATAAATACGACACAATCTTTATCGACAGCATAACAGTCGCAGGTCGTTTGTGCTTCGGATATTCTCAGGGACAGCCGGAAGCATTTAGCGAGAAGTCGGGAAAGCCAGATACTCGCGGAGCTTACGGTTTGCATGGGCGCGAGATGATTTCTTGGCTTACTCATCTTCAACATACCCGCAGTAAGAATATTTGGTTTGTCGGCATTCTAGATGAAAAACTCGATGACTTTAACCGCAAATATTACCAGCCGCAAATCGAAGGCAGCAAAACCGGTTTAGAGCTTCCAGGCATTGTCGATCAGGTGATCACAATGGCAGAAGTTCAAACGGAAGAGAAAGGCAATTCCTACCGCGCCTTTATCTGCCAGACGATCAATCAATTCAATTATCCGGCGAAAGACCGCTCAAGAAGACTCGAAGCAATCGAGGAACCGCACCTGGGCAGATTGATGGAAAAAATACGGTCTGAAGCCAAGCCAATCAACGAACATCTCATTTTTAATAATAACTAAAAACAACAAGGAGCAACTATGTCTATCGATTTTAACTCAAGTGAAAACCAGTCAAATTTTGACTTAATCCCAAACGGCACTCTGGCCAAGGTCAGAATGTCAATCAAGCCAGGCGGCTATGATGATCAAAACCAAGGATGGGTCGGAGGTTACGCAACCAGAAATGAAGCGACCGGCTCAATCTATCTTTCCTGTGAATTCGTGATTTTAGAGGGTGAATATGCCAAACGAAAAGTTTGGGGAATCCTCGGTCTTCACAGTAACAAAGGACCGGAATGGGGAAATATGGGAAGGTCTTTCATCAAGGCGATTCTCAATTCTGCCCGCGGATTTTCTGAAAGTGACAATTCACCCGCTGCGCAAAGTGCCAGAAAAATCAACGGAATTGGTGATTTAGACGGCATCGAATTTGTGGCAAAAATTACCACAAAAAAAGATCAGAACGAAGAACTCAGAAATGAAATTCGTTTTGCCATCACTCCTGATCACAAGGATTACAAAGCGATCATGGGATCAATTGCCGTGCCAATGGCAAAAACTTCTGTGAATCAAGCTCCTGCGCCTGCCGCCAATCGTCCTGCTTGGGCTAGATAATTGAGGCAGTTATGATACTTCGCAAAAGACAACAGGAGTTCGTAGAAAAGAGTGTCGCCGCGCTTGAACAGCATGGCAACACTCTTGGCATCGCGCCAACAGGAGCAGGAAAAACCTTAATGCTTTCTGCTGTTGTTGGCGAGGTTCTGAAAGCCGATCACAAGGCATTAATTCTTGCTCATCGTGATGAATTAACATCGCAGAATCAGGATAAATTTCTTCGCATAAATCCAAATAAAAGCACTTCGGTTTTTGATGCTAAAACCAAGTCTTTTGCCGGTCAGGTTGTCTTTGCGATGGTTCAAACTTTATCACGCAAAGAAAACCTGAAAACCATTCCGCACTTTGATCTTCTGGTGATTGACGAAGCTCACCACAGTCCTTCTGAAAGTTATCGTAACATCATCTCGGAGGTAAAAAGCAAAAATCCTTCAACTCTGATTTACGGCGTAACGGCAACACCAAACCGCGGCGATAAAAAAGACTTGGGTGCAATCTTTTCCAACGTTGCTGATCAGATCAGAATTTCTGAACTTGTCGCATCCGGTCATTTGGTACGGCCAAGAACTTACATCATTGATGTCGGAACGCAGGCAGATTTGAAGAAAGTTAAAAAAACCGCCGGCGATTTCGACATGAAAGCGGTGGAAGAAATCATGAATAAATTTCCGATCACCGAGGAAGTTTTTTCAAAATGGCAAGAGTTTGCCGGCAATAGAAAAACGGTGATTTTTTGTTCCACTGTTGTTCACGCCAAATCCGTTGCAGAAGTTTTTAATGATCACCGCGTTAAGACAGTTTTGATCCACGGAGATTTAAGTGAAGCAGAAAGAAAAGATGCTCTTTTCAGCTTTGAGCAAGGCGATGCCAAGGTGATCGTCAATGTTGCGGTTCTGACTGAAGGCTGGGATTACCAACCAACTTCCTGCGTAGTTTTACTTCGGCCAAGTTCATTCAAATCCACGATGATTCAGATGATTGGTCGCGGGCTTAGAGTTGTTGATCAGGAGCTTTATCCGGATGTCATAAAAGAAGATTGCATCATTTTAGATTTTGGAACTTCGAGCCTGATTCACGGCTGTTTAGAAGTGGATGCTAATTTAGAAAAAGCAAAAAAACCAAAGAAGAAGAACGAAAATTCAGCACAGAAAAAATGTCCGTCCTGCGACATCCTTATCCCTTCTGCCTGCCATTGCTGCCCTCTGTGCGACTATGATTTTACTGCTGAAGAAGATGATTCCATCAAAGGTGAATTGTCAGGATTTACGATGTCAGAAATTGATCTGCTCACTGCTAAATCAAATTTCCAATGGTGCGATATTTTCAGCGATGAAGCGGCTTTTATGGCCTGTGGCTTCAATGCGTTTAGCGGGGTTTTCCTGCTTAATGATCACTGGTATAGTATCGGCGGAAGTGACTTTGGACTCAAATTTTTAATATGCGGCACAAAGGAAGTTTGCCTGGCAAAAGCTGATGATTTTCTCAACGAAAATGAAACCGCTGATAACGCTCACAAATCAAAACGCTGGTTGAACGAAACCGCTTCAACAAGGCAATTGCAATGCCTGCCGCAAGAGTATCGCAACGATTTCAGTATCACCAAATACAAGGCCGCAAACCTTCTCAAATTCTACTTCAACAAATCCTCAATCCAAAAACTTCTGTTTGAAGCCGATGCCAAAAGGCAGACAGGAGGTGCTGTATGAAAATCTGCGCTGTCTGCAAAAGAGAATCGCACGGATTTGGTTTTATTCCACCACCGCTGCGCGCCAGCAATCCGAACAATCGCAAGATGATGAAGCATTTCTGCTCCATGAAATGCCAGGGAATTTTTAGCAATAATTACAAAGAAAATAACATGATCGACATAACAAAAATGGAAAAGGAAGCCATTGAATCTGCATTAAAGCCAGTTGGTGAATATGTGGCTGAAATCGGCATGAATAAACCTTTAGCCGAATATTCTCGAGAAGAAGTTTTGTGCTTAATTGAAGTAGCGCTCACCGCTTATTTTGAATTCATGCAAGGCAAAGAAGCAGAAATGTCGGAGGTGCTACCATGCTAGACTTCAACCACCGGCCAAAAATTTCAGAAAAAATAAATCTGCTGATCGACAAGGCGCTGACAACAGAACATTCAAAACAAACCTCCAGAGATTATCTCGGCGCATCAAGGCTGGGAGTGGCTTGCAACCGCGCTTTGCAATTTGAATATACCGACACCCCGAAAGATGAAGATCAGAATTTCACCGGAAAAATTTTAAGAATTTTCCAGGCCGGACATGTCTTTGAAGATTTGATTATCGGCTGGTTAAAAAATGTCGGATTCAATCTTGTCACCAGAAAACAAAATGGTGATCAGTTCGGATTTTTTGCAGTCAAAGGTAAGCTCAAGGGCCATATTGACGGGGTGATAATTGGCGCTCCGGAAGATCTCGGATTTACTTTTCCGATGCTCTTTGAATGCAAATCACTCAATAACAAATCATGGAAAGAAGTTGAGAAAAAAGGCCTGGCAGTCGCAAAGCCGATTTACGCCGCGCAAGTCGCAATTTACCAGGCTTACATGGAAAGCCAGATTGAAGGCATTTGCAAAAATCCTACACTCTTCACCGCTATCAACAAAGACACCGCCGAAATTTATTTTGAGCTGATTGAGTTCGACAAAACTCTCGCGCAAAAAACCAGCGACAAAGCGGTGATGATTTTGCGCGCCACAGAAGCTCATGAATTACTTCCTAGAATTGCAAGCGATTCAACTCACTTCGAGTGCAAATTCTGTCCGTGGCAACAACGTTGCTGGAGGTTGTAGCGCATGGAAAATTTACTCGATTTTAACAGCGCCGATAATCAGCAAAATAATTCTGAAAGGCTTGATAGCGAAGTGATCAGAGAAGCCTTACTGGGCAGAATTGAAGATGCTTTATTCTATCTTTTACCAAGTGGACATGTCCGGAATAATTGCTTTCACATCGGAAATACCAATGGCGATCCAGGCAAAAGTTTAATCGTTCAGCTTGGCGGAGAAAAACAAGGCAACTGGTTTGATTTTTCTGAAAATACCGGCGGAGATATTTTTAGTCTTTGGTCAGAAGTCAGAGGTTATCATAAAGCGGAATTTAACAAACTGCTTAAAGAAATATCAGAGTGGCTTGGCAATCCTTCAACTTCTTATGTAGCGCCGAAACCGGTGCAACGCAGCTTCACCGATAACCTAGGAAAGCCAACCGCCAAGTGGGATTATTTTGATCGTGAAAACAGGCTGATTGCATGCGTCTATCGCTACGATACCGAAGATGGAAAAGAATTCAGAGTTTGGGATGTAAAAAACAGAAAAGCCAAATCACCCGATCCAAGACCGCTTTACAACATTCCTGGAATTACTTCTGCCAAAAAAATTATTCTTGTAGAAGGCGAAAAATCTGCCGACAGTTTGATTGCTTATGGCTTCACTGCTACAACAGCAATGTTTGGTGCAAATGCTCCAATCAATAAAACTGATTGGTCGCCGCTTGCAGGAAAAGAAGTAATTATCTGGCCGGACAATGATGAAGCCGGTTTAGAATATGGCAAAAAAGTTGCCGCACATCTCTCAAAAGTTGTGTCCTTCGTTTCGCTGATAACACCACCAAAACACAAGCCGGATAAGTGGGATGCTTTTGATGCCGTAGCAGAAAATTTTAACCTTCAATCACTCTTCGAAACCGCGAAAGGATTTGAGCAAAGATTTCCGCGTTATCTTGGCACTGAATTTGCGGCTGATGATAGTCCGATGCCGGAAGATTTAATCTCACCAAGATTCTTAACACCGCGCGGAATGCTTTTAATTGGCGGTGCGCCGAAAGTTGGTAAGAGTGATTTTCTGATTAATTTCCTGATGCATATCGCAGCAGGAGAAAGTTTTTTAGGATTAAAACCACCGAAGCCGCTCAAAGTTTTTTACCTGCAGTCCGAGATCAGTTATCACTATCTGCGAGAGCGTATTAAGAACCTCAACATCCCGAAAGATATTTTATTTCGCGGGTTACAAAACTTTTGCGCTACTCCACAAATTGAAGCGATCCTAAATGATCATGGTGTTGAGCTGGCTTATAACACAATCAAGGACTGCTTCCCTGACGGAATGCCGGATATTGTTTGCGTTGATCCGATCAGAAATGTCTTTGATGGCGGCGCTGACAATGGCAATGAAAATGACAATAATGCCATGCTGTTTTTCTTACAAAATAGAATCGGCAAACTCAGATCAATGCTCAATCCGGACATCGGAATTATTCTTTGTCACCACACTAAAAAAATTAAAAAGAAGGATGTCGAAGAAGATCCATTTCAGGCATTTTCCGGCGCGGGAAGTTTAAGAAGTTTCTACACCAGCGGCTTGATTTTACATCGCCCCAACGAGCATGAAGCAAAGATTAATCTTTATTTTGAACTGAGAAACGGATCTTCGATTCCGAAAAAAATCGTTGAGAAAGTTGATGGTAAATGGGTCGAACACAATCCGTTTTCTGAAAGACTTATTCAGCAGGATTATGGTCAGAAGTTAGATGCAGAGAGAGTTCGCAAAGCTGATGTGATCTTGCAGCTCATCTATGATGAAGCCCTCAAAGGCAAAGTTTACACCGCAAATCAATTTTCCGAAAAGTTTGAGAACAAGGCAGGACTGGGATGCAAAACCACCATCAATGACAGAATTTCTGTTTTAGCCACCAAAGGCTATACCAAGTTCAATCGCAATCTCTCTGAATTTTCTTTGCAAAAAGTTAAGTCAAAATATGGCATACTTTGCGTCCAAGATATGAAATTCAGGGATCAGGACGACAACCTGATTCCAGTGCTACCAACTCACTTTAAATGTCCAAGCACCGGAGCTGTTCTCCCTGTTGAAAATTCTGCTATGTGGATTCTTCACGATGAGGAGGTTCAGTCATGAAAAATCTAAGAATCCAAATCAAGAATTCAGAAATCCAAACTAAAAATCCAAAAGTCTGGATTCTAACCTGCCAACCTTACTTACAAGGCAATCGCCAGAAATCCATCCAAGAATTCGCCAAGAATCCAAAGTTAAAAAATGGAAGAGAAACAAAAAATCTGCAAAACCTTGAGGGACAATGGTTTTCGCAAAAATCCAAGAATCCAAAATTCTTTAATGAAAATTTTCAAATTTTGGAGCGCTCTAACTCTTTACCAGCCTATCTTCGTTGGCTTTTTCTAAGAATAGTAACTGCACCCCCTCCATATACTATGGAGAGTGTAAACACTCTCCAAGTAGTTATGGGGGTGACTGATTTTGTCATCTCCTCGAATTCTTAAAAAACAAAACGAGGAAACATGAACAACAAAAAAATTTTAGCTCTCGATCTCGGAACAAAAACCGGATGGGCAATCAAATCAGAAAATCAAATTACCAG
>JAGWWH010000020.1 GCA_018970485.1 Pseudomonadota bacterium | reverse complement strand
GGTGCTTCGTGCTTCGGGGATCTTCACACTCTCACCACCAAGCACGACGCACGAAGCACGAAGCACGAAAATATTGAATCCCAAATCCACTTCTCCGTCTTTGGTCAAAGAGTAGGTTAAGAGTTTGCCGCGGGTGAATTTTAGTTTGGTGGTGAGTTTTTTTGGTTGTTCGCGTGGTTTAGATTTGACGATTTCGCGCTGTAAATCTTTGACACCGAGTTGTTCGGTTAGAGCCAAATCTTCCAAAAGTTTTCTCTGTTCGCTGTCTTTTACTGAGACGAGATTTCGGTAGTGACTCCAATTCAAATTATTTTTGGGAAGGGTGGGGTAGGCTTTGTAGAAGCTGCGCATTTGGTAGAGCGTGCGCTCTACAATTGAAAGATCTCGTGACAGGTCGTGAAAAAGTTTTTTGCCGTAAATTTCTCCCCTTTGGTCGCGATTATTTTTTGACAAATGTTCGTCGAGAATTTTTCCGATTTCCCAACACATTTCGACTTTTTCGCGACTTACTCTTTGCAAAATTTCTTGCTCGGTTCTTGAAATCGTTTTGTGAATTTGAGTGAGAAGTTTTTTGTAGTTGTTTTGAGTAATTTTCATTTTGCGAGTCCTTGATTTGACGAAAAAAAAGATTTTGAGCACGGTGCTCAAAATCTTTTTTTTGACCGAAAAATCAAGAAACTGCGAGTTCTAATTACATTTTATTTTTGAGCAGATTTTGTCGGCCGAGAAAATTCCCCCGCCGTAAATCGCGAGAGTTGCGAGCAAAAATAACCAGTAAAAATGTTCAGGATTTTGGAAGACAAATATTTGAATTACTAAAGTCATTCCAATCAGCGGTAGAGCGGCTAGGCGAGTAAATATTCCGACAATCAAAGCACCGCCACAAGCGAGTTCAAAAAACATTGAAGAGATTGCTGCGAAAGCGGGAGGCAAGATCGGAACGCTGTATTCGTAGGTGAAGAGAATAATTGCTTGGTCGACGTTAGAAAATTTTGTTAGTCCGCTTTTGAAGAAGACCAATCCGACAAAAATTCGAATCGCTAAAAGCAAAATTGAGGCGAGGTATTTGGTCAAAAAATTTACGTATTTTTGGTAAATATTTTTAATGCGAGCACACTTAATCATTGGCAGAAGTTTTAAGTTAAGAAGTTGTGAAGGCACACAGGACGCCGTTTGTTAGGTATTTTTGTAGGCAGTGTTGAATGTCGATTTCGTATTTTTCGTAAATTTTGTAGAGGCTCAAACCGTCTTTTACGCCGAGTAAAAAATTAGTTTCAGCGCGCGAAATTTTTTCCAATTTCACTTCAAAATCTTGACGAAAAATCACAAAATTTTTGTGCAAAAAACAGGAAGGGTGAAGTTTGAATTTCACCTCAAAAAGTTTTTCTGGCGTAAGTTTTTGTAACTTTTTTAGGTTTAAAGGTTTTACGTCTTTAGCTAGGTAGGACTTGTGTTGAAGCCATTCTAACTCATTAGCAAAACCTTGGCCGTAATCGTCCAAATTTCCGCTAAGCGAGCGATTTTTTTTAATAAATTCGTCGCAAAGTTTTTGAAATTTTTTCGCGCCGAGATTTTTGTGAGTTTCTGGGTAAGTGATTCGCAGCGCGTTCGACAAAGTTCCGCGCAGATTGTTGCGGTAAATATCCAGCAACTCTTCTTTCGGAGCCTTGCCGTCTTTTATTTTCGTAAGCAAATCAGGATTAGTTACAGCGTAGATCGAATCGATGAATTTATTTTGCAGATCAGCGATTTTCATGACAGAGATTGAACTTTTTTCATTTCGTTAAAAAGCACTTCGAACTCAGGAATTTCCTCGTCCCATTCGACTAATACCGGAATTTTTTGGCGATTTTTTTTGACGAAATTTTTGTAGAGAGCGAGGACTTCGTCGCAGATGTGAGTGCTGTGAGTGTCGATTCTGATTTTCTCTTCTTTGTATTTGTAAACGCTGTGTCCGGCGAGGTGAATTTCTTTGATTTTGTCGACGTCAATTTCGTTTAAATATTTTTCGGCGTCGAAAGAAAAATTCTCTGCGCTCACGAAAATATTGTTAATGTCGAGCAAGATTCCGCACTCGGTTTTGCGAGAAATTTCGTTCAAAAAATCTACCTCAGAAATTTTTGAATCTTCGAATTCCAAGTAGGCAGAAGGGTTCTCGACTAAAATTTCGCGACCAAAAAAATCTTGAGCGCGGCTAACATTGTCGCAAAAAATTTGTAGAGATTCTTGATTGTAGGGGATTGGCAGAAGGTCGTTAGCAGTGCCGGATTTTTTGGAATTGCTCCAAGAAAGATGATCAGAAAATAAAATTGGCTTAAAGCGATCGAGGAGATTTTTAATATTTTTTAAATGCTTTTTGTCTAAGCCAGACGCGGATCCAAGCGAAATACCAACGCAGTGAAAGCTCAGCGGATAAAGGGCGGAAATTTTTTCTAAAAAGTCTAGGGAGGCGCCGCCTTCAGCAATAAAATTCTCGGTGTGCACTTCAAAAAAATCGACCGCAGGATTATTTTGAAGAACGTGCCGGTGATGTGGTTGTCTGAGTCCGAGGCCAAACATCGAGTTCTGTTGGTGGCCAATCTTGTCGCTATTTTTCCACAAATTTTTGTTCATTAAAACTTCGAATCAATTTGAACACCAGTGCGCCTAACGCAAAAAAAATAGGCCTCACTTTTTGAGCGAGGCCTATTTCTGAATATTCTAAATTACTCAGCTTTTTTAGAAGAGCATTTAGCCTTTTCTTCCTTAGAGGTAGAAGAGCATTTAGCTTTTTCTTCCTTGGTTTTTGAAGAAGACTTTTTCTCTTTTTTAGAAGAGGATTGTGCCTTTTCTTCTTTTACTTCAGTCATTTTTTCTGAACGGCATTTGCAAGACATCATTTTGCATGAAGCTAGTGATGAAGTAAGAACTACAGCGGCAATTGCCAATTTAGCAGAGTTCAAAAATTTAGATTTGTTAGACATTGTTTATTTGATTTAAGGTTAGTTCGGTTTTAGCGCGGTAAATCTTTCAAAGCTTTAAAGTTGCCCAGATTCTTCTTTGGCCTCGAAAAAAGAGGTGAAGTAAGATTTAGGCATCTCTTTTACTTTTGAGAAAACTTAATCCCCAACCATCACTCCGATTGAATTGGACTGAGGCTGGGAATTTCGAAAAGAAACATGATCGCACATAATCTTTATGCAAATGAAAGAATCTGAGTTGCTAAAATTTGACTTTTCAAGCTCCCAACTTATCCCGCGCCGCCTTACACATAACTCAATCTACACAATGACTTCCAAGCATAATTCCATCAAAAATTTTTCCAAAAAAGAGCTTTTAGGATTCTACCGCGAAATGTTGCTAATTCGTCGCTTCGAAGAGAAAGCGGGACAACTTTACGGAATGGGTTTAATCGCTGGTTTTTGCCACCTTTACATCGGCCAAGAAGCAATCGCCACGGGCATGCATCACACCATGAAGGATGGAGATAAAGTGATCACAACTTATCGCGATCACGGTCACATGATTTCTGTTGGCTCTGATCCGAAAAAAATTATGGCTGAACTTCTCGGTAGGCGTGACGGCTCTTCAAAGGGTAAGGGTGGTTCGATGCATCTTTTTGATTTCGAAAAACATTTTTACGGCGGACATGGAATTGTTGGAGCATCGGTTCCGATCGGCGCTGGCCTTGCTTTTGCGGATAAATATCTCGACAAAAAAAATGTGACCTACTGCTATTTTGGCGACGGTGCTGCGCATCAAGGTCAGGTCTACGAAGCCTTTAACATGGCGAAATTGTGGAATCTTCCAGTGATCTTCATCATCGAAAATAATCATTACGCGATGGGTACTTCACTCAAGCGCTCATCTTCGATCGACGAACTTCACAAGCGCGGTATTGGCTTCAATATTCCAGGCGTAAAAATTGACGGAATGGATATTTTTTCAGTGATTTCTGAAGGGCAAAAAGTTGTTGATTTTGTGCGTTCCGGAAAAGGTCCGATGATTATTGAAATGGATACTTATCGTTATCGCGGCCACTCAATGTCTGATCCGGCGACCTATCGCAGTAAAGAAGAGGTGAGCGATAAAAAAGAAAAAGATCCGATTGATTCAATACGCGAGGCGATCTTGGCCAATAAAATCGCTGCCGAAAAGGAAATCGAAAAAATCGATGACGAAATCAAAAACGAAGTTAACGAAATTGTTGAGTTCGCTAAAAACTCTCCCGAGCCAGACGAAAGCGAGCTCATGACTGAAATTTATAATTAAATCAAAATGACTTTAAGAAAACTAACAGTCCGCGAAGCCTTACGCGAAGCGATGGCGGAAGAAATGCGTAGCGACAATAAAATCTTCGTCATGGGCGAAGAAGTCGCGGAATATAACGGCGCATACAAAGTTACTCAGGGTTTGCTTGCTGAGTTTGGCGCTAAAAGAGTGATCGATACTCCAATTACCGAACACGGCTTTGCTGGCTTGGCTGTAGGCGCGGCATTTGCAGGTCTTCGACCAGTTGTTGAATTTATGACTTTCAACTTTGCCATGCAGGCGATTGATCAAATCATCAATTCCGCTGCTAAAACTTGTTACATGTCTGGTGGCCAAGTGATTTGCCCGATCGTATTTCGCGGACCAAACGGTGCGGCATCAAGAGTTGGCGCGCAGCACTCACAATGTTACGCTGCTTGGTACGGATCTGTTCCAGGATTGAAAGTAGTTTCACCTTACAGCGCCGCTGATTGCAAAGGTTTGCTCAAAGCCGCAATTCGCGACCCAAATCCAGTAGTTTTCCTTGAAAATGAACTCACTTACGGACTCTCTTTTGAAGAAGAATATGACGAAGATCACATCGTTGAAATCGGTAAAGCAAAAGTGCTTCGCGAAGGAAAAGATGTCACGATTGTCGCTTTTTCTTTAGTGGTAAAATATGCCCTTGAAGCCGCAGAGCAATTGGCTTTAGAAGGAATCGATGCCGAAGTAATTGATCTTCGCACAATACGACCAATCGATCGCCAAACATTGGTCGAATCAGTGAAAAAAACTTCGCGCTGCGTTACAGTTGAAGAAGGATTTCCTTTTGCCTCAATAGGCTCTGAAGTTGCTTCAATTCTGATGGAAGAGGCTTTTGATTATCTTGATGCACCAGTGAAAAAATTGGCTTCGGTTGACGCTCCTTTGCCTTATGCCGCAAACCTAGAAAAACTCGCCTTGCCAAAAGTTGAAAACATTATCGCGGCGGTTAGAGAGGTTTGTTTTAGAGGCTAAAAACCTTTTGTTTCGAACCCATCATTCGCCCTAGCTTTGTTAATTTCTTGACGATTCAGATAGATTTTTAGAACAGCAATTTATTCAGAACGAAAAAATTCATAACCAAATGAAAACCAACTTTCTGTATAATTTTGTTAAGAAAAATCAGATCGGAAAACACACTTTCATCTGCTATTTTACTGCTCTTGTAATCATTTTTTACTTTCTAATATCCACCATTTTTGGCGAGAAGGGGTTGATAAAATTTTTTGTTCTAAAAAATAAAATTGAGACCAGAGAAATCACCAAACAGGAGCTATCAAACAAAATGCGAGCCAAGAAAAATTTAGTTGAAGGAATGAGTTCGGAATCTCTCGACCTCGATCTTGTTGATGAGCAATCGCGAAAAGTTCTGGGCTATGTCGGTAAAAATGAAGTCGTGATCTATCCTAATCAAAATGATAACAAACAATGAACCTTGCTAACGAGCTTTATCGCAAAGCTTTACATTTTTTATTAATCCTGATCCCAATCTTTTTTTGTTACTTAGGTAAGTGGAAAACCCTGATCATTATTGCTCCGATCGCTCTCATCATAATCTCTCTAGATTACATGCGTCGTAGCAATTCAAAGATTCAGGAAATTTTTCTAAAGATGTTTCGACACATCTTGCGTCCACATGAAATCACAACTGAAAAATTCTGCGGAGCTAGTGCAGTAATGCTTGGCGCTTGCATCAACTTTTTCTTTTTTAAAAAGGAAATTGCCGTGATTTCGTTTGTGATTTTAGTGATTTCGGACGCTTTATCGGCGATTGTAGGTAAAGCGATTCCAAGCAAACCATTCTTCGAAAAAACTTGCGCTGGAACTCTAGCTTTTTTCACCAGCGCTCTAGCAATTCTGATTATTCTTGGCCTGAATTTTCACGTTTCTTTCTGGTTTTATTTTTTCGGAATTTTTTCTGTTGCTTGTGTGACGATGGTAGAAGCGCGTCCAAGCCTTCTCGATATTGATGATAACTTAACCATTCCCCTAACCTTCTCCTGCTTGATGACAGGCTTTGCTTTTATGTGGGGCTTTTAGGTTCTCAGATGCATTTTTCTAAGGATTTTCCAGAAAAATTACGTTCTTCAATTTTAGTTTCCGAGGTTGTTAGTAAAAGCGTTAAGCTCAAACAGCGCGGCCAAGAATTTTCTGGGCTTTGTCCTTTCCACAACGAAAAAAGTCCGTCTTTTACGGTTAATGATCAAAAGGGTTTCTACCACTGTTTCGGCTGCTCTGCGCATGGTGATGTAATTAGTTTTACGATGAATAACGAAGGATTGGAATTTCGTGATGCGGTGGTGAAGTTGGCTAATGATTTTGGTATTGCGATTCCGCAAGTAAGCTTTGACGAGAGTAAAGAAAATCAGCTAGATCGCGATTATCTAATTCTTGAGAAAATCACTCAGTTTTTTGAAAAAAATTTACACGGAATTGATGGCGGCGAAGCTCGCAGATATTTAGGAAAGCGAGGCTTAAATACATCTTTTGCAAAGAAATTTCGCCTCGGTTTTGCGACTAATTCTTACGAGGCTCTAACTAATTTTTTAACGTCAGAAAACTTCAGCGAACTGGAAATTTCTCGAACTGGAATTGTTGGAAAAAATGATAAAGGAAAATTTTACGACAAATTCCGTAATCGCGTGATTTTTCCAATCACTGACAAAAAAAATAGAGTGATCGCTTTTGGCGGGAGAACGATCGGAGAGGATTTACCAAAATATCTAAACTCTGCCGAAACCGAAATTTTTAAAAAAAATCAAACTCTTTATAATTTTTCTGGAGCACGCAAAGCCACGTTTGACAAAGGTTATGTTGTAGTTGTTGAAGGCTACATGGACGTGATCGCGCTTGCGACTTCTGGCATCGAAAATGTTACCGCTGGTCTTGGAACTGCTCTCGGTGCTGAGCATCTCAAGCTACTTTTTTACAGCACCGATAAAGTCATCATTTGTTTGGATGGTGATGCGGCTGGGATCCGCGCCGCTAAACGTTTTTCTGAGATTTCTTTACCTCTGATTAATGCCAAGAAAAATATCTTTTTCGCCTTCTTGCCGAGTCAGATGGATCCAGATGATTTTGTAAAAAGCTTCGGCGCTAAAGAATTAGAAAAGCTCTTCAAGTCAGCCATACCGCTTTCGGAGAGTTTGCTTGAATTTGCTCTGACTGAGCTTGTGATCGATCGTAAGAAGAAAATTTCTGCGGAAAATAAGGCGAAATTAGAAGCAAATTTGGCGACTAAAATTGCCCTAATTCAAGATCCAGCATCAAAGAAATATTTTTCTCTTTTTGTTAAAGAATCCCTATTTTTGCTTGGTCGCGGCCAAAAAAAATCACCGGCAATTTTTAGTAAAATTACTCCATTAGCACCAAGAAACTTGGCAGATGATTTAGCTAAAAATATCATCGCTTTTATTGTGAAATTCCCAGAGTTGGCACAGTTTCGTGACGATATTTTTGATATTGAGTCGTTGCATTTTGGCAGTGAAAAATACACTCATCTCAAGGAGCTAATCCTTGAAAATGCTGATCAAACCGAGTTTTTGACTGAAATGAACGAGATCGAAAATATTGTTGCAAGCCTTGAGCGCATTGATTTAGAGTCTGTTCCTACGCGTTTTCGCCTCCTCCTTTTAAGAGATTTATTACTGCAAGTTGAAGAGCAGTACAAACAAGCTGAGGCGGAATACAAAGGGTCTTCTCTAAGTAAAGTTGGCGAACTTAGTGAAGTTGAGGCACAAAAAATCCAAGAAATTATCAATTACAAAGACTCTCTCAAGGCCATGATTTTGGCTTTGGAGAAAGAACTAATTTAG
Source organism: Pseudomonadota bacterium (assembly GCA_018970485.1). Lineage (GTDB taxonomy): Bacteria > Pseudomonadota > Alphaproteobacteria > Rickettsiales > UBA1997 > UBA2645. The sequence goes on along the minus strand of JAGWWH010000020.1, from coordinate 23,853 downwards.
GAGCAATTATGGCAACGAAGAAAAAGGTAAAAAATCAGGTAGTTAAAAAAATCGTAAAAAAAACTCCGGTAAAAAAAGTTGTTAAGAAGCCTGAGCCAAAAAAAATCGTGAAGAAATCTGCTCCCAAAAAAGTTGTTAAAATCGTGAAGAAATCTGCTCCCAAAAAAGTTGTTAAAATCGTTAAGAAATCAGCTCCAAAGAAGGTTGCGCCGAAGAAAGTCGTAAAAAAAATCGCACCAAAAAAACCAGTTAAGAAAATTACTAAAAAAACTTTTCCAGTGAAAAAGGTGATTAAGAAAATCATTCCTGCGAAAAAAATCGAAAAAAAACCAGAGCCGAAAAAAGCTCTAAAGCCAACAGTTAAGGCAAAGAAGGAGCTCAAGGTAAAAAAAGTAAAAGAGCCGAAAGTAAAAAAAGTCAAAGAACCAAAAGTAAGAAAAGTCAGAGCAAAAAAAGTTAAGGTCGCGATTAACGACAGAACCTCACTTCTCGCTGAGAAATTTCAGCTGATTCAAGATGTGCGTTCAGCGATTCAAAAACATGACGATGAAGGAAAAAAATTCTCCGATAAACTCGCTGAAAAACTAAAAAAACTTTTATCTCTCGGTAAAACTCAAGGTTTCGTAACTCACGATCAGATCAATGATCACATCGATCCGGACACCAACGCTAGCAAGCTCGATCGTATTTTAGATATTCTTTCTGAGTTTAAGATTCAGGTAGTTGAAAGAGAGGAAGATGTTGAGCGATTGCTCGAAGAAAGTCTTTCTGCGAAGGATGATGAAAAGAGCCAAAAGCGTTCTGAAGATTCAGTAAAAACTTACCTGCGCTCAATGAGTACGGTGAAATTGCTAACTCGTGAAGATGAAGTGGCGATCGCAATGCGCATCGAAGAAGGTCGCAACAAAACCATTAAATTCCTTTATCACGGACCACTGATTATGCGCCACTTTATCGAGTGGTATAATGGTCTTTCCAACGGCACCATCCTGCTTCGTGACATCATCAGAATTGACGAAACCTACAACGCCGAGCTTGAGGAGATTATTAAAAATAATGACCAAGCATCTGCTGAAGAAGAAGACGTCACTACCATCATCAATTCACAAGTCGATTCAGCTGAAAATGCAGAAGAAACTTTGTTTGAAGATGAAGAGCTCGAAGAGATTGATGAAAGCGTTGTTTCTTTCGTTTCGATGGAACGAATTCTGATGCCAAAAATGTTGGATTTGTTCCAACGCATTGCAGATGTCTGTCAGAAAATTATTGATAAATCAGAGGATAAAACTCACGACCAAATCAAGTCGAACAAGGAGATCAACAAGCTAAAATCTGATTTCGAAACATTGACTCTGGAAGTTAGTTTTAACGATTCGCTCATTAAATCCTTGGTCGATCAAATCTACGAAGCGCAACAAAAATTACTCTCGATTGATCTTGAATTGCTCAAGTGCGCGCAAGAATTCGGAGTCGATAAATCGGTCTTTCTTAAAAATTATCCTGGAGTTGAAGAGGGAGATGCTTGGTTCAAAAAAGCTGAACAAGTTAACGATAAAAAATGGCAGAAATTTTTAGTTGGCGGCAAAGAAAAAATTCAGGAAACACAAAATCGTTTAGGAAAATTTATTAAGATTCTTGGCCTCAGCATCGCTGATTTCAAACTGCTCGTAAATAATGTGCGCAGAAGCCAAGAAGAAGAGTTGCAAGCGAAGAAGGAAATGATCGAAGCCAACCTTCGTCTCGTTGTTTCAATCGCGAAAAAATACACGAATCGCGGTTTGCAGTTTTTGGATTTGATCCAAGAAGGAAATATCGGCCTAATGCGCGCCGTGGATAAGTTTGAATATCGTCGTGGTTACAAGTTTTCGACCTACGCGACTTGGTGGATTCGCCAAGCAATCACTCGCGCCATCGCCGATCAATCGCGCACGATTCGTATTCCGATTCACATGGTTGAGACGATTAACAAGATCGTTAAAACTTCTCGCCAACTCACTCAAGAACTCGGCAGAACGCCGGATGCACAAGAGATTGCCGATAAGCTTCTCATGCCAGTTGATAAAGTTCGTAAAGTTCTTCGTACCTCGAAAGATCCCGTCAGTCTTGAATCGCCAATCGCCGGTGGTGATGACGAGGAAAGTATTCTCGGAGATTTCATCGAAGATAAAACTGCAGTACTTCCATTCGATGCCGCAGCTTATTCGAAGTTGAAAGACGTGACTGCACAAATGCTTTCATCCCTAACTTCTCGCGAAGAACGCGTGCTTCGCATGCGCTTTGGTATTGGCATGGTGACTGATCACACTCTTGAAGAAGTTGGTAAACAGTTCTCGGTTACTCGCGAACGTATCCGTCAAATCGAAGCGAAAGCTTTGAAGAAGTTGCAACATCCGAATCGCGCAAAGCTGTTTAAAAGCTTTTTGACCGACGTTTAGTTTTTCCGATTCTACGCAGAATAAAAAAAGGCCTGACTCTCAAAAGGAGTCAGGCCTTTTTTATTTCTTGAATCCTTGTCGACTAACCTTCGACAGACTCAGGGCGACATAAGTTTGTCATGCTGAGCCTGTCGAAGCATGACCCAATCAGCAAATACTTACTTTCAACGCCATCCTAATCTTTGCGCTTTGGCAGCGATTACCGAGGTAATCGATTGGAGCCTTTGGGTTGTTGGTCTTAGAGCTGTTCACCAAAAATCAAATAAGCTGCGAAGTATAGTAAAATCGCGGGTTGACCGTTTTTCTGTTTAGCTTAACACGTCACGCATCGAGTAAAATCCAGGCTGCTTGGCACTTCCCCAAATCGCCGCACGAATCGCACCTTTGGCAAAAATATCGCGGTTGGAAGCTTTGTGAGTGAGCTCAATTCGTTCGCCATCTCCAGCAAAAATCACGCTGTGATCGCCGATGACATCGCCGCCGCGTAAAGTCGCAAAGCCAATCTCGCCTTTATTTCTTTTTGCATCTTTACCCATTCTTGCCATCACCGCATTTTTTTGAAGCTCGATGTTGCGACCTTGGGCGACGGCTGCGCCAAGAGATAGAGCGGTTCCGGATGGGGCATCGACTTTATTTTTGTGATGCATTTCAACGATCTCGACATCGAAATCTTCATGCAAAATTCCCGCAACTTTTTCAGCGAGATTCATCAAAAGATTCACGCCAAGTGACATGTTTGAAGACCAAATAATCACTGTGTCTTTTGCGTTAGCGGCGAATTCTTTTTTTTCATTTTCAGAAAATCCGGTAGTGCCGCAAACCATGACTTTCTTGAGCTCGGCGCATTTCTTAGCAACTTCCAAACTCAAAGCCGGCGAAGAAAAATCGATGATTGCATCACAGCTTTTTACAAAAAAATCGAGATCAGAAGTGGTTTGAGTGTTAGTCTTTTCGAAGCCCAAAAATTCTCCAAGATCTTCGCTAGAATTTTTGCGAGATAAGCCTGAAGTAAGTTCAGTAACGGAGTCTTGCAAAACCAAGCTAGCAATAGTTCGGCCCATTCTTCCGGTTATTCCAGTAACGCCAATTTTCATAAAATTTCTGTGATTGAGTTGGTAATTTTTTTGAGATCAGACTTAGTGATTGTGAGTGCTGGCATTAGATAAAGACAGCCGCCGAATGGTCGCAAGAAAATTCCCGAAGCGATGAATTTTTTTCTTAGTTCGAGGATTTTTTTGAAGTCGCCATCAATGTCGATGGCACCAATCGCACCAAGCACGCGCGGGTTTTTGAAATTCCTTAATTCACTGCGTAAAAATCTCTCAATCTCTACAACTTTTTCCTCGTAATTTTTTTGTTCAAATAAATCGAGCGAAGCATTTGCAGCAGCGCAAGCGAGGGGATTTCCCATAAAAGTTGGGCCGTGCATTAAAGCCAAATCAAGTGAATCGCCTAAGAATTTTTCAAATATTTTTTTAGAAACCAGAGTTGCCCCGAGACCAACTGCTCCGCCGGTTAGCGCCTTACTTAAAGTTAAAATATCCGGAGTGATTTTTGCGTGATCGCAGGCGAATTTTTTTCCAGTGCGATAAAATCCAACCGCGCATTCATCGGCGATGAAAAGAATTTCGTGCTTTTTAGCGATGAGAAAAATTTCGCGTAAAATTTTCGCATCATGAAAAAGCATGCCACCAGCGCATTGCACGAGCGGTTCGATAAAAATTCCGGCGAGAATTTTTTTATTTTTTTTCACAAAATCTTCGAAGGAATCGAGATCGTTCTTATTTTTCGGCAGATCGAGACAAAAATTATTCAGCAAAATTTTCTGAAATTTTTTGTGCATGCCATAAGAAAGATCAGCGAGAGACATTGCACCCGTAGTGTCGCCGTGATATGAATTTTTGAAGGAAATGAATTTTGTTTTTTCCTTAGCGCCGCAATTCAAATGAAACTGCCAAGAAATTTTCATCGCCACTTCGATCGCAACTGAGCCAGAATCAGAAAAAAATACTCGATCCATTTTGGTGAATTTGCACAAGCGCTCGGCTAGCGTGTAAGTTGGCTCGGTGGCAAATCCCGCCATCATGATGTGAGGCAAAATTTTTGCTTGTTTGGCGAGTGCAGAAGTGATGTGAGGATGGTTATATCCGTGCGCCATCGACCACCAAGAAGAAATTCCATCAATCAAAACTCGACCATCTTTTAGAAAAATCTTTGAACCCTTCGCGCCAACAACCTCAAGCTGCGGCAAATGGTTTTGCATTTGTGTGTAGGGAAGCCAAATGTGCTTACTCATGTTAGAAAAAAATTTGTCATCTTTAAAATTGATAAATTCTGCTCCAATCTTTCAACGTCATCACCGCGCAGGCGGGGATCCAGAATCAGGCACTTAAGAGTAAGTTGCTAATCCTTGTGGATCGCCGCCTGCGCGGTGATGACGTTGAAAGATCGTAACCAAATTTTCGCAAGAAGAACAAGTCTTAAAATGCACTACAAACTTACAATCGAATATGACGGCACCAGATATTGCGGGATGCAAAGGCAGTTTGGCATCGTGCAAAAATCGATCGAAGAAGTTGTAGAAAAGGCGATTTTTTCTTTGGCGCAAGAAGAGGTGAGAATCATTTCTTCTGGCCGTACTGATGCGGGAGTTCACGCCTTGGGGCAAGTTGTTAACTTCACTCTGCAGAAGAAATTTTCTGAACACACGATGGTCGCTGGACTCAATAACTATCTGCGTGAAGAGGATGTTGCGATTCTTAGTTGTGAGTTAGTTGATGAAAATTTTCACGCTCGTTTTCTCTCAAAAAAACGTCATTATCGCTACCGGATTATTAATCGTTATCCGCAACTCGTGCTCGAAAAAAATCGTGCTTGGCAAGTGGCTAGAGATCTTGATATTAAAGCGATGAGGCAGGCTGCAGAATGTTTGATTGGTCAGCATGATTTTTCATCTTTTCGTGATTCTGAATGCCAATCATCGCAGCCGATCAAGACTCTGGATAAAATCGAAATCACTCAAATTGGCGAAGAAATCAGAATCGATTTTAGTGCGAAATCTTTCCTGCACCACATGGTAAGAAATATTGTTGGAACCCTTGTCTATGTTGGGATTGGAAAGATTGGCGCCGAGGAAATGAAGAATATTTTGGAAGCAAAAGATCGAACAAAATCCGGGCCAAATGCGCCGGCTTGTGGGCTGTATTTTATGGGTGTGGATTATTGAAATTCTGGCGTTGAGCCAACAGTGCCTAATGCAGTCGTAGTCTCTGACTCCGTCCCAATGTCCATGTTTTTTGAAACTGAACTTGGGGTCGCGGTCAGAGACCCCGACTCGCAGGGGAGTTGCGAAGTGAGCATTAAGCCCACTTCGCGTATTTTTTACTTAGCAGCAGCGTTATTCTTTTTTTCGCCGATTTTGGCGCTTTTGGCATCAATCTCGCTTAGTTCTTTTTGTAATTTTTCTTTTCTCTCACTCATTCTTTTTTGTTGAAGAGCTTCTCTTTCAGCCCTTAGAGCATCCATCGATGTTTTCTTTTGCTCATGACATTTCTGTGCGTCTTCTTTTTTCGTCGCAGAATTAATGCATGAAATCGCGCTGTCGATGATGGTTTTTTCTTTGTTTAGCTGTCCGACCATTTCTGTTTTGTGAGCAGAAAATTTCTCGCCACTTTGCTCTTCTTGAGCTTGAGCTGAAATGCTTACAAGCATTGATAATACTAGTGCTGAAGTAATTTTAATTTTCATAATTTTGATATTTGAATTGAAGAAGATTGAGAGAAATAAAATTAGGAGACTGAGAATTTTAGCTCTGTTTCCTTTGCTGAAATTTCTACTTTTTGTCCTTCTTTAATTTCTCCGCGAAGAATTTTTTCTGCTAAAATATTTTCGATGTCACGCTGAATCACTCTCTTCAATGGACGCGCTCCATAAGTGGAATCAAAACCTTTTTTGGCTAAATAAATTTTAGCTGATTTGGCGAGTTCGAGCTGAATATTTCGAATCATCAATCTTTTCACAAGCCGCGCGAATTGTGTCTCGACGATGCCTTCCATGTTTTTACGACTGAGCTTATTGAAGAGAATAATTTCATCCAAACGATTCAAAAATTCTGGACGGAAATGTCCGCGAACCACGTCCATCACGCTTTCGCGCACCTCATCAACTTTTTGATCTTCGTTCAAATCATTCAAAAATTGTGAGCCGAGATTTGAAGTTAGAATAATTATCGTGTTGGTAAAATTTACGACATGGCCTTGCGAGTCAGTCAGGCGGCCATCGTCGAGCACTTGCAACAAAACGTTAAAAACATCCTGATGCGCTTTTTCGACTTCATCGAATAAAATAACTTGATAAGGACGACGACGAACTGCTTCGGTTAACACGCCACCTTGTTCAAAACCAACATATCCTGGAGGCGCGCCAATCAAGCGTGCAACCGCGTGCTTTTCCATGAATTCACTCATGTCGATTCGCAAAAGTGCGGACTCATCATCGAAAATAAATTCGGCGAGAGCTTTGCAAGCTTCGGTTTTTCCAACACCAGTTGGCCCTAAAAATAAGAAAGATCCGACAGGGCGATTTGGATCTTGAAGGCCTGAGCGCGAACGACGCACGGCATCAGAAATTGCCTTGAGCGCGGCATCTTGACCAACTACGCGTTGTTCAAGAAGTGATTCCATTTTGAGTAATTTTTCCTTCTCGCCAGAGAGAATTCGATCGACTGGAATTCCGGTCGTGCGCGCGACGATTGCGGCAATATCATCTTCAGAAACTGACTCATGGACAATGTTCTTCGACACAGAGCTATCAAGGTTTTGTAGCTCTTTTTGTAACTCGGGAATCTTGCCGTAAGAGAGTTCACCAGCTTTCGCCAAATTTCCTTCGCGCTGGGCTTTTTCGAGTTCGAATTTACTCGTTTCAATTTTACTTTTGAGCTCGTTGATTTTGCCGCGCTTCATTTTTTCCGCTTGCCACAAACTGCCCATTTCTGTCGATTTTTTTTCGAGTGAATTGAGCTCAGAATTTAGTTTAACGAGACGATCTTTTGAGGCCTGATCATCCTCTTTTTTCAAGGCTTCAGCCTCGATTTTTAGTTGAATAATTTTGCGATCGATTTCGTCGAGTTCGGTTGGTTTTGAATCGAGTTCAATCTTCAAAGAAGACGCTGCTTCGTCGATTAAATCGATTGCTTTGTCTGGCAAAAATCTGTCGGTGATATAGCGATGAGATAGCGTCGCTGCTGCAACGAGAGCGGAGTCTTTAATTTTTATTCCGTGATGAACTTCGTATTTTTCTTTGATACCGCGCAGAATTGAAATCGTATCTTCGACAGTTGGCTCTTCGGTATAAACCGCCTGAAAACGTCGTGCGAGAGCAGCATCTTTTTCGATGTATTTTCTGTATTCATCCAAAGTTGTGGCACCGACGCAATGAAGCGTGCCGCGGGCTAAAGCCGGTTTGAGTAAGTTTGATGCATCCATCGAACCTTCAGTTTTTCCGGCACCTACAAGCAAGTGAAGTTCGTCGATGAAGAGAATTACATTCTCGTTATTTTCGACTTCATTCAACACCGCTTTTAAACGCTCTTCAAACTCACCGCGAAATTTTGCACCAGCGATTAGCGCGCCCATATCAAGTGACATCAGGCGTTTATCCTTAAGGCTTTCGGGCACATCGCCATTGACGATTCTTTGCGCCAATCCTTCGACGATTGCAGTTTTACCAACACCTGGTTGTCCGATTAAAACCGGATTATTTTTGGTGCGGCGCGAGAGAACTTGCATGGTGCGGCGGATTTCTTCGTCACGTCCGATGACTGGATCGATCTTTCCTTCGCGTGCTTTTTTGGTGAGATCTTGCGCGTATTTTTCGAGTGATTGGTAAGTTGATTCAGCAGAAGCCGAGCTCGCTTTTTTTCCGGCGCGAATTTTTTGAATCGCGGCGCGAATTGCTTGGACGGTGACTCCAGACATCTTAAGAATTTTCGCTGCTTCGTTTTTTTCATCTTCCAAAATTGCTTGCAAAAGACGTTCAACAGTAACGAATTGATCAGAATTTTGATCAGAAATTTTTTCCGCGAGTAAGAAAATTCGCGCTAATTCTTGCGAGAGAGAAATTTGTCCGGCGCCGCTTCCTTCAACGCTTGGAATGCGATCGATCACCTGCTTAATTTCGCCACTTAAAATCTGAATATTGCCATCGCAGAGATGGACGAGTTTTTGCACAAGATCGTCTTGATCAGAAAGCATCGCTTGGAGCAAATGCTCTGGTAAAAATTTCTGATGACCACGCCCTAAAGCCAGTGTTTGCGCAGCTTGGAGAATTGACTGAGTTTTCTCAGTGTAGCGTTCGAGATTCATAATAATTGCTAATGGTTAAGCGTCGTCCCCGCGAAGGCGGGGATCCAGGAAGACTCATCGAGTGCTCGGAAACTTTTTCTGGATCCCCCGCCTTCGCTGGGATGACGAACATGAGTTTGTAATCGTGGGGAAGTTCTATCTAGTATTTGTAATCAGCGACAACAAGGCCATGCGGATAAAAACTCCGTAATTGGCTTGAGCAAAATATTTTGCTTGGGGGAGATCGTCAATTTCGGGATCGATTTCGCCGGTGCGGGGCAAGGGGTGAAGCACGATAAGATCCTTCTTTCCGAGTGCTAAAAGTTTTTTATTTACGCAATAAACATCATTCGCTTTGGTGAGCTTATCTTTGTCGAAGCGCTCGAACTGAGTGCGAGTGACGTAGAGAATATCGAGATTTTTTATCGCATTTTCTAAATCAGAAGTCTCTTCAATCTTACAGCCATAAGACTCAAACTCTTTTTTGCTTTTTGGATCGAGAGCTAGTGATGCGTGAGAAATTAAAGTGAAATGATTTTTAGAATAGCGCGTAAGTAGCGTCAGCATTGAATGTACGGCGCGACCGTGTTTTAAATCGCCAAGCACTCCGATGCGTAAGTTGTTTAGAGTTTTTTTCTCGCGAAAAATTGTGTAGAGGTCGACAAGAGATTGTGTGGGATGTTGATTTGAGCCATCTCCAGCATTGATTACTGGCACTGTTGCATATCTCGCTAACTCTTCTGCTGAACCGATTTTCGGATGACGCATCACGATTATGTCAGCGTAATTACTCATCATGCGACCAGTGTCAGCAAGGCTTTCACCTTTTGTCACTGAGGAAGTTTGTCCATCTTCGAGAGAAATAACTTTGCCACCGAGCCTATTCATTGCTGATTCGAAGGAGAAGCGAGTACGCGTGCTTGGTTCGAAAAATAAAGTTGCGAGAATGGTGTTTTGGCAATCCTGACGTGGTTTGGTGAAGTATTCGTCGGCAAGAGAAAAAAGTTTTTCAATGTCACTTTCTTTGATCTGGTGAGAGTCGAGTAGGTGTCTAAAAGAAAGTTGGCTCACGTTATTCTTTTTTAGGCTGTTGTTTGATTTCATTCAGCGGGAAGTAAGGCGTAACACCTGATTTCGCGACACTTTTATCAATAAAAACTTTATCAGTATCTTGGTAAATTTTTTCCATTGTTTCGAGATAAAGACGCTTTCTCGTTACTTTCTTGGCTTTGGAATATTGATTGTAGACGGAATTGAATCTTCCTGCTTCGCCTTGAGCGTTGGTTACAACTTCTTTCGCGTAAGCTTCGGCTTGTTCTTTTTTCTGAGCTGCCTCACCTCTGGCTCTAGGAATGATGTCATTAGCATATGCTTGACCTTCGTTAATTTCCTTTTCTTTGTCGGCTTTAGCGGTTTGAACATCGCGGAAGGCATCGATTACCTGTGCTGGTGGATCGACACGACGTAGCTGAACCAATACAACACGAACACCCGCTCCGTAAGAATCGAGAATTGCTTGCAACAGATCTTTTGTTTCATTTTCGATTTTTCCTTTGCCGTCGGAAAGGGCGCTAACAATTGGTGTGCGAGCAATGATTTCACGCATCGCACTTTCAGAAGATTTGCGAATTGTTTGATTTGGATCGGCGATGCTGAAGGTGAAATCTTTAATGTCAGAGATTTGCCACTGCACTTGGAATTCGATGTCGACGATATTTTCATCGCCGGTGAGCATCAAACTTTCGGCGTTAAAATCGCGATCCTCATTTTTCTTTTTGCTCGAAGAAAATCCGAATTCTTCGGTATTTACGGCAGTAACACTTTTCTTAATCACTTGGCCGAAAGGATAGGGAATGTGATAATTTAATCCTGGAGTTGTGACTTTGTAAAACTTGCCGAAGTAGAGAAGCACTGCGTTTTCGTCAGTATCGACTTGATAAAAGCCGAGGGAAAGCCAAAGCAAAGAAATAACAAGAATGATAATGCCGACTAAAGATTTCGGTGATTTTCCACTTTGCGCTGAATCAAGAAAATTTTTTATCCGATCAAAAATTTTTTTGAAAAAATCTTCGAAATCATTCTTCGGATTTTTTGGCGGAGGAGATTTTTTTTCTGATTTTGGTGATTCAGAATTATTCGGTTTGGAGTCGTTTGGTTTTTGATTATTACCGGCTCCACCCCACGGGCCCCAAGGGCCGGAATTCATTAAAATTTTTAGCATATTATTTGATTAGTCCGAGTTTTTTCATCTCATTTTTAATTCTGGCTTGAGCTGTTGTGGAGGCTGGAGTTAGAGGTAGACGAATTTCGTTGCTGCATAATCCCATCAAGCTCGCGGCATATTTTGCTGGAATTGGATTTGTTTCAGAGAACATCGCGGCGTGAAGGTTGGTTAGTTTATCTTGTAGTGCGAGTGCGGTTTTGTAGTCGCCGCGAACCGTAGCTTTTTGTAAGTCAGAAACCATTTTTGGAGCAACATTTGCAGTAACTGAAATTACTCCATTTCCACCCATGGCGTTGAAACCAACTACGGTTGCGTCTTCACCAGAAAGATATCCGAATTTCTTTTTGATGAGAAGTCGAAGTGAAGCGACGCGAGCAAGATCTCCAGTTGCGTCCTTAATGCCGACGACGTTTTTTAAAGTAGCAATTCGCGCTAAATTTTCGTCAGAAATATTAATTACTGAGCGGCCTGGAATGTTGTAGATGTAGAGTGGAATACCGATTTTATCGAGTTCTTTAAAGTGTAAAAAAACACCTTCCGGGGTTGGTTTGTTGTAATAAGGAGCGACGATTAAGCATGAATTAACCCCAACCTTTTTGGCGTGTTTTGTCATCATCACCGCTTCTTCAGTTGAGTTTGATCCAGTGCCAGCCATGACCTGAATTTTGCCGCGGGCGAATTTTACGCAGCTTTCGATCACAAAATTATGCTCTTCATGGGTAAGGGTTGGAGACTCACCAGTTGTGCCACAAGGAACAATCCCATCCATGCCATTTTCGATCTGAAACTTCACTATCTTTTCCAAAGATTTCTCATCGATTTTATTTTTCTTAAAAGGCGTAATAATCGCGGTATAGCTTGCAGTCGTCATTTTAGAAATTTTAAATTGATTTTTTGGGCTGTGACAAGATTTTTGGTCAAGCTATTTCTCGCCTTTTTTTAATTCAATCACGAACCATGAGCCCCATTGCCAGTGCTGATTTTGTATCGTCTCAATATTTTCCAATTTTGTTATTTTTAGTGGTGGCAATTGGACTTTCTTGCGTAGTTCTTTTGATTCCATTTTTGCTCAACAAATTGCGTCCAGATGCAGAAAAAAATTCTCCTTACGAATGTGGTTTTGAAGGTGAAGGTCCGGTACGTAACGAGTTTGATGTGCAATTTTATCTCGTCGCAATTTTATTTATTATTTTCGATCTCGAAGTTGCTTTTCTTTTTCCGTGGGCTGTTTCGCTTGGAAAAATTGGGGTATTTGGATTTTGGTCGATGATGGTTTTTCTAACTTTGCTAACAGTCGGTTTTATTTACGAGTGGAAGCGCGGCGCACTTGAATGGAGATAAAATGAACAACCTAAGCAGTCCTCTAAATCAAGATTCGATCCTCAATCAAGTTACCGAGGATGTTAATAATCGTGGCTTCGTCACAGCTAAACTTGATGAGCTCGTTAACTGGGCTCGCACTGGCTCTCTATGGCCAATGACTTTCGGTCTCGCTTGTTGCGCGGTTGAAATGATGCAATCAGCGGCGAGTCGTTATGACCTTGATCGTTTTGGTTTAATTTTTCGTCCATCTCCACGTCAATCCGATGTGATGATTGTTGCCGGAACTCTCACCAATAAAATGGCTCCGGCGCTGCGTAAAGTTTACGATCAAATGGCCGAACCGCGCTACGTGATTTCAATGGGAAGCTGCGCCAATGGTGGTGGCTACTACCATTATTCTTACTCGGTTGTGAGGGGGTGCGATCGCATTGTTCCGGTCGATGTTTATGTTCCGGGCTGTCCTCCAACCGCTGAAGCATTGCTCTACGGAGTTTTATTGCTTCAAAGAAAAATCAGAAGAAACAGAAAATTTAGCAGATAAAATGAAGCAAAATCTTTCAAAAGACCTAATAGCTCAAGCCGATTACATCAAAAATAATTTCACTTCCGCACGAGTCGCTGAGCCAATCCTTTACGATAATCTCATTGTTTATGTTGATGCGAAAGAGATCGTGAATTTCTTAAAATTTTTGCGCGATGATCAAAGCCTTTCTTTCAAAACTTTGCTCGATGTTTTTGGCGCTGATTTACTCGGAATCAGATCTCCGCGTTTCGAAGTGATTTACAATTTACTCAGCTACAAACTGAACAATCGCATCACGGTTAAAGTTGCTCTAAATGAAGGCGAGAAAGTTGATACTGTTAGCGAAATTTTCAGCACTGCAAATTGGTTCGAGCGTGAGACTTTTGATATGTATGGAATCGAATTTACTAACCACCCAGATCTACGCCGTATTCTTACAGATTATGGCTTCGAGGGCCATCCATTGCGCAAAGATTTTCCACTCACTGGCTACAAAGAAGTTCGTTACGATGAACAGCAAAAGAAGGTTATTTATGAACCAGTGAAGTTGATGCAGGAGTTTCGCAATTTTGATTTTGAGATGCCTTGGGAAGGTACGGAATATAAGGATAAAAAGTAATTCCTGATTCTATGAAAGAAGTTCTTAATAAAATTTTCTTATCTTTCAAAAAGGCCACCAAGGGTGAGGAGTTGATGATCCGCGTGATTTGGTTTTGGGGAGTGATCGGATATATTTTTGCTTTTGCCGTTGCGAACAAATTAATCAGAACAATTGATTTTCGCTTCTTTGATATTCTTATTTCATTGGTGATGACGCTCTATTTTTCTTGGCATATTTATGCAGTTAAGAAGTGCTCTCCTAAGAAACCAAAACTTAATCCCGAGAAAAAAGATAAACTAAATGCGGAGAATCGAGTCAATTTAGGTAAGAGTGTGGCCCGCAAATTGCTTTTGCAGGAGCCTCTGACCAAATGGAATTCAACCTTCATGATAACTGTGATCGACATCTTGTGCATCACACACTTCTTCGGTTACATTTTTAGATAGATTCTGCGCCTTCTCGCGCCAACACATCGACTATTTCGTTAAAGTGATTTCCGGAATGTCCTTTCACCCAAATCCACTCGATTTGATGTTTTACTGTTTCCGCTTCAAGTAATTGCCAAAGATCAGAATTTTTTACTGGCTTACGATTGGCGGTGCGCCAGCCATTCTTTTTCCAACCATGAATCCATTTGGTGATGCCGTCTTTGACGTAAGTGCTGTCGGTGTAGAGATTTATTTTTGCAGATTTTTTTAGTACTAGTAGCGCCTCAATAACAGCCTGTAATTCCATGCGATTATTGGTGGTTTCTTTTTCGCCGCCGGAGATTTTTTTCTGATGTTCTTTGTAGATTAAAATCGCTCCCCAGCCACCTCTACCAGGGTTTCCGAGGCATGCGCCGTCAGTATAGATTTCTATTTTTTCACTCATGTTTAAGGAATTTTTTTACTAGAAAAGTCGTCAAGACAATCGTGATTAAATTTCGCAAGAAGAGAAGGTTTAATCATCGCGGGCTTTTGAGAGGTAAGAGAAAAATAATCCGACTTAAGATTCTCTAAACTCCCGTCTTGTCTTAAAAAAAATTTTCTAAAAACCAGTCAATCGTTTTAGTGACTTTGTCATGTAATTCTTTAGGTCCATCATCGGAATATCCAACATGCAGAGCATTTAACGGCTTTACCACAACCCACTCTAAGTTCATTCTTTTGAGATTTTCTTCTGTGCCTTGGTCTGGAATTACGCCAATATCGGTTGAAGTATCATTGGCCTCAAACATTAAAATTCTTAAATTTACACAAGGTGAGATTGGGCAGCGGCGGCCATCACAGATAATTAGGTGAGAGATTAAATGAGGGTTGTGATTGGCAAAATATTTCGCGATGTCGCCACCATTTGAGTGACCACCGATGATAAATCGATCGAGATTTAAATCTAAATTTTGCTTCTTTAGCTCTTCAATTACGAAGAGCAAATTTAACACTCCCCTTTCCCAAAGATGTTTTCTTGTAACAACTGTTGCAGACTTTGGATCAATAGTTCCAAGCCCATCTACATCACTTCGTAAATCGTGTTGAGTACAAATAAAAGCGTAGCCTTTTTTTGTAAAAAATTTCGCTAAATAAGTGTGATTTTTGTGGGGAAGTTTTTGGGTTCCTTCATCAATTTTAGTAAATTGCTCTGGGTCGGTGTAGCCGTGATTGTAAATGACGGTTGGAGTGTTGTTTGGCGAATTATTTGGAAAATAAACGATGACCGGGACTGGCCGATTTCTTGCTGCGTCAAAAAAATCAAATTCTTTTGTTTGCATAAAAATAATCTTAAATTTTGCTTTTATAGAGAGTCCGGAGCCTAAATTTTGGAAAACAGCAAAATAAAATCCCTCTTCACTGAAGCCGTGAGAAAAAGAATAATTACCTCCGCGCGCGTCAAAATAAAATAATCAAAACGATCTAGAGAAGACTAGCTAAGTAGAGGCTTTAGAGGGTTATTAGGCTTTACGATCAACAATCGCTTGTTTGATTGAGCCGATCGCCTTCGCTGGATTTAAACCTTTTGGACAGGTGTTGGCGCAATTCATGATGGTGTGGCAGCGGTAAAGTTTGAATGGATCTTCAAGATCATCAAGACGCTCCGCCGTTGCCTCATCGCGTGAATCAACAATCCATCTTTGCGCCTGCAATAAAGTCGCAGGGCCTAAATATTTCTCGCCATTCCACCAATAACTTGGACAAGAAGTTGAACAGCAAGCGCACATGATGCACTCGTAAAGACCATCTAATTTTTCGCGGTCTTCAGGAGATTGTAATCTTTCTTTGCCTGGATTTTTTGGCTCTTCCGCCTGCAACCAAGGTTTGATTGATTTATGTTGTTCATAGAAATGAGTAAGATCAGGGACGAGATCTTTAATCACCGGCATGTGTGGCAATGGATAAACTTTTACATCCGTACTTTTGCAATCCGAAATTGCTTTGGTGCAAGCGAGAGTATTAGTGCCATCGATATTCATCGCGCAAGATCCGCAGATTCCTTCACGGCAAGAGCGGCGGAAGGTTACAGAAGAATCGTGCTCAGATTTAATTTTAATGAGGGCATCCAAAACCATTGGTCCACATTCATCTAGGTCGACCTCAAACTTATCGATGTGGGGATTTTTCTTCTCAACATCTTCTGGGTTGTAGCGGTAGATATCAAAAACGCGTACGTTTTTTGCGCCCGCTTTTGCCTTAAAAGTTTTTCCGGCTTTTTTGTCGATTTGTGAATTTTTTGGGAGAGTAAATTCGGCCATTTTAGTAAACTCGTTTTTTTGGAGGGAAGGCTTGAACGTCGTTGCTTAGAGGTTTTAAGACCACTTCGCGGAAATCAGTTTTGGTATTTCCTTTATCGTCGCACCACATGATTGAGTGCTTCATCCAGTTTTCATCATCACGATCTTTGTAATCGTCGCGAGCGTGAGCGCCGCGGCTTTCTTTGCGATTTAGAGCGCTAGAGATTGTCACAAGGGCCTGAGTGATTAAGTTGTCGAGCTCTAGGGCTTCAACTAAGTCACTATTCCAAACTAGACCACGATCTTCGATTTTTAGATCAGCGAATTTAGCGAAAATTTTCTGCATTTTATTTACGCCATCAGAGAGGATTTTTTCATCTCTAAAAACCGCAGCATGAGACTGCATGCAATGCTGCATATCGTTTCTGATTTCTGCGGTCGAAGATTTTCCATTGGCGTTTCTTATTTTATCAAAGCGAGCAAAAGATTCTTCACCGGCATTTGGTGCGAATTCTTTTTGTGCTGCATTTGGTTCGATAATTTCGGCAGCACGAATTGCGGAAGCGCGACCAAAGACCACGATGTCGAGAAGAGAATTCGAGCCAAGACGATTCGCGCCATGAACTGAAACGCAGGCCGCTTCGCCAATCGCCATCAAGCCCGGAACGGTTTCTGTTTTACCATTTTTTACCGTCAGAACTTCAGCTTTAAAATTAGTTGGAATGCCGCCCATGTTGTAGTGAACGGTTGGAAGAACTGGGATCGGTTGTTTAGTTACATCGACTCCAGCGAAGACTTTTGCAGTTTCAGAAATTCCTGGAAGACGTTCGTGAAGAATTTTTGGATCAAGGTGATTCAAGTGTAAGTAGATGTGATCTTTTTTCGGACCAACGCCACGACCAGCTAAAATTTCCATTGTCATCGCGCGCGAAACAACGTCGCGACTAGCTAGATCTTTGGCGCTTGGAGCGTAGCGTTCCATGAAGCGTTCGCCTTCAGAATTTACTAAATATCCACCTTCACCGCGCGCACCTTCAGTGATTAAACAGCCTGAGCCGTAAACTCCAGTTGGGTGAAATTGGACGAATTCCATGTCTTGAAGAGGTAAGCCAGCGCGGAGAACCATGCCGTTTCCATCACCTGTGCAAGTGTGAGCAGAGGTCGCAGAAAAATAAGCGCGTCCGTAGCCACCAGTTGCGAGAACAACCATCTGAGCTTTGAAGCGATGCATCGTGCCATCAACTAGCGAAAGCGCTGTGATGCCGCGACAAATGCCATTTTCCATGATCAAATCGAGTGCGAAATATTCGATAAAAAATTGCGCGTTATGCTTGAGAGATTGTTGGTAAAGAGTGTGAAGAATGGCATGACCAGTGCGATCTGCCGCCGCGCAAGTTCTTTGTGCTGGTCCGCCTTCTCCAAATTCTTTAGTCATTCCGCCGAAAGGACGTTGGTAAATTTTTCCTTCCTTTGTGCGTGAAAAAGGCACGCCGTAATGCTCTAGTTCGATGATTGCATCAGGTGCTTCGCGACACATGTATTCGATCGCATCTTGGTCTCCGAGCCAGTCAGAGCCTTTAACGGTGTCAAACATGTGCCAGCGCCAATCATCTTCACCCATATTTCCCAGAGCTGCAGAAATCCCACCTTGGGCCGCAACCGTGTGTGAGCGAGTTGGGAAAACTTTTGTGATGCAAGCTGTCGACAATCCTTTTTGTGCCATGCCGAAAGTTGCGCGCAAACCAGCGCCGCCTGCACCAACAACAATTACGTCAAATTCGTGATCTATTACTGAATAATTTCCGATTTTTTTTTCCGACATTTTTTATCTGATTAGATGAAGTCTCAAGATTGCCACCACTCCTGCAACCGCAGTCGTGATTGATACGAAATGCACCAACATGATGTAGAAGTGCATTTTTGTTTTATTAGAGATGTAGTCTTCAATGATCACGCGCATGCCAAGAGAGCCGTGATATAGAGAAGTGGAGATAAATAAAATTCCGACGATCGCGTTGAATGGATAGGAAAAAAATACCTTCAGATATTCTTGCGGGTCTTGCGAAATTTTAATGAGTGAAAATGAAATCCAAATTACCAAAGGAATTAGTGCGACTGCAGAAACTCTTTGCATCAACCAATGATGCGCGCCGGTTTTTGTTGAAGGAGCAATTTTGATTTTTGACATTTTAGAAGAATTTTAGGTATGTCGCTACACCAACAGTAGCAACGGTTAAGACTAGCGCTGAAAGCAAAACCAAGTAACTATTTCTTTTTGCAGATTTTAGATCGAATCCTTTACCAACATCCCAAAATAAGTGACGGATGCCATTGCAGAGATGGTAGTAAAGTGAGAAAGCCACAGCAATCGAGGCAAGTGAAAAAAGATTTTCGAAAATTGCGTTGGAAGGACAATCGCAGGTTTCAGCAGATTCAGCATTATTAACTTCGTAGGTATAGTAGGTTAGATACCAAGACAAAACTAGCACAGAAAAGTAAAGTGCAACGCCAGTCGCACGGTGTAAAATAGATGTGATGGAAGAGGGGTTCCAGCGATATATTTGTAAGTGCGGTGAGGTCGGTCTATGATTTGAATTTTTGTTCATTTTTTCTCCAAAAGTAAGTAGGAATTAAAGTAGGAATGGGGTCGGATTTGCGCAACAATATTTATTGAGGCAGAGGGATTATAGGTAGCCCTGGAGGGGAATTTTGCGAGGGCTGAGCTTTTTTTTCCTTTTCCTTTTTAGCTTTTTCTTGCTGCAAAAACATAGGAGGGACTGCGGGGGGCGAGCTTATGATTGGCGAAGGTGGTTGTGCTGGTTTTACGACTTGAATTTCTTCCTTAGGCTTTTCAGTAGCTGGAGGAGTGGTTTTATTTGTTGAATCTTTTCCCTCCTCTTTCTTCTGCTCCCCTACTTTACTTAGTATTTCTTGAGGCTTTTCTTTTGGTAATTCTTCACGTTTTCCCTTTGCTTCTGCAGCGAGTTTTTTTTCTTCATTTTTTTTAAGTAAGAAGGTTTTCTTAAACTCAGAAATTGCTAAACAAGATCTTTCTTCACTATTCCAGCAGCGCGATTTTCCGCACTCGCAGCCACTAATGACGACATCAGTACAAATTGGGTAGGGATCAAGTTTTGTCTCACATTCATCGATGCAATTATTTCCAAATTCGCGCCAAACCCCTTCGCTTTTTTCACATTTTCCGCGATCATCAAAAGTAGTTGGGCGTGAAAATGCGGAGCAGAAAAATAGAACCGAGATTAGAAAAAATTTTTTACGCACAAATTTTTTGTAGTTCGCTGACAATTTTATCACCCATTTGAGAGCAAGAGACTGTAGCTTCTCCAATTTTAGAAATGTCGGCGGTGCGAATTCCAGAATCTAAAATTTTTGCAACTGCTTGCTCGATTGCTTCAGATTCTTTGATGAAGCCGAAGGAATATTTAAACATCATCGACAGGCTTAAAATTGTTGCGAGTGGGTTAGCTAAATCTTTTCCAGCTATGTCTGGAGCTGATCCGTGACTTGGTTCGTAGAGAGAAAATTTCTCGCCAAGCGATGCGGAAGGAAGCATTCCAAGTGAGCCAGTAAGCATTGAAGCTAGATCAGACAAAATATCGCCAAACATATTACCAGTGACCATCACATCAAACTGCTTGGGATTGCGCGCCAACTGCATCGCGGCGTTGTCGACATACATGTGAGAAAGAGCGATTTCTGGGTAATTTTTTTGACCAATTTCAGTTACAACTTCGCGCCACATTTCGGTGGTTTCGATGACGTTAGCTTTGTCTACTGAGCAAAGTTTTTTGCCGCGAACTTTCGCTAAATCGAAAGCGATTTTGGCGATTCTTTCGACTTCTTTCGAATTGTAAGTCATCGTGTTGACGCCTTGTCTGCTGCCGTCTGGCAAGGTTGTAACGCCGCGTGGTTCGCCGAAATAAAGATCGCCGGTAAGTTCGCGCACAATCATGATGTCGAGTCCAGAAACAACTTCAGGTTTCAAAGTTGAGCTGTCAGCTAATGCGGAAAAAACTTTTGCGGGACGAAGATTAGCAAAAAGTTCTAATTCTTTGCGAATGCCGAGTAATCCTCGCTCTGGACGATGTTTGTATTCGAGAGATTCCCACTTCGGACCGCCAACGGCGCCGAGCAAAACGGAGTCAGATTTTTTTGCGAGCTCAACCGTTTCTTTTGGAAAAGGTGTTCCAACCTCGTCGTAAGCGCATCCGCCTAGTAAGGCGTTTTCAGTTTCAAATTTTTTGTCGGTATTTTTGGAGAAGAAATCGAGAATTTTTTTAGCTTGAGAAACTACTTCTGGACCGATTCCGTCGCCAGGGATTAAAAGGATTTTTTTAGTCATTTTGTTGTTGTTATTTTTCCCGGATCCCCGCCTACGCGGGGATGACGAGTCTAGTTTTGCACGTCACTTTAAACGTCATCCCCGCGTAGGCGGGGATCCGGGAATTACGTCACGAAGACGTTAGTTAGTTCAGAAAATAATTTTTGTGAAAGCTCATCGCCTTTCGCATCTCGCCAATCCTGAGTTTTTTCATCAAAAGAAAAATAATTGGCGCCAGAAAAAGGCGAAGAATACCAAATTTTTTGATTACCAGAATTGCGGTTGATGATGTAAGTTTTTTTGCTGGCGGTAATCACGATTTCTAGAATTCCATCAGAATATTCGACGTCAAGTTGCGAGTTTTTGTCAGCAGCTTCAATTGCGGCTGAAAGTTTGATTAGAGAGGATTCGCAGAGTTTGTAAAAATCTTTTTCAAGCATTGTTAGTTAAGCTAAATTTGTTCCCACCTTTTAAACATGTCTTCCAACATTTCGCGTTTAACTGGCTTTGGAATGAAATCGTTCATGCCAGCAGTTAGACATTTCTTTTTATCATCCTCACCAACGTTAGCAGTAAGGGCGAAGATCAAAGTTGGTTTGGCAATATTTTGCTCCTTCTCGATTTCGCGAATTTTGCGAGTAGCCTGAAAGCCGTCCATTATTGGCATCATGCAGTCCATCAGGATTACATCATATTCAACATGTAAGAATTTATTTACTGCTTCTTGACCATTTTCAGCGATGTCAGGATTGATCCCGATGCGCTTTAAAAGCGTTGAAACAACCTTCAGATTCACTTCATTATCTTCGCAAAGTAATACTTTTAATCTCTTGCCGCCAGAGATCTCTTCAGCTGTTGGAGCTTGATTAGGCTCATATTCATCTTCCTTAAAATATTCGATGTTAAATGTTGAGAATAGAGACAGGAGTAAGCGAGATCTCTTGATTGGTTTTAGTACGATGTAACTAAACAGATCGAGCTTTTGGCGTGGAATACGAATTTTATCCTGAATCGAAATCATCAGAATAATTGGTATTTTCTTAAGCTGTTCGTTTCTCTTTATTGCTTCAGCGAAGAACAATCCGTCTATTTTGCTTTGGGTGTTGTTGCTAAGAAGAATCGCATCCAATTCTTTCAGATTTAATAGCTCTGAAATGACAAAATCTGCGCCTTCATGTGCTTGATCGAGATCGCTTGGAATGTGGATATTTTTTCTCTCTAATTTGAGCTGATCGAAGTAGTTGCCGAAAACTTTTGTTGCCGTCGCGTTATTCTCAACATAGGCAATTTTTTTACCGATAATTTTTTGTTTTTGTTCGGCATAGTCTTCGATCATTTCGGTTTCAGCGATTTTAAACGGAAGAGTAAACCAAAAATTCGAGCCTTTTGATTGTTCGCTGTTAACGCCGATTTGGCCACGCATCATTTCAACCAATTCTTTGCAAATCGAAAGGCCAAGGCCAGTGCCACCATATTTTCTTGTTGTTGACATGTCGACCTGAGTGAAGGCGGTGAACATTGTCGCCATTTTTTCTTTCGGAATCCCAATCCCGCTATCCATGATTTCAAAGCTAACTAGGAATAATCCGTCCTGATTTTTTATTAATTTGATGTCGATGAAAATCTCTCCGTAGTAAGTAAATTTTATGGCGTTGTTAATGAGATTAGTGAGCACCTGCCTGATTCTTCCTGAATCGCCAAGAAGAGATGATGGTATTGCGTCGTCAATGTTGGTAATGATCTCTAAGCCTTTGTTGCTGGCGCTGGATGACATTAAATTGGCGACGTCTTCGATTAAATCGCGAATGTCAAAAACAATTGTTTCGATGACAATTTTACGCGCTTCGATTTTTGAGAAATTCAAGATGTCGTTGAGGATTAACAGTAGCGCGTCGGAAGAGCGATAAATCGTGTTAACTTGATCTAACTCTTCTCCTTCAATTTTTCCGGAGTCTCGCAAGGCTTGACTCATGCCAATAATTCCATTCATCGGAGTTCTTAACTCGTGACTCATGTTAGAAAGGAATTGGCTTTTAGCGACGTTGGCAGCTTCTGCGGCTAGTTTAGACTTGGTTAATTCTCTAACAAATGGCTCAATTTTTGTGCGACGGAAAATGTAAATCAAAACTAGGAATAGTATGGTAACAGCGATCGATTGGCCAACTGACATCAGCAATTGAAAGCCAAGATTGCTTAACATTCTTCCGTGATGAAATCCGACAGCGACGATTAGGTTGTAACCTAAAGTTTTTTGGTAATTGGTAAACTGACATTGACCAATTTCGAATTTTCTTGGCAGAGGCTGATCTACAAGCTCGGTTTGATTGATGATTATGGAATCCAAGACCCCCGATTCTTTTAATTTATTTTTGTCAAAATGCTCGCTTTCCATACTCTTCGACTTCGCGATTAGGTCGTAGTCTGAGTTCATGACGACATAGCAAATATCGTCATCATTAAACACCCAGTTAATTTGACGCTGAATTACTTCAGTTGGAACTTGTGCGATGAAAGTTCCGATTGGTTTTAAATCGTCGTAATCAATCCGCATCGCTACCGGTAATGCATCGTAAGAAGATATCGGGGTTTCAACATGAACCATCTGACCAATTCGAATCCGCCAAGCATCCTCCTTCATCACTTTGGAAATGTTGTAATAATCTGGCGTTTTTTGCGGCTGCTTAAGGAGGGAGCCTGCGGCGATGATTATCTTACCTTCATTATTGACAAAGCTCAATCTGATCCAAGACGAAACATTGTTTTGTAGCGCATCAAGACTGGCGGTTCTTTTGGAAAAGCCGGCAATTGTTGAAAGTTTTTGCTCTTGTTTAAGGGTAAGTAATTTATCTCCGACGTAGTTGATGTAGTTGTCTACAGAGCTCATCAGTGATGAGGTTGCTTTTTCAATCGTAGCTGTTTGAAACCTGATTTGACGATTGAGATTACGTTTAAATTGGCCGGAAAGCATGAAGCTATTGAGAACTACCCAAGCAGCAATCAAGACCATCAAAACCAAAGAAAATAAATTGTAAGATCTGGCGAGATCGAGCTTCTTTTGCCAGGCGCGTCTTCTTAAAATTCTTTTGTGGCGCTGCTGTATTGCGTAGAATCTGTTTGAGTAAGTGGGATCAAAGAGAAGGCGTGATTCCAGTTTTTTGCGGTAAAAGCCATTACGACCAAAGAAGAGAATGGCGATGTAGTAGGAGATTTTTTGTGGGTAGGTAGTTCTTCTTAACAATTTCTCAGATGTTGTTTCTTTTTTTGGGACGTGCCGGATTTAAAGAATGTTTTTTGCTTCCCTCAAACCAAGACTTTGCAGGCTAAATTCGTTTTTTAGCAAAAATCTTAAAACCAGAT
>JAGWWH010000041.1 GCA_018970485.1 Pseudomonadota bacterium | reverse complement strand
GGTATTTCCAATTTTTCATCGCGGTTGTCTAAAAGGATTTCACAAGTGTCAGAAACAAGTCCGGTTTCATCGGTGATGTTTATCGAAACCAATCTTTGCGCGATTAACGCTGTGACATCTTTTTTATCGGCAATAATTTTAAATGCGGGATTCACGACCAAAGTTTAACGCTTTCTGCTTCTTCTTTCTGAACTAAATCTGGTAAAACAATTTTGATGTTGGCGCTAAATATCGCGCCTAATTCTGCTAAATGACGATTAGCTTCTAAAACTTTTTCAACTGTTCCGGAAGTGCTGCCGTAATATTTAAAACAGATTGCATCCAGAACATCGCCATCTTTTGTGACGTAAGTGATCATATCGATTTAACAATGTTTTGAATGATTCCTTTAACACCTGGTTTGGCATCTTCGCCATAACGCTTAAGGCTGATTGAAAATTCGATTTTAAGTGGTGCGCCGTCTTTCATAAAAACACTTTGGTTTTCGGAAATTTTAACGATGCACCATTTGCCAAAAGCATTTCCATTTCCTGAAATCAAAAACAGCGGTTTGCCAAGTCCTGCTTCGGCGCGCATCAATGTAACCTGACGAAGTCCGCCTTTGAAGTGCGGATAAATCACGCCATCAAGATCAATTGTTTCGACACCAAAACCGGTGAATTGCAAAGCTGGATCAGCACCAATTCTGTTAACTTCCTGCCAACGATATTCGCTTTGTCTTTTAAGATTTTGAAAAGCGGCAGAGCTGATCGCAAAACGATAAGCGCCAAGAATCATCATCATGTTGATTCCAAGCGCGCTGTTTAAATTCAGCTTGCCGCCTAGGTTTTTAAATGAATCGAGCATTTTTGTGATAAATATTATCAAATATCTTGATTATTATTCTATGATAGTGATTATCATTACCGAAGGGTCATATTTAATTTTACTTCCAATCTATCAATGAAACACAGCCAGCTCTTTCTTGCGTTTGTGATGGTATTTTTCTTTATATCACATTCAGCAAGATCAGATGAGCCAGTTTTTGGCTACATTTACACTACCGATCTAAACCCAAAAGGCACGACCCAGTTTGAGCAAAAAATTGATGATCGTTATGGTCAGGCTCATGGGAACTACAATAACCTTAAAATGCAGTCTGAAATAGAGCATGGCGTAACTGATTCTTTCCAAGCCGCCTTGTACATCAATTACAGTTTCATCAATGCTAAAAAGAATAGCGTTGCTGGCACGACGGAAGGTATAGACATTCCTGCCAATCATAATCCTGACAATTCTTATCACGCGACACGCTATGATTCATTTTCAATTGAGTTAATCAAAAGGGTGTTAAGTCCTTATACAGATCCGATCGGTTTGGCATTTTATTTTGAGCCAACGCTAGGTCCGCGCGAACGTGAACTTGAAGGCAAAATCATTCTACATAAGAACTTCCTTGATGACCAATTGATTACAGCGGCAAACATTACAGTTTCTTATGAACAAGAAAAAGTAAGTACTCTATTTGATACTCAACCTGGAGATGACGATTATCAAAATCCACATTGGGAAAAGGCTGCAATGCTTGATTTTAGCGCAGGTGTTTCTTACCGATTTATACCGAACTGGTTCTTTGGCGTAGAATATCGTAATCATAACGAGTTTGGTGGAACTTGGAGAATGAGTCGTGCAACCCAAGAACATACTGCTCATTTTTTAGGACCAGTTCTGCATTATGGTGGAAGAAAATTCTTCGCTACATTAGGATTTAGATACCAAATCGGTGCCAATGCTTTTGGTGAACAAAAGGCAGAAACTTATCATGGAAAAGTTTATGGTGATGAACATACCAGAGTCGATGGTATTCGCCTGATTCTTGGTTATCCTTTTTAAAACTTAATTTTTTACGAATATGTCTTCACAAATTAAATGGACTTTAGTTCCGGTTTTAGCGATAGCACCAGCTGCAATTACTATACAGAGCGCTCATGCTATTGTTTATTTGAATGAACAACAAGCCCAGCAGGCGATTTTTGGTAATGCTAAAATGACCAAAAATTTTATTACACTCACCGATGATCAAGCCAAAGAGATCAAGGCAAAATCAAAAATGGATGTTCGTCACAAAGAATTGCAAATTTGGGATGTTGATGGTGGTGGAAAATTCATTATCGATGAGGTGCTTGGTAAGCATGAATATATTACTTATGCCATTGGTCTCAATAAAGACGGATCAGTAAAACAAATCGAAATCATGAATTATAACGAATCATATGGTTACGAGGTTCGCAATGAATCTTGGCGCAAACAATTTATTGGCAAAACAACCAACTCCGATCTTTATCTTGAACATGATATCAAAAATATTTCTGGTGCCACATTGTCATGCAAACATATCACTGACGGCGTCAGACGCGTCCTTGTAACTTACAATTTGATCAAAAAATGATTCAACGTTGTCAGCCGTTACTTGGAACATTTGTCGAGATAAAAGTTTTTGCTGAAAATTCTTTTGCTTATCAAGTAATTGAAGAAGCTTTTGATGAAGTAAAAGAGATTCATGATCTGATGAGTTTTTTTGATGAAAAAAGTCAATTGTCTCTGCTCAACAGAGAAGCTCATCATAAAGAAATCATCGTTGATTCTAAACTTTTTGAAGTTTTGGTTTTAGCCAAGAAACTTTTTCAAATTAGTGATGGTCTATTTGATGTTTCACTACATCGCAGCAATGCCGATTCTTCTTTTGCTAATGTTGAGCTATCAGAAAATTCCAGCGTAAAATTCAAAAAGAAATTACAGCTTGATCTTGGCGGAATTGCTAAAGGTTATGCGGTTGATTGCGCGGCACAAATCTTGGAAAATAACGGCATAACCGATTATATAGTTAATGCTGGTGGTGATTTAAAAGTTGGCAAATCAGCACAAAAAATTGGCATCAGAAATCCCAAAAAATTGGGAGAAATAATTTGTGAGACTGAAATTTCTAATTCAGCTCTTGCTACTAGCGCTGGCTATTTTTCTTGTCAGAGAGTTGGTGACAAAAAAATTTATCCAATTTTTCAGCCACGTCTCGGAGCTTTGGAATATAAAGATGAAAGCGTTTCCGTCACCGCAAAAAATTGTGCAGTTGCTGACGCTTTAACCAAAATTGTTGCTATCAAGAAAGATCAGTCATCTGAAATTCTAGCACAGTTCGATGCTACAGCCATGATGATCTCGGAGAATAATAAAATTACATTCGTCAACCAATGAGACTAACTTTTTTTCAGAGAGTTTTCTCTTATCTGACAATTATTCTTCTATTTCTTAGCGGTTTGGTGTGGTTACTATTCAACTTTTTTATTGATTACGACTCGCCATTTCGCTTCTTAAGCATTTGGTCATTAAGGCTTCATGGTGCTGCTGCTTACGCCTTACTGATTGTCTTTGGCATGATAATCTCAACCCACATTTCTTTTAATTGGCGAGTTAAAAAAAACAGACGCAAATCAGGAATTATTTTAACTGCGTTTTTAGCAATATTAATAGTTACCGGATGTTTGCTTTATTACCTGGGAGACGAAGAAATACGGAGTTATGTTAGTTATATTCACTGGATTATTGGAATAATTTTTAGCATAATTTTTTTACTACATGGTCTAACTCACAAGAAACCATCCGATCGTGGTTTAAAAACAAAAAGTACAAAAATCTGATTGTAACAACTTTTAACGGTCTAGGTTTAGTTTACAAAATCATAGTTCAAAGCAAGTTTTCTGGCGGATAATTTTCTGAAGGTTTCATCAATTGCGATTCGCACTTGGTCAGCAATTTTTTTCTCATCCATATTGCCACCAGCATTGATGGTAATTGGTGCGGAAATTGAAATTTGCTGCGCTCCGATTCCACTTGGAGATGATGAAATATTTGGCATGTCAAATGACGGAATTTTTCCAAGATCATTTTTTGCATCAAAATTGCTGACGATATTTCCAACCGCTGAGGAAGTTTTTTGATCTTTGGAATCAGAATTTCCGGCAACAAAATTCCACGCTTTTCCAGCAACATTTGTGATTGAGCTAACAACTGATTTGAGTGGCTCAACTAACTTCATCACCCAATCAAAAGCACTTTTTACCCAGCCAATAATTCCACTAAAAATATTTTTAAAAAATTCACCAACTGGCTTCCAATTTGCAATCAGCAAAGTTGCAGCAAGTGCGATTCCTGCAATTATGAGTCCAATTGGATTGCTGATTAAAGCCAAGCCCATGGCACGAATTGCAGTTGTAATAACAGGCATTGCCAGACCAACTAAAGTAACAGTTGTTCTGAAAGCCAGCAACACGCCTTGTGCTGTTAAGAAAGCGCCTCTTACAAAAGTAAAAGCATAACCAAGAGCGATAGTGGCAATTTTTAAGCCAATGATGCTAACAACAGTCAGCCCGATATATTTGGTTAATACCGGAAATTTTTCTGAAAAATTACTGACCTTCAAAGCCATGCCTGCAATTTCTCTGGCAGTTGTTGAAATAGTTGGAAGCAATGTATTTCCAAGTGAAATGCCAATTGATTCAACTGCTGAATCAAGTTCAAGGAAAGAGCCACGAGCAGTATTGCTTAATCGATCAGCCATTCTTTTGGCTGTGCCGTCAGCGTTATTAACTTTCTTTAAAACCTCATCAACTGAACCAGTTTCAAAGCCTTTAAAAATTGCTAAAGCGCCGGATGTTGAATAAGTTCCAAAAATGTCTTTGATGACGCTGAGTTTTTTATCGTCGGAAAGATTTTTTGTAGCGTTGTGCAGGTCGCGCATAATCTCAACCATTGAGCGCATCTTGCCTTTATCAAAAATCTTAACTCCAAGACCTTTAAGCCTGTTTTGTGCAAGCAATGCTTCTTTGGCAACATCCGGCATTTCTTCGGCGCTGATCTTCATTTGATCACGCATTTGACCCAAAGCTTTCGAACCAGCTCTTGCCGGAGCAGCAAGGCGCAAATATGCTGATCTCAGCATAGTTCCCGCCATTGTTGCTTGAATACCAGCGTTACTTAAAACACCTGCGAGTGCTGTGGTTTCTTTCAAAGTTCCACCAACTGCAGCCGCCGCAGGTGCTACGAATTTCATCGTTTCACCAAGCATTTTAACATCGGTGTTGGTTGCAATTGCAGCCTGTGCTAAAACATCCGCTGCAACGCCTGCTTGTTCAGCTTTCATTGCAAAGCCATTCAAGATATTTGAAACGATCTCAGCTGATTGCGCCAATTCCATGTTATCGGCGATTGCTAAATTCAAAATTGCCGGAGTCGCTGCCAAAATCTGATTGGTGTTAAAGCCAGCCATGCCCAAAAATTTCATGCCTTGGGCAGCTTGAGCAGAAGTAAATTGAGTGGTATTTCCTAACTCTCTTGCTTTGGCAGTGAGCTTTTTAAATCCTTCAGAATTTGCCGCTTCTTCGGTAACAGCGCCGACTTGCGCCATCGCATATTCAAAATCTACTGCTGGTTTAACTACAGAATAAAGAACCGCTCCAAGTGCAACTGCGTCTCCCATTTGCGCGCGATAATTTGCACGATTGCTTAAGTTCTGCGATTTAGCATCGGCATTGGCTTGAAGTGCTGCTTGTCTTTTCTTTAAGGTTTCAAGAGTTTTTCCTAAAACCTGTTGTTGCTGATTTAAGTTTTTGAAATCAACACCAGCTGCACTTAAGGCTTTACCCATTTCACGAGTGGCTTGAGCCGACTCCATGAAAGCAGTTTTAGCTTTTTGCGCCGCTACTTCCGCTTTACGAAAATTGTTCTGAAGTTCTTTGGAAGGACTAAGGCTTGAAGCCATTTCTCTACCTAACAGATTTAATTTCTGTTTTGCTTCCTGATAAGCGAGAGAGGCTTCTTTTGTGGCGCGTGATGATTTTCTGAAAGCCTCAATATCTGAGGCTTTGTCATTCACTTTTTTAATCGCATCACCAAGTGCAGAAAGTTGTTTGCTGGCTCCGGAAAAAGAATCCCTGAAGGACTTTCCCAGATCAGCACCAATCAGTATTGATACAGCAGCGTGAGCTGAGTTTGTCATGTTAATTTACGGATTCTTTTTGGACTT
>JAGWWH010000040.1 GCA_018970485.1 Pseudomonadota bacterium | reverse complement strand
TCCGTCATCCCCGCGTAGGCGGGGATCCAGGAAGAAGGGTTCGGAGTGAATTGCAAACCTTCCTGGATCCCCGCCTGCGCGGGGATGACGAGGGTGGGAAGAATGGGGTCTGCTTGAGTTGCAAACCCTCCTAGATCCCCGCCTGCGCGGGGATGACGAGGGTGGGAGAGTGAGGTGCAAAATCCTAGCTTCTTTGTCCTCGGCCTCCGTCTCTTTGATTAGCTTGAGGCCCTTGACCACGGCGGGGAGTATTAGGGCGGCTTGAGGGGTTTTGGGATTCGCCTTTTGTTTCTTCGGAAGGAATACGAGGATCTTCAGCTGGGTCACCTTCATTAATTGGGCCAAAAGGCCCTTCTGGAATTTGAGGATTTTGCTCTTCAGCTTGAGGAGGAAAATCTCCTAACACAGCACCCGCGTTTCTTAAAGAAACTTCTGATTCTATTTTTTCAAAAATACTCTCGCGAATTCCTCCTTCAAACCTCTCTTCGGCGGCCATTTCTCTAGCAATGTCAAGAACTGATTTTTGTATCCCTTGTTGGTTTCGGTAAGTTACTTCCAAAGAGGCGCCTCTATTAATAAGAAGGTTGACTACTTCCCGCTGACCCTGCGTTACGGCAGCAATGAGAGGATTAAATCCACTTTGGTCAGCAAGATCAATATCCGCCCCTTGATCTAAAAGAAGCTCGACGATTCTTGTTCTGCCTTGTGCGGCAGCAAAAATCAGAGCATTGTGCCCCTCTGGATTAGAAATATCAGGACTAACTCCTCGATCTAAAAGAAGCTGGACGATTTTTAAATGATTCCCCAACACAGCTCCCATCATGGCAATAAAAACTGAAACATCAGACTCGTGAATCCTCTCGTTAATTCCTTGTGCAGCTAGAAAATCTAAGGAGATCAATGAATCCATCATTCTGATGAAATCACGATTTAATGGATTTTGCGGATTTCGCTGATTGAAGTTTTGGATTACGGGCTCTCGCAATCCAGGAAAGACTGTTGCGATCAAAGCCGCCGTTTCTCGGTCGAGAGAATTTTGAACATCTCGATCTGTAAGCTGAGAAATTAGGGCAACTAAATCACCTCCCTGATTTTCTAACAAAATTCTTAAGATGGCGTCGTTTACCACTTCTGCATTACCTAGACTTGCCTCGTAAACAAGGAGTGAGACTTCTTGGGCTGGGGCTTCTTGATTAGGCTGATTTGATCGAGACATTTTTCTCCTTTGTTTTTTTAAAAAAATTACCGCGCGCTGCTAAGTTTTTAAAACGAGCGCCTGGCTTTGTGGGTTGGGAATTAGCAATTCTTAGAACAATAAAAAATCAAATCGGAATAAAAATCATTACCCGCAAACCACCTAAATGCGAATCAGAAAGTTTGATTTTGCCGCCTTGCGAAGTTACGGCGTCGGTCACGATTGCAAGTCCCAATCCAGATCCGCCAGAAGAAATTTTTTGATCTAGATTTCGTGAATTGTCGAGTCGGTAGAAGGGTTTTAAAACATTGTCGCGCTCAGTTGCCGGAATCCCCGGACCGTCGTCGTCAATCATTAAAATTAGATTGTTGTTAGAAATGCGCGAAGAAAGTTCGACGGTTTTTCCGTAGTTAAAAGCATTGTCGATTAAGTTGGTTAGAGCGCGTTTTAGTGCTAATTTTTTCAGCGGAATTTCGAGCTCGTCAGAAAGAAAAATTTCGCCGCCAATGTTGCGATTCATCTTGCTGTAGTAGTCGATTAAATTCTCCTGCAGGAATTTTTTGATCTTCACCAAATCAGTTTTTTCACGGTCGTCGCCGCGCACAAAATCCAAATATTCGCCGACTAGCTTTTCCATGTCCGAGACGTCTTTTTTTAAATCAGAAATTTCGTCGGAGGGAATCATCATTTCTAATTGTAGCTTCATTCGCGTTAACGGTGTTCGTAAATCGTGCGACACTGCCGACAACATTTCCGTACGCTGAGCAATTTGCCGCGTTACGCGTTCTTTCATTTTAATGAAGGAAATTGTCAGCGAGCGAACTTCTTCGGAGCCAGATGGGCTTAGATCTGGCGCGTCTTGCCCGCGTCCGAATTTTTCTGCGGCGTCGTTTAAAATACGAATCGAGCGAATCTGATTGCGGAAGAAAATAATCGAAATCCACGAAGTAATTACGACGCTTAAAATCATCCAAAAGGTGAAAACGTAAGCGCTGGAACTAGTGATTTTTTTAATCGGCACGTCGAAAGAAATAATGCCGCTCGGACTCTGCACACGCACAACAATTAACGTGGGATTTTCTGGATTTTCGTAGATTTCGTAAGGGGTGAGTTTGTGCTCTTCGAGCTCTGATTTAAAGCGATTGTAGGGATCAAAGAGAGGATCAACTAGTTGGTAAATGCGACTTTTTTTCCACGCAGAATCGGCGATTTTATTTTTCTTCAAACGTCTTCTTGCTTCGAGTGAAAAAGCGATTCCCGTGTCTTCAGAAAGTTCGCGCAGCAATTTTTCGTAACCCGGTTTGTTGCTAGATTTTTTAATAAAAACCATTTCCGCAATCACGCTTCGCGCCATGTGTTTGCTGATTACATCGATATGCGTGTAGTAAAAAACGTAAATTGAAACCAGCTGCACAACAAAAGCGGAGAGGGTAATGATTAGCAAAAACCTACCGTAGAGTGATTTTGGAATAAGTTTTTTCAGTCTTTGCATTTGGTGAAATTAATTTTACTTTGCGAACCCCTCTCAAGCCAAGAAATTCAAGCAATGAACAGCAAGATCTCAGCAAAAAATGTCAATTTGTTTTACGGCCAAAAACAAGCGCTATTTGACATTAATTTAGATTTTAAAGAACGCGGAGTCACTGCATTAATCGGCCCTTCTGGTTGCGGAAAATCATCTTTTTTGCGCTGCATTAATCGCATGAATGACACAATTTCTGGCTGCAAAATTGACGGAAAAATTACTTTGGACGGAGAAGATATTTACCGCAAAGACCTAGATCTAACCTTGCTTCGCGCTCACGTGGGAATGGTTTTTCAAAAGCCAAATCCCTTCTTAAAATCAATTTACGAAAACGTCGCTTACGGCCCAAGAATTCACGGATTATTCAAAAATAAATCTGAACTAAATGAGATCGTCGAAAAAAGCCTAACTCGCGCCGGCCTGTGGGATGAGGTGAAAGACCGCTTGAACGATCAAGCCACTGCTCTTTCTGGCGGACAACAGCAGCGCCTCTGCATTGCGCGCACCATCGCCATTGAGCCTGAAGTGATTTTAATGGACGAGCCCTGCTCTGCGCTTGATCCAATCGCTACTGCAAAAATTGAAGAACTGATCGACGAGCTGAAAGAAAATTTCACAATCATTATCGTGACACACTCGATGCAGCAAGCCGCGCGCGTCTCCGACAATACGGCCTTCTTCAACATGGGTAAGGTTGTTGAGTTTGGCACGACAGATAAAATTTTTACGAATCCAAGTAATCAGCAGACGCAGGATTACATTACGGGTCGCTTTGGTTGATAATCGTGCTTCGTGCTTCGTGCTTGATTCTTTGCGACGCTTAGACGCTCGCAAGTTAACAAGCGCTAAGCGCTAAGCACCAAGCACAAAAACATGTTTGGCTTCTCTCTCGCAGAATTAATTGTCGTTTTACTCGTAATCCTAATCTTCGTGCGCCCCGCCGATTTGCCTGAAATCGCCCATTTTTTCGGCAAGCTTTTTTACCGTGCCAAACATCTCTACTCCCAACTCAAATCTCAGTTAAAAGAAATGGAAAAAGAGTTCGGCGTCGATGATTTGCGTCACGAATTAAATCGCGGAATTGCCGAGGAAAAAGCGAAGCTAGAAGATGATTTAACGGTGATTGTAGACATTCACGGCAACGAACATCGAGTGCCAAATTTATCTGAAATTAGAGCTGATTTGAACAAAGAAGAATTGGAAGAAGAGATCAAAAAAGAGAACGAGAAAAACAAAAAATCCTAAAAAATTCTTCGGTCTCTCGGCTGAATGAATTTTATTTAGAAAGAGCTTCGCGGAAAACAAAATCTGCAACCACTTCATTAGTTAGGCCTTTGGGGTGGCCGTCATGTTCCATGAAATATTTTTTGGTGTCCTTGATGTCTTTTATTATTTCTGAAACCAAAAAATATTTTACGCCGATTTGATCGAATCTTGTTTTGATGTAATTCACTTCTTGTTCGTCAGTATCGTCCCAAATGATCGTGTAAAACTTAGCGCCATAATCTTTCTCTACGATCTTGGAAGATTTCTCCACGATCTTCACCAGTAGCTCGCTATCCTTCTCATCAACACTCATTTTAAAGCCCTTTAACTTACTATTTAGCTGAGCTTTACCAACTAGGTAATTGATGAAATAGGATCTAGATCTGCCTAAATCATGAACGTATTTGATGAGAAATTTTCTCGTTCGAGATTTCGGGTTTTTCTCGTAATAGTCTTTGAAGCTACCGGTGTAGACTGCTTCGTCATTTTGTATTTCGTAGCGCGGAGAAGAGATTCCCCAAATCATTGAAATGTGGTGGCCCGCAACTCTTTTAATGTGATCGGGAATCATCTCGTAAAAAACATATTTTACTTTTGCCTTATCAACCACTTTGTTAACAAATTTCTTGTCTTCGAGAAGCGCCAGCATTTGATGCGCGCCGTAACCATGAAAAGCGAAATTATGGCCGTCGTAAGTATTTTTGGTTTTTTCGATTAGCTGAAATGGAAAAGTATCGCTGTCATTTAGACCTTCACCAAAAGCGAAAGAGCATCCGAAAAATAAAATATCATTATTGTTTCGAGCCTTGTTGTCGTTCGAAGTAACCCTGAGCCCGTTTTGATCAAAATTGTAGGTTACGTCGTAAATCACTTCATCGCCGTAAGATCTTTTTATTTTCACTGCGGAATTTGGGACGTGAAATTGGTAGCCAATTTTTTCAACAGTCTGCCAAGGCTCGAGATATCCCCCCTCTTCCTTTGAATCCTTGCCGCCTTGGAGCTTGTTGTGAACAACGAACGAAGCTTCCAGCAAAAGAACCATCGAAAAGATCACAATAACATTGGTCGCAACAACTTTTAATTTTTCGCTCTTGGAGATTTTTAAAATAATCAGCGACAACACAATCCATCCCAAAGAATGATGCCACAGAATTACAGTCGACAGAAGAAGCATTTCCACCAACAAAAGAAGGAGGAAAGTCAATAAGTAAAAAAACACAAGAATGAGGGAGTTTTATTTGGTTACTTTTTCTACTTGCGTGACTTCAAGCTCAACCGAAGTAGCGCGACCAAAAATCAATACGGAGATTTTCACTTTTTGCTTTTCAACATCGAAATCTTCAACCACCCCTGTAAATGACTCGAAAGGACCATCAGTAACTGTAAGGGTTTCGCCGATTTCAAAAGCAACGTGCTTTTGATCGAGGATTTGCTCTGAAGAAAGCTTCAGAATTTCCTGCATTTTTATTTCAGCAACTGGCTGTGGACTATTTTTACCACCAAGAAAACCCATCACCTTGGGAAT
Organism: Pseudomonadota bacterium; assembly: GCA_018970485.1. Lineage (GTDB taxonomy): Bacteria > Pseudomonadota > Alphaproteobacteria > Rickettsiales > UBA1997 > UBA2645. The sequence goes on along the minus strand of JAGWWH010000040.1, from coordinate 656 downwards.
TGCGTTTATCAGGTTGTAGGATTCTCCGGCGAGATTGGCGTTAATAAAAACATATCCCGGAAAGAGTTTCTGCATCTCTTGTACCTTCTGACCTTTTTTAATCTTAATTACTGGCTTTGTCGGCACCAAAGCTTCTACAGCCTCATCTCCAAAACTACCTCTTAAAATCATGGATTTAATGTCAGAAGCGACCTTGTTTTCTTGGCCCGAGACTACGTTGAGGATGTACCATTTATTATTTTTTGTCTGTTCCATTTTTTTAGAGTCCGAAGATTAGCTTGATGATTTTTGAAATGAGGAAGTCTGCAAATAGGATTGCCAAAGAAACAAGGGTGATTGTGACAAAAATTGTAACTGTTGTGAAGTAAGTTTCTTTCTTTGAGGGAAATTGGAGTTTTTTTGCTTCTTCAACTACGTCACGGAAAAATTTTAGCGCGCTTTTTGCGGTTTTATTCATTTTATTTATTTGTTTTTGCTCAAAAAAATCATTTGCAATTTTGTTAGTAAATCGACTCGGCATAAAAACACCAAGGCGAGAAAGGTAAGGTTCAGAAGAACCAGTACTTGAAACCATCGCAACAAGAATTGCTGATGGTTGGCAGGGGCGAGAGGAATCGAACCCCCAACCAACGGTTTTGGAGACCGCTACTCTACCA
>JAGWWH010000019.1 GCA_018970485.1 Pseudomonadota bacterium | reverse complement strand
CAGAAGAATTCTTTAACGAGAAGATAAATCCATTAGTTGTTAGCGCCTACTCGGCAGCTGGAAGGCAGAGAAGATAAGTAATTACCAAGTCTTTTGCGCCTCTCTTTACGTGCTTCAAACTAAGGGAAAAAACGTCAGTGGAATGACAACCAAGTTCCACTTAGCGATAACTGCTGAGGGTCATCTTGTTGAAGGCCTTATAACTGGCGGCAATATTCATGACGTGACTGTCGTCAATGAGCTCACCAAAGTATGTTCTTGGCTGCAGTGTTTTGGAGGATATGGGGTATGATTCTGATGAGCACAGAGAGTATCTTAGATCAAACAACAACCTCCGGTAATTCCAGGAACGAAGAACAGAAAAATTCCAATAACTTACGGCAAGACGCTCTACAAACTCAGAAGAAGAATCGAGATCTTCAGTTGAGGCGTTTGATGTTGTGAGATGTGGTAAAATACAAACACAAGAAGTCCCAAGAAGATAACCGAACTTTAGATTTTTTCGTTAGATTATTGACGACTTGTAAACTCGATCTGGTGCTAAGATTCTAACTTCTCATTCGTTTTACGAAGTAAAAGAAAATCTTTAAAAACTCAGTCAACGGAGTTTAGAAAAAACCTCTTAAGTCCCATTAAAACAAAATAAAAAAATGACTAACGACGAAGCAAAGCAGGATGGAAAAAAGAAAAAACTTTTTAAGATTTTGGCTGCTGCAACCTCTTCTCTGATAACGATCTATGTCGCTTACTACTATTTCATCGGTTCACGACATGTTGCGACTAGTAACGCTTACGTAGGTGCTGAAATTGCTCAGGTTACTGCGGCCACTGGTGGGGTAATAAAAAAAATCAATGTCAACGATACCCAAATGGTCGAGCAAGGTGATGTTTTGGTAGTCATTGATGATGCTGATTCCAAGCTCGCTTTGCAATTAGCAAAAGCAAACTTAGCAAAGGCTGAGGCTGAAGTCAGTCAGGCAAAATCAAATTACAAAAGACGTAAAGCTCTCAAGAAAATAGACTCAGTTTCCGAGGAAGAATTCACTAATGCGAAGAATGATTTGATTTCAGCTGAGGCTTCTTACCAAGCCGCAGAAGCTGCGGTAAATCAATCAAAACTCGATCTTGAGCGAACAATTATTAGTGCGCCGATTGCTGGAGTTGTTGCCCGTCGCCAAGTTCAGCTTGGTCAGAGAGTTCAGATCGGAACGGTTTTGATGTCGATTACTCCTAAAGATCAGATGCATGTCGATGCTAATTTTAAAGAAGTGCAGCTTAAAAAAGTGAAGGTTGGGCAACCGGTTAAAATCAGATCAGATCTGTATGGAAGCGACATCGTCTATCATGGAAAAGTAGCTGGATTCTCTGGTGGGACTGGATCGGCTTTCGCTGTAATTCCGGCACAAAATGCAACTGGAAATTGGATCAAGGTTGTGCAGCGCGTGCCAGTTAGAATAGAATTATCCGCCGAAGAGTTGAAGCAACATCCATTGCAAGTTGGTCTTTCGATGCATGTGGATATTGATGTTTCTAACTAAAACCCATGAATCGCGATAAAGCACCAGAGCAGATTATCCCCTTAGATGGCTACCAGCTTTTGGTAGCCGGAATTTTGTTGGCGATTTCTAATTTTGTCGTCGTTTTGGACATGACGATCGCCAATGTTTCTGTACCTCATATTGCTGGAGGACTTGCCGTCTCTCCAACCGAAGGAACATACGTCATCACTTCTTACGCTGTAGCTGAGGCAATATCTGTTCCTTTGACGGGATGGCTTGCCTCGCGCTTTGGCACCGTCAGAACTTTCTGTACAGCGATGATTCTATTTGGTCTCTTCTCAATTTTTTGTGGATTAGCCAATTCTATTGGTTTGTTGGTTCTAGGAAGAATCATGCAAGGCTTGGCTGGCGGACCTCTAATGCCTCTTTCACAAACATTATTAATGCGAGTTTTTCCACCAAAAAAAAGAGGCGTAGCAATGGCTTTGTGGAGCATGACAACTCTAATCGCTCCAATATTAGGTCCAATTTTTGGTGGTTATATTTGCGATACTTGGGGTTGGGCTTTTATTTTTTTAATCAACATTCCAATCGCCATCGCCTGCGGCATATTTTCTTATCCGCTTCTTGAAAGGTTCGAAAGCAAAATCACTAAAGCCAAGATTGACTATATTGGTCTAATTCTTCTGATCGCTTGGGTTGCGCCATTACAGTATGTTCTTGATGAAGGTAAAACTCTCGACTGGTTTGGATCAAATCTGATTGTTGGATTGACAGCATTTGCAGCTTTCATTTTTGTCTCATTCATGATTTGGGAGCTGACTCACAAAAATCCTGTAGTTGATTTGAAAGTTTTTCGTCATCGCGGATTTTCGGCTAGCGTGCTGACAATAAGTTTGGCTTTTGGAGCATTTTTTGGCGCGGTTGTTTTGGTTCCGCTTTGGCTGCAATCTTACATGGGATACACCGCAACTGATGCAGGGTTCGTTGGTGCTTCAACTGGAGTTTTAGCGGTAGTTGTAGCGCCGATTGCAGCGATAATGTCACAAAAATTTGATCCTCGAAAACTCGTTTTCTTTGGTGTTTTGTGGATGGGGATTGCCACGTTTTTTCGCGCCTTCGGCACAACTGACATGAATTCTTGGCAAATTGCTTGGCCAATGTTGATGCAGGGAATTGGAATGCCTTTCTTTTTTATTCCCCTGACCACTCTTGCGCTTGCAAGTGTTGATGAGGAAGAGACGGCTTCTGCAGCTGGATTGATGAGTTTTCTTCGAACCCTTTCTGGCGCCTTTGCCACATCACTCGCGACCACATCTTGGGAGAATAAAACTACAGAGTTTCGCTATGATCTAACTGCGATCGCCAAATCACCAAACGAACTAATGCAAATAACCGGAGAGAGTTACGAAAGCGCGCTCAATAGTTTAAATATGCTAATCCAATCCCAAGCTGTGATGCTCGCCACTAACCACATCATGCTCGTCACATCATTCATTTTTGTTTTCGCCGCCACGGCAATTTGGCTAGCACCAAAACCAACGAGAAAGGTCGATATTGGAGAGTCTCATTAAGATTAAAATTGAGATAGATTCTAAGAAGTTACCGAGAGTTACCAGAGGAGCCTTTTGTTCTATTTATCACCACATTACCACTAAAAGTGCTACCTTCATTTTTTGTTGGTTCGATTCTCCTAGGAGAGCCTTCTGATGATACCACAACCGTCCTTTCGTAAGGATTGTTTTTAGATTTCGGGGGGAAAAGATCTCTTATTAAAAGTGTGAGATCAGATCTATCGCTTAACGTATTTTTGTCTTCTGGGGTCTGATTTATTCCGAAGATTTTATTAAAATCTTGATGTCTTTTTCTAACGATTTCTGCTGTTCTGCCAACCCCAAAGAATCTTTGGATCCCTTCTATTCTGGTTTCGCCTTTAACTTCATCCAAACGCAATTCTTGGCGTAATTTTTCAGTAGCGTTCCCGAGATAATATTTTTTAGGGTTGGCGAATCGATCTGCTGATAATAATGGTACTAGTAATCCTGGAAGTCCGAACGCACCAATATTTCCAAATACAAAGGTTGCTACGGCCGCAGGAATCATAAAAGCTGCTGGAATTATGCCAAAACTAGCTACGCATGAAAAAGCTACGATGCCGATAAGCGATATACCAAGAAGAGCTGAAGCAAAGCCTTTGGCTTTTCTTTCGTAATAGTTTTCTTTATTTGAAGGTCTTCTGATTTTCTCTTCTTCATATAACTCGTTAAATCTTTTTAGTAACAGCTCTCTGTTAGTCATAATTTATAAAAAATTTAAAGTTTCCGATAGCCTAGAATTTTGATTCCGTAGCCTTCCAAGCCAATAACAGACTTTTTGGAATTGGTTAAAAGAATCATGTCACTAACGCCGAGGTCAGAAAGAATTTGTGCGCCGGTTCCGTAGTTTCTCAACTCATTTTTCTTATTTTTTTCTGTTGGTTGGAACATGTGAGAGACGGCTTCGCTGGGCTGTCTGATTACGACGATTACACCATTTTCATGTTTTGAAATTTTCTTCATCGCTTTGGCTAAAGATCCGGTTTTTGGATTTTCAGCATCTTCAAGACAATCGGCGAAAATATTTAGATGATGCATCCGCACCAGAGTTGGCTTGGTTTTATCGATTTTTCCTTTGATCAGAGCGACATGCTCAATTCCATCAACTTTGCTTTCATAAATTCTTAAATCGAATTCTCCGCCATTTTTACTGATGAATTTTTTGCGCTCTTTTACCTCGATCAATTTTTCATTTTGGCGGCGATATTCGATGAGATCGGCGATGGTCGCGATTTTTAAGTGATGTTTTTTGGCGAATTTGATCAGGTCTGGCATGCGCGCCATTGAGCCGTCGTCATTCATGATTTCGCAGATTACTCCAGAAGGATTAAGTCCTGCGAGCTTAGCAATATCAACGGCCGCTTCAGTGTGACCAGCGCGCACTAGAACGCCTCCCTTCTCAGCTTTGAGTGGGAAGATGTGTCCTGGGCTAACTAAAGACTCTTTCCCCTTCTTTTCATCGATTGCATCACGAATTGTTTTGGCGCGATCAAAAGCAGAAATTCCGGTAGAAATTCCTTCGCGCGCTTCAATCGAAATGGTGAAAGCGGTTTGATGAAGAGATTGATTGTTAAGAGACATCAAAGGCAATTCGAGCTTACGAACCCTTTCTTCTGTAAGCGTTAGGCAAATCAGTCCGCGGCCATATTTTGCCATAAAATTTATTTCTTGATCTCCGCACATCGAGGCCGGAATTACGAGATCTCCTTCATTTTCGCGACCTTCGTCATCGACAAGAATAAAGATTTTTCCGGCTTTCGCTTCGGCGATTATTTCTGGGATGGAAGCGAGGGTTGGATTTTTAGCCATTTTGAATGCGTTTAAAGATTTTCTGGATCCCCGCCTTCGCGGGGATGACGCGGTTAGTTAAGTATATTGCTTTAGACTTCATCCCCGCGAAGGCGAGGATCCAGGAAAGCTATTTTTTTAATTTGAGAACGTAACGCGCGATTGTATCGATTTCTAAATTTACCAAATCGCCTACAGCCGCGTTTTTAAAGGCTGTATTAGCAATTGTGTGTGGAATAAGATTTACGCAAAAAAGATTTTTTGTTACTTCATTCACAGTGAGTGAAATGCCGTCGAGTGTTACAGATCCTTTGCTGGCGATAAATTTCATTAGATCTTTCGGCGCTTCGAAAGTGAATTTTTTTGAATCTTTTACGGATTCGATTTTTTTGATTTTTGCAGTCGCGTCAACATGACCTGAAACCAGATGTCCACCAAGCTCATCGCCGGCGCGTAAAGCGAATTCAAGATTAATTTCTTGGCCGATTTTCCACTTCGCCAAAGTAGTTTTGTCACAAGTTTCTTTTGAGGCTTGGAAGGAGAGGGTGTTTTTTTGTTGTGAAATCAAAGTTAAACAAATGCCGTTGCAGGCAATAGAGCAGCCGATCGTCAGCTTACGATTTATTTTTTTGGCGACGAAAATTTTGAGCAGTAAATCTTTTTTACTGTTTTGTTTTAGCTCTTCGACCTTGCCTTGATGAGTGATGATTCCGGTGAACATTTTTTTATTTTACTTACGAAGAAATGGATTGCCGCGCTTCGTCCGCAATGACGTGACTAGTGATGAGCACATTACTCTCCAAAGTCATCGCGAGCAAAGCGCGGCGATCCATATTTTTTACTTTTTACTTTTCTCCATTTCTTCCGAAATGAGTTTTCTGATTTTTTTAATCGCCGCTTCTTCGATTTGACGGATGCGCTCGCGCGACACTTTGTGGACTTGACTTAATTCCTCGAGAGTCATCGCGTCTTCAGACATTTGCCTTTTGAACAAAATATCTTTTTCGCGCTCGTTTAACTTTTCAAAAGCGTTGCGAAAAAGTGATTCGCGTTGTGATTTTTCTTGATTGTTGATGGCGATATCCTCTTGGCTCTCTTGGTTTGCGGCCATCAAATCAACTACTTCGATCGAGTCTCCTTCTTCACCGATTTGTTTATTCAAAGATGAGTCAGATTGTGAAAGTCGTGAATCCATTTCCAAAACTTCTTTATCTGAAACATTGAGAAGTTCCGCTACATGCTTGACTTGCGAAGAGTCCAAAGCTGATTCGCCAGAATAAATTCCGAGCTTTTTTTTGATTTTATGTAGATTGAAAAAGAGTTTTTTTTGTGCCGCAGTTGTGCCGATTTTCACTAAGGACCAAGAGCGTAGAATGTGATCCTGAATGTAAGCGCGAATCCACCACATTGAATAAGTTGAGAAGCGAAAACCTTTTTGAGGATCGAATTTTTTTACGGCGTGAATTAGTCCTAAATTGCCTTCGGCGATTAAATCTTGAACGGGCAGGCCGTAATTGCGATATTTGCTGGCCATTTTTACGACCAATCGCAAGTGGCTTTGAATCAACATCTTTGCCGCTTCTTTGTCTCCCGTTTCAGCAAAAGAAATAGCGTAAGCCTTTTCTTCTTCTGCTGTTAGTAAGGGAAACTTTTGGATCTCGTGGATGTAATGTAAAAGTGATCCACCCGATAATTTATTTAGGTTTTTTTCTGACATTTTTTTTGTTAAATTTTTTCGCTTCTTCGCTGAGGAGAGATTCTAAACTACTAACTCTCGAGCCGCTTTTGTCTAAGGTAAAAATTATTTCTGGAACCGAGCGTAGAGTGATTTTTTTAGCTAGTTGGTAACGAAAATGTGGCACTAATTCGTTAAGTTTTTTGATGACGACGCTGTGCATTTCTTCATTGCCAAAAACATCAACAAAGACGCGAGCGGCTTTGGCATCTGGACTCACATCAGCTTCGAGTATCGTAATCAAGCAGCCAGAAATCGTTGAAATATCTTCACGAAAAAAAATTTCTGACATTACGCGCTTAATATTTTCGCCTATTTGCAGCTGTCGCTGAGATTTTATTTGAGATTTCATACTAATATTTTTTGAACTGATGGATGCCTTTCAAAACGATGTTGAAGGTGCACAATTTTATCGATTTTGTGTTGAGCATATCAGAGCTGTGAACTGAAGCGGTAAGTAATTTTCGCTCTTCTTCTGAGTAAGATAAATATTGATAATCGTTTTGATTGTAGGGATGGCCTGCGAAATACATTTCTGTTTCTAGCTTACCAAACTTTGGATGATAAATGTTCATGTTGATGTGGGAAGCCCTTCCAGGAGAGCTTCCAGGCATGATGGTGATGAAGTGGTAATTTCCTAAATTATCGGTTATTGCGCGTCCCGACATGCTAAAATATTTGTCGACATATTCGCTATTTGGTTCGAGCAAAGTGTGATATTTTCCAGCGGCGTTAGTTTGCCAGATCTCGATAATTGCATTGTAAATTGGCACGCCAAAAGAGTCTGAAATGTTGCCTTGTAAAAAAATTACTTCGCCAAAAGCGCGATAAAATGATCCAGTTTTTTTGGCGAGATTGTTAGTGCTGGAGAAGCTATCTGGCATTGATAAATCAGCAGAAAAAAAGCGGGCAGGAGTTGGAGTTTTTGGAGTAAAAATTGACGGAGCTTCTTTGGAAAAATCATTTACCTGATTACCGCGAACATCAGTGAATTCTGTTGATACCAATGGTTTAACTTCTTCGTTAGAATAGGTTTCATCGCCAATATTTCTTATTTCTACAGCAAGAGAAAGCTGGGGAAGTGATAAGAAAAATAAGCAGAGAATTTTTTTCATACCTTGGGAAGCGTTACTCCGGTTTGTCCCATGTATTTTCCTGAGCGCATGTCGTAAGAAACTTCGCATGGCTTATCGCCTCTGAAAAACAAGAATTGGCAAGCGCCTTCAAAGGCATAAATTTTTGCGGGCAAGGGAGTTGTGTTGGAAAATTCTAAAGTCACGTGACCTTCCCAGCCTGGTTCTAACGGGGTTACGTTCACAATAATTCCGCAACGTGCGTAAGTTGATTTGCCAACACAAACCACCAAAACATCTTTCGGGATTCTAAAATATTCTACGGTGCGAGCTAGAGCGAAACTGTTTGGCGGAATTATGCAAACATCAGTTGTACGATTTACAAAACTAGTTTCGCAGAAATTTTTTGGATCAACTATGGCTGAGTCGATGTTAGTAAAAATTTTAAATTCGTTAGAAACCCGCGCATCATAACCATAAGAGGAATTGCCGTAAGAAATTATTTTTTGACCATTTGAATCGAGCTTGGTTTGAGTAGAAACGAAAGGCTCAATCATTTTTTGTTTTTCAACGAGATCGGCAATCGATCTGTCAGAGAGAATCGTCATTAATTTTGATTTTAGATTTGAGATTTGAGATCTAAGAAGATGGCGTTGAAAATACAGACCAGAAATCGGAAATCAAAAATAAAAAACTAAAAATTAATGCACGATCTTTCTTACCTAAGAGACATTTTAATTCTGCTCTTTGCGATGGTGGCGATTGTTGTCGTTTTCAAGCAGCTAAGGCTGAGTCCAGCTCTTGGCTATCTTATAGCTGGAGCAGCAATCGGACCTTTTGGATTTGGCGTTTTAACAAGCACCGAAACCACTAAATCTATTGCCGAACTCGGTGTTGTATTTTTGCTATTTGCGATCGGATTGGAGCTGACATTCGATAAGCTCAAAGTGATGCGTAAGTATATTTTGGGTTTTGGTAGTTTGCAGGTCATCATTACCTCTGCACTAATTTCTGCCGTTTGTTATTACTTCGCTCATCTTTCTGCAGAGCTTTCAGTCATTATTGGTAGCGCACTCTCGATGTCTTCTACTGCGATTGTGATGGAAGTGATTGAGGAAAATAACGAACAAACAACTCGAGTTGGTCGTCTCGCTTTCTCGATACTGCTCATGCAAGATTTGGCAGTAATTCCAATTTTAGTTTTGCTCCCGCTGCTTTCAAAAGCTGATCTAAATATTTTTCATGCACTCGGCGGAGCCTTAGCAGATGCTGCTGTAGCTTTAGTTATAATTTTTGCGGTAGGCAGGCTTTTGTTGAGACCGATCTATCGCATGATTGTTGATTCACAAAATAACGTCCTCTTTCTGAGCTTCACTTTAATCATTGTTTTGGGTTCAGCTTTTTTAAGTCACCAGATGGGTTTATCATTTGCTCTTGGTGCCTTTATCGCCGGTTTGATGGTTGCAGAAACTGAGTATAAATATCGAGTTGAAGAGGAGATATTATCACTCAAGTCTTTGTTGCTTAGTTTGTTTTTTATGACGATCGGCATGTCCTTCGATTTCAATCTGCTTTTGGAAAGTCTGCATTACATCATACTCGCCGCAATCACGCTGATAGCCGCTAAGATTATTATTATTTTACTCCTCTGTCGTCTTTTTCGTTTTCCTATCGCCCCCTCTATTCACACCGGTTTGTTACTTGCGCAAGGTGGTGAGTTTGCCTTCGTAGTATTTTTAATGGTAGTGCAGCAGAGGTTGATGGAAGTAGATCTAGCGCAGTTTTTGATGACAGTAGTAACTCTAACTATGGCCATCACTCCCTTACTCGCCGTGCTTGGACGTAAAGTAAAAAGCTATCTCTACATAACCGAAGTTCTGCGGGATAATAAGTTAAAAAGAGAGATCGGCGATGTTGAAAAACATATCATCATCATTGGCTTTTCAATGGCTGGTCGCATCGCCGCTTACATAATGCGTAAGCGCGACATCAAATACATCGTATTGGAAAATAATCACCGCATCGTGCGCCTCGAACAGAAAAATGGTTACAGCATCTATTACGGCGATGCGATGAATATCGACATTCTGCGCTACATCGGAATCGAACGCTGCGAATCTGTTGTGGTGGCGATGGAAGACGAAGTCGCTTGCATGAAAATTACTCGCTTCATTCACGAAAATTTTCCGCACATAAATACGATTACTAAGACTGAGACAATCAATAACGTTGATCGATTCAAAAGAGTTGGCGCGAGTTACGTAGTATCAAAAAATCTTGAGACCGGTTTGCAACTAAGCGGTGCAGCCTTGGCTTCAGTTGGAATAAGCGCTTCTGAAATTGCGGACTCACTAAATTCATTTAGAGAAATTAATATCGAGGTCATCAAGGACATAGTCTCAATCGATGATCACGACGCAAACATGGCTTAAATTTAATAAAAAAAGAGATGCCGCCAATGGCCAAAATAAAATCAGTTACATCTAAATTTTTTCCTTACCGCCATCTTGTCGAAAGGGCTGTGAGCGCAAAAAATTTTAATTATTGAAGATGGTTTTTGTTTTGTGATGAAGAAAATCTCCATTCTTGGATCAACTGGATCGATTGGAAAAAACACCATCGAAGTTATCAAAAATAATCCGGAAAACTTTTCCGTTGTTGCCCTAGTTGCAAAAAATGATGTGAAGACTTTAGCGACTCAAGCCTTGCTGTTAAAGCCTTCTTACGTGGTGATCGAAAATGAAAAAAAATTTTCCGAACTAAAATTTGCGCTAAGAAATTTAAAAAAATGTGAAGTCCTTTGCGGACGAGAAGCGATTATCGAGGTTGCAAAAATCAAATGTGACTTGGTGATTTCAGCAATTATGGGCGCGGCAGGAATGTTACCAACCCTTGCGGCGATTGAGGCGGGATCTGACATCGCCTTAGCGAATAAAGAATCTTTGGTTTGCGCTGGTGAGTTTTTGATGAAAGCAGCAGAAAAAAATAAAGTAAAAATTCTGCCGATTGATTCTGAGCACAACGCGATTTTTCAGATTTTTGAAAATGAAAATCTTGCAGCGATAGACTCGATCACGCTTACAGCCTCAGGCGGTCCATTTTTTAATTCCAAAAAAGATCCGAAGAAAATTTCAATTGCCGAAGCGTTAAAACATCCAAATTGGTCAATGGGTGCGAAAATTTCTATCGACTCGGCGACCATGATGAATAAAGGCTTGGAAGCGATCGAAGCCTTTCATCTTTTTCCGGTTTCTAAAGAGCAGATTAAAATTCTCGTTCATCCACAATCAATTGTGCACGGATTAGTAAATTACCAAGATGGCTCAAGCCTTGCCTCTCTGAGTCTTCCAGACATGAAGGTTCCAATTTCTTACGCTTTGGCTTTTCCGAAGCGCATGAAAATCAAGCATCAACAGCTCGATTTAGCGAAGGTGCAGAAGTTAGAATTTTTTGCTGTTGATGAGAAAAAATTTCCAGCAGTGAAGATTTGTCGTGAAGCTCTAAGGATAGACGGATCAGCACCTGCGGTGCTTAATGCAGCGAATGAAATTGCGGTGGAAAGATTTTTACGCGGGGAAATTTCTTTTGATCAGATCACAGAAATTGTCGCGAAAACTTTAGATAAAATTTCGCATCGGAAGGTGAAATCGGTGGAAGATGCGCTGTGGTTCGATCAACAAGCTAGATCTTTCGCAGCTCTTTAGTTTGTCATTCCCGCGAAGGCGGGAATCCAGAATAGCGCGCTCGGAGTAGGTGATTAGATCTCCTAGATCCCCGCTTTCGCGGGGATGACGCGGAGAGTTTGATAATTACAGTGAAAAGGTAATCGATTTCAAATACTCACTTTCTCTCAATCCGGGATGAATCGGGTGATCAATATCGGCGCCAAAACTTCTGATCAATTTCGCTTTGCGACCTAACTTACGAAAGCCGTCATTTGCTGCGTTGATAAGGTCTTGCTGCGTAACTTGATGCGAACAAGAACTGAGCATCAAAATTCCACCCTCTCTCACTAAACTCGCCGAAAGTTTGATCAATTTTTCATAGCCTTTCATGCCTGAGAAAAAATCTTTTTTGCTTTTGACGAAGGCTGGCGGATCAAGCAAAACGATATCGAAACGTCTTTTTTGGAATTCAGCGCTTTCTAAAAGTGCGTAAACTTTTTCGTGAATGAATGTTGCATTTTCTGGCAAAGGAAGAGCGACGGCAGAAGAGTCGACAAAAGTTACTGAATTTGCGCCGCCTTTTAATGCGTTAAAACCGAATCCACCCAGATAGCAGAAGGCGTCAAGCACATCACAATTTTTGGAAATTGAAGCGACAAATTCGCGATTTTTTCTTTGATCAAAAAACCAGCCTGTCTTTTGTCCGTTTCTTACGTCGATCAAATATTTAATTCCGTTTTCTTCGATTTCGATTTTTTCGGGAATTTCACCTTTGATGACTTTGGTCTCGAGTTCCAAGCCTTCGTAGCGCCTCATTTCGATGTCATTACGGAAAATAATTGCGGCGTTAGGAAATATTTTTTCGAGTGCAGCAATTAAAAGTGGTGAAAGTTTTTCCATTCCGGCAGTTGAAATCTGGCAAGAAATAACATCGCCGAATAAGTCAATCACAAGGCCGGGAAGAAAATCAGCTTCAGAGTGAACTAGGCGATAAAAAGGTTTGTCGAAAAATTTGTCGCGCAGAGCTTTGGCCTTTAAAATTCTTCTGATGAAAAAATCTTCGTCGACTTTTTCCGAAGATTTGTGACTTAAAATGCGTCCAGAAATTAAGCTCTGAGGGTTGAAATAAGCGAGGGCGCAAGTTTCGCCTTTTTGAATTTCGACTTCAACGAGCGAGCCTTTTTCTAAGTTTTTTAACTCAGCAAAATTTTCAATTTCGTTCGAGAAGATCCAAGGATGGCCGTAGACGAGGCGCAGCTCGTGCTTTTTTTTGATTTTTAGTTTTAGCATTTTTTTGAATAATTGAGCCATGCTTAGACAAGCTCAGCATGACGGATCGAGAGCGAGTCACCCTGAGCTTGTCGAAGGGTGATGGGAAGTTAGTTAGAAAATTAGATGGAGCAATTCAGCTAATAAAAATCCGACAGCAAGCCACTTAAAATTTTTTCTCTTTTTCTTTGATCTTGCCCATTTGAGTAAAAAAAATGGATCGCGATGAAAAGATAAATAGGCAGCCTCTGCAGGTGCGTTATTGTTGAGTTCGGACATCTTCTTCAGTTTGAAATTAGAAAAATTTTCGAACTCAAAATTTACAAAATCTAAATCAGAAATCGTGTGCGTGCCGCTGGCGTCAAAACCGATATTTTTTGTTAACGGTTTGCTGCTGTGAACAGTGTAGCCACCGTTTTTAAACATGCTGTAAGACATTTGAATGTCCCAAGCATTGATGCGATTTTCCTTCTGCATGCGCAGCATGTCGAACATGTTTCCGCCGGCGCGGTTAAAGGCTTTGATCAGTTTTTTATTTTTGGCGAATTCCGCATAATCTTTGATTTCAAAATCAATTTTTTGCCAACGATCCTTCCAAGTTCCCCAGCCCCAAGATGAGCTTTTGCCGCGAACGAAGAAGATGTCGTCAGAATAGCCTGTCGGAAAATTGATCAGATTTTTTGGATAATTAAAACCGCTGACGCACCAGACATCTTTTTCGTCTTTGTAGAAATCTAATGCCTGGTTAGTGAAGTTTAGAAAATCTTTTGAAGTGACGATGTCATCCTCAACAACAATGATCGAGTCATGATTTTCTAGGACTGATTGGATGCCAAAAATTATCGAAAATTGCGAGCCGTGATTAACTTCTCTTTTGATGATGTTGATTTTTTTGAAGCCGCGAAATGAATCGACTACCTCGTGAACTGCTTTTATTGAGGCTAAATCTTTGATATTTCTTGGTCCGTCGCAGAAAATAAAAATCTCAGAATATTGCGCTGAGTTGTTTTCCAGCAAGGCTTCGAGAGCCATTTTAGTTTTATCGGCGCGATTAAAGCAGAAGAAAGCGATTGGGGCAAATTGGGTCATAAAATTGTTTGATAGACTTGCTTCATTTCTGTTGCGGCTTTTTGCCAAGAGAATTTTTTATTTTGTTCGTAGCCGTTTGCGACCAAGTCAGCTCTGAGCGCAGAATCGCTGATTATTTTTTCAACAGCGCTTTTGGTTGCCTGAGGATCTTTTGGATCAAAATAAAGTGCAGCATTTCCAGCGGCTTCGGTAGTGGCGGAGGCTTTGGCGGCAAGTACCGGACAGCCGCAAGCGAAAGATTCCAAAATCGTCACACCAAAACCTTCGTAGTAAGATGGTGAGATGAAGGCTAGAGCTGACTTGTATAAACTTACTAACTCACGATCTCCGCCAGAGACTACTCTGACTTTTTTTTCTAATCCCAAATTCTCAATGAAGCGATTTTCTTTTTTGTCGAAGAGTGCGCCGAAGCAGAGTAGTTCAAGGTTGGGGTTGTTTTGCAAAACTTCAGAAATCGCAGAAAGCATAAAATAAAAATTTTTGTAAATGCTGCGATTGCCAACGAAAAGTAAGAATTCTTTCTGCGGTTTTTGAACTTCTACGCTTTTGATTAAGCTCTCATCAAGTGAACAAGCTTGGTAAATTACGGCGATTTTCTCTTCTTTGATGTCGATGAATTTCAGTAAATCTTTTTTTGTCTGTTCGGAAACGACAATGATTTTATCAGCCTTTTGAGCCAATTCTTTTTTCAAAATCGTCAGACGATCTTTGAGTGAAAACATCTCAGGAAATAATTCATAAATCATGTCGTGAATTGTAATCACGAATGGTTTACGACCAAGAGATTCTAGAAAATAATTGTCGTAATAAGTGGCGTGAAAAATATCGAAATCGCCGGAATTAAGAATTTTTTTTGTGACTTCTTTATTTTGATCTGGAGATTTTTTGAAAAAGTTTAAGTGCGATTTTTTTCCGATTTGTAGATCAACAATTTCGGGCTCTTTTATCAGATATTCATTTTGATGTTTTTGGATCGGCAATCTTGCTTCGGGGCCAATTTCTTTAATTAGGTTACAAAAATAGCGTGAGATGCCACCATGTTTTTGCGCAGAAAAAATTTGGTAATCGAAGATGATTTTCATTAGACACTGTTGGCTAATTGATTGGTAGTGTTGTCAAAAAATAAACAAAGATAGGTCGAAATATGAAGCTGAAGGAATTGGCTAAGTGGTGTCTAGATTCCGACTACAGAAATTCCGTATTTCTTGCTTAAGTAACTCATCACATCCTTTCTTTCCTGAATTTGCAGCGGTCGGTTGTAGATAATTATTTCAGAGATCAGTCCAGAATAATTTGTTGTGTTGTTACGAGTTGCTCCAACGGATAAGCCATTCAATGACGAATTGCCTGGATTAATAGTCGATCCTCCGGCCATTGCCAAAGCGTTGTTAAAATAGGCTTTGGAGCTCGATCCATTAAAATAAATTACAGCAATATAGCTCACATTTATTAGGTTTTTTACTGGATCAGTAGCCGTTCCAGTTGGAACTGATGAGCCAAGGTCTAATCTAATAGAGTTAGAGTTTTGTGATATTGATGTAGTGGCGCTAGCGGCAGAAGAAGAGTCGAGAATGGTCGTATTTATATTACTAGGTTTGGCGACTATAAAAATAGTGTTCTGAGATGAGCTTCCTTGGTAAAAATTTGCTAATTCGATTCTGTTGGTGCCGTTAAATTTGATGCTCGGCAGTTTATTAATTCCGTCAGATTCGTAAGTTACGGCGGCTGAAGGAGCTATTCTGATCAAGCTATTCTTTTTTGCCGGAATTGAATCGGGACTGATGTCGTACCAATCGCTGATTTGCTTTTGATCGTCTGTTTCACTTTTTTTTAATGAATCTGTCGAAGTTGTTTCATACCAAGCAACCAATCCTGAAATGCTTTTTACCGGAGATCTTGAGGTGATCGATCTTGCGGCATTTAATCTTGATGAGGCGACTATTTTTATTCCTTGAGTGACCATACCAAGAATGATGCTGGCGATTATCAGCGATACGGAAAGTTCGACCAGAGTGAAGGCGGAGCGGCTAGATTTCTTCATTTTAGATTCCAATTACTTTGATTCCGTATTTTTGGCTTAGGTAATTCATCACGTCTTTTCTTTCCTGAGCTTGGAGAGGGCGATTATAAATGATCACTTCTGAAATTAATCCTGTGAAGTTGCGGAGATTGTTGTGATCTGCGCCAATTGTTAGACCCTGCAAATCAGAGGATCCTGGGTTAATATTCGCTCCCCCAGTCATTGTTGTGGCATTGTTTAAGTATGATTTTGAGGAGGAGCCATTTCCATAAAATGCGACAATATAATTCTCGTTGGTTGAACAGCAGTTGGTTGTTGTGTAAGATACTGCCGAGCCCCAATTTGCGTATATTCCGTTATTTACGAGAGATATTGAAGTTGTAGTTATCGCGCCATTGCCAGAGTCGATGACGGTTCCAGTATTTGCTTGTAAGGCGTAAGGTCTGGCGACAAAAAATATTGTATTTTGGGTAGTTGTGCCTTGATAAAAATCTGCGATCGAAATCTTCCCGCTGCCATCAAAATAAATACTTGGAATTTTGTTGATGCCCTCAAGCTGGTATCTAACAGCAGTTGAAGGGGTGTTTCTGATTAAGGTATTTTTTTTATTAACGATTGAACCAGGACTGACATCATACCAAGCTGTTATTTGGCCATCATCTAAGCTTTCATTCGGTTGAAAAGATTGCAGTCTAGAGGTTTCATACCAAGCAATTAAGCCCTCAATTTTTGGTACCGGAGAAGTTGCCGTAATTGATCGAGCGTTTGCCAATCTGGCTGAAGTAACCATTTTTATTCCTCCAGCTATTCCAGCCATGATGATGCTAATGATCAGCAACGAGATTGAGAGTTCGACTAAAGAAAAAGCTGATTTTGAACTCAAATTATTCACTAGTTAAACCAAGTTATTACGGGATTTTTTGCGGCCTTAACGTCGTCTAATCTTCTTCTTGGCGTGTTAAGTGGGTAGTTATGAAATCTGTCGCCGCGTCCCAACTCAACTTCTTTTGCGATGAAGATCATCGTATTAATGAAATCGTCGATGGTTTCTTTGTTTTCGGTTTCAGTCGGTTCAATTAACATCGCGCCAGAAACAACTAGTGGGAAGAAAGTTGTCATTGGATGAATACCGTACTCAACCAAGGCCTTAGCAACATCAAGGGTTGAGATGCCTTTTTCTTTTTGGATTTTGTCGGTTAATAAACATTCATGCATGCAATTTCCGGCGAAAGGAACGTGATAGTAATCTTTAAGTTTTGCCAAAATGTAGTTTGCTGAAATTACCGAATCTTCAGCGACTTTTTGTAAGCCGTTAGCTCCGTGCGAAAGCATGTAAGTTAAGGCTCTAATGTGCATTCCGAATTGACCGTTAAATCCCTTTACTTTGCCGCAAGTATTTTTTGGTGCATAAAGTTTGTAAGTTTGACCTTCTTTTGCTACATGCGGGGTTGGCAAAAATTCCGCTAATTCAGCACGCACTGCGATTGGTCCAGAACCAGGTCCGCCGCCGCCATGTGGAGTTGAGAAAGTTTTGTGTAAATTGAAATGCATCACATCGACGCCGATATCTGCAGGTCTAACTTTACCTACGATTGCATTGTAATTGGCGCCATCACAGTAGAAGTAACCGCCGACAGAATGGATCAGGTCAGCGATTTTCTTAATATTTTTTTCAAATTTTCCGCAAGTGTTTGGATTTGTAATCATCGTGCCAGCGATTGATTCTCCATACTCCTCAACCAACTTCTCTAAAGATAAAACATCAATTAAACCTTCTTTATCAGAAGGAATAACTTTGATTTGAAAACCACACATTGCGGCAGTCGCAGGATTCGTTCCGTGCGCTGAATCTGGAATCAAAATGATTTTGCGTGTGCTAGCTTCTCCCTTTTTTTCATGTGCTTTTTTGATTACCAAAATTCCTGAAAATTCACCTTGCGCACCAGCGGCTGGAGCTAAAGAAACCGCGCCAAGTCCTGTCAAAGTTGCAAGCCAGTTTTGTAAATTAAACATCAATTCGAGCGCGCCTTGAACGCTAGATTGATCTTGCAGCGGATGAATATCGGCGAATCCGGGTAAGCGAGCCATTTTTTCATTGAGGCGTGGATTATGCTTCATTGTGCATGAACCAAGCGGATAAAAGCCGGCATCGATTGAATAATTTTGATTCGATAAACGTACAAAATGACGAATAACTTGTGGTTCATTGACTTGAGGCAACCCAATCGAGTCGCGTTTTTTTTGGCCAGTACGCAAAGAAAAATCAGCAACTTCTGGCAAATCAACGCCGCAAGCACCTTCGCGCGATTGTTTGATTAGTAGTTCGGTTTCGTGATTTAGTCCGCCGATTTCTTTTGGAGTAAATGTCATTTTGAGCGTTATTTGGTTGTTTAAATTTGTTTTTTAAATCCCAAGTGAGTGGCTTGGAATCCAAGTTTTTCGTAAAATCTGTGAGCCTCAATACGCTCTTTGTCCGTAGTGAATTGAGCAATTTTGCAGCCGCGTTTTTTGGCTTCATCAATTGCAAAATTCATCATTGCTTCACCAATTTTTTGGTTGCGAAAATCTTTGTGAACGCGAACCGCTTCAATTGTTAATCTTTTAGAACCTTGGCGCACTAAGCTTGGCGTGAAAGTCATTTGCATTGTGGCAACAACCGATTTTTCTTTGCTGTCAACTACCAGCAAAAAATTTTCAGCGCTTTGGTTAATTTCTTCAAAAGCTTTGAGATAGAAATCCGGTAAAGAATTTGAAAATTTTTCACGTGATTTTCCCAAAAAATCATCCGCCAACATTTCAATAATTTGCGGCAAATCTGCTAATTGTGCTTTTCTGAAAGTCAGATTTTTTAACATTATTTTAGTTGCGGATTTTGCTGTTTTAATAATTCGTAAAGAGACTCCAAAGCCAAGTCAGGGAAGTTTTCCCAAGATAAAATAGAGCTTGGGTTTTGCTCAGTTCAAAATCTCACTTAAAGCCAAAACAAGGCTTTTGATGTCGTCTTGGCTGGTTAGTTCGTTAACCGCTAAAATCATTTTATTTCCTTGGGCAAAGCCGCCGATGATGTTTTTGGCGAGCAGTTTTTTATTCACTTCAGATGCGTCTTTACTAAGTTCAACACTAAACTCATTGAAGAAATTTTGGTTCAAAATTTTGACGCCTTTAACTTTTTGTAATTCATCCGCCAAGTCGCAAGCCTTCTTGTGATTGATTAAAGCTAGTTGCTTGAAACCGATTTCGCCGAGCAGCGAAGCGTGAATTGTAAATGCCGTTGCGCACAAACCTTGATTTGAGCAAATGTTTGAAGTCGCTTTTTCGCGACGAATATGTTGTTCGCGGGCGTTTAGAGTAAGGACATAACCTGGTTTGCCGTCAACATCAACAGTTGCACCACAGATTCTGCCAGGCATTTGTCGTACAAATTCTTTTTTGCAGGCGAAGAAACCTAAAAGTGGGCCTCCGAAGTTTAAACCAACGCCGATCGAAGAGGCCTCGCCAACGCAGATATCAGCTTGTTTAGGAGCTTCTAATAAACCGAGAGAAAGAATTTCATTTGTGACGCAGATTAATAGAGCCCCAACTGAGTCACATTGTTTTCTGACTTCGTCTAAATCACCGATTTCACCATGAAAGTCAGGATATTGAACCACTACAGCCGCGCATGATTCATCGATTTCTGAAACCAATTTTGCGTCGTGCAAATCGAGTGAGGTTTTAGTCACTTCCAGATAATCTGGATGAACATTTCCGAATATGGCGATATTCTTACGACCCGATTTAATTCTTATTGCCATCAAACAGGCTTCGCCCATTGAAGTGGCGCCATCATACATTGAGGCGTTGGCAACTTCCATTCCGGTAAGTAGTGCAATAATGCTCTGAAATTGAAAAATTACCGCGAGAGTTCCTTGCGAAATTTCTGGTTGGTAAGGGGTGTAAGAAGTAAGAAATTCTGAGCGTTGAATTAAATGATCGACAGTAGCAGGAACGTGATGTTTGTAGCATCCAGCACCTAAAAAAAATGGACCTTCAGAGGCGGCGCGATTTTTGTTCGCGTAAGATTTTAAAATATTTTCAACCTCTAATTCACCTTGGTGATTTGGTAAATTTTCGATTGGTTTTTTTAACAAAAATTCTGATGGAACGGCGTCGTAAAGTTGATCAATGGAAGATACGCCGATGGCAGCAAGCATTTCTGCTCGATCCTTGTTAGTTAAGGCTAGATAACGCATTTGTTTTTTGTTTGATTTAAAGATGGGGGCGAGAAAAAAGCGCGCGCAACTTGAGTAGAGGGGAAGAAAAAGTCAAACCCTGTAAAACTAATTTTAAGAAAAATGAGAGCACCAATAAATCCAGATTTATTACCACTTCGAAGGGCGGTTCTTGGTGGAGATTTGGACGAATGTTGGGCTGAATACTCTAAGATAGGAAATGGCGAAGTTGCTCTTAGAGAGGTTCTCGAGGGGCATGATGGAAATTTAATGGTTTTGTCATGGCTGATAAAAAGTTTTCAAATCTCTGCCAAGAGTCGAGCCATTGATGGAAAAAAAGCTGATCAAGAATTTTTTAAAATGTTTAACACCGAATGCTCTTTGCAACGAACATCTTTACATAGAGCAGTTTCTTCACCTTCGCCAAATAGACACGTTGTACAAATGCTACTTCAAATTGGTGTAAGAGTTGACCACGCTGATTCCGAAGGCCTTACCGCTTTTGATTTGGCAAGGAGTAAGGGCGATCCAATGAGTATGGAATGTGCAACAACAATTCGAGAATTCGATCTATTTTTTTCAGAAAATCCAAAAGTAACAGAATGCCTTAACAACAGCTTCGGATTACTTGAACACATCTTTGAGATTGTTGAGACAATTATTAAAGATCGAGAATCTAGTCTTCTTAAAAAAGAAGCGGCAACTGAACTAATTTCTGTTTGGGGTTTGTCGACAAAAAATCTTTTTTATAAAATTAGAAAGGAGGAAGCCTTTGAAGAGATGAGAGGCCTGATGCTGAATAAATGTAATGCTTTAGCAGAGGCTTTTATAGGTAAAATTGGGTGTCCAGAAGATCGATATTCAATCAGCGCTGTTAATCGTTTAGAAGCTTTTATGGATTTTCTAAATAATCCCGAAAACTTTTTAGATCCAACGCCAGACAGAGATAAAGCTATTCAAGCGGCTGCAGAGCTAGAAGATGCTAATGAAATCAGAAAAGAAGAAGTTAGAATAGAGAAAGAAAATCAACTCAGGGAAAAAATTAAACTAGAACAAAAAAATCGCTGGAAATCTTACATAAGAAACCTTTCTTCGAGTTCAAAAAATAGTTTTTTGGAGGAATTTGATAAAAGTGGAAGGGATCTTGAAGCCACAAATAGTCTAGGTCATTCCGTTCTCAGATGTGTAATTGACAAGTGTGTTAGTCGTGACTTGGCAAAGGTTTTGAATTGCGAAAATCTAGATTTTGCCGTTCTTAAAACAGAGCTGAGGAGGGTAATAGAAGCAAAAAATCAACAGGCTGTTAAAACTTTTTTTGAAAATGATTTAGTAAGAGCTCGATTAGCAAGCTTAGGTTCTGAAGGAATTCGGGATTTTTTTAAAGATCTCCAGACATCAGAAGAAATTAAAAAATCGATTCGCGAATTCCAATCCGCCGTATCAGCCACAGTTGAGAAACCTGTCGGCAACCAAACAATTAGAGGCTCCAAGAAAAAGTCGAAGAAGGTAGTTAAAGGCGAAGATTTAAGGGAAACAAACTCAGAAAAAACAGCTCAAGAATGTGAGGTTAAGGAAGGTGAAGATTCAAAATTATTTGAAGCAGGGGAGGAGAATCCAGAGCTAGAGGAATTTTTAACGAAAGTGACCGAAGAATCAGCGGGAGAGATCTCGGATAATCTTTTAAAAGAAGCGATTGCCGAGTTTTCTCAAGAGCTATTTAAAAAATTTGACGAAGAAGCTCAGCAAATAAAAACATTTTTATCCGGACCTCGTGAATTAAATTCACTCGAAGATTTGCCACTCTTTTTAAGAGGAAAAATAGCTCATCTTTTGGAGAAGGGCTGTGAGGTGGCTTTGAAGGGAAGCGCTGTTTATCAGAAAGTTGGATCAAGAATCCCAGCAGATCTTGATTTAGAAATTAAGGTTCCCGGAATTTATCAAAAAACTAACGAAGAAGTGGCAAGTTTTGTTTTTGAGAATTTTGATATTTCTATTGATCCAACCAAGATTTACAGAGCTTCAAGCGGTGGTGGATCGATTTTCTCACTAAACATCGCAGATGGTATTAGAGGGCTAGATATTTCGATTTATGATCCAAATAACATGCCTCCTTTTGAGCTAAGTTGGACGACTAATCGAGATTCAGTAAGAGCAATAATTAACAGTGATGGCTCAATTATTAAAAGCCCTTGCGACACTGATTTGAATATAAATCCAGCAGCACGGGGATTAATTCTTCGGTTATGTTTTTTGGAAACGATCGAGATGATAACAGAAAAAGAGCTAGAAGATTCCTTCAATAAATTGCGTTCCCCAAGTCATTTGCTTCACAAAGAGCTTAAATTGGATAGGTCCGCGAGCTCGACAGAGCTTGAATCGGAAGTTTATCAAAAACTTTCTCAATATTGTCAGAAACGTAATTTTAACAAAAGCTTACAAGAAAGATTTTTAACGAATTTACTTACAGCGTTAAATCCAAGGCAAAATGATTCTAGTGATTCTGAATTTCTAGGAAGTGTGATCAAAAGAGTTTTTGATTTAAAGTCAGTTCCGACCTCCTCCTTAAAAGGCTTAAACGCTGCCGCTAAAGTTTTCGTTCCAAAAGATCAAACACCGAGCTTCTAGATAATTTAGCAAACTTTCTCAAATTTTAGTTGATTAACTACAAAACTCCAAAAAAGAGGAAAAAGGAAATTCTTCCGAGAAAATGGATTCACAAATAAATTATGAGACACTTTTAGCTAATTAATTTAGCCCCATATTTCTTCATTTCGTCCTAAAAAATATTCTAAATTTTAGGGCAAATCATTTAGCTAAAAGTGTTCAATCTAAAAAAGAAAAATCATGAGACCAAAAATTGAATCAGAGCCAGTAAGTGTAGTAGCTGAAGAAGTTGGTACAAAAACTTTTCAGGCTGGGGAAGAGGAATCAGAAGCTTTTCTTGATGCGTTTCTAAAAATGGCAAAGGCAGGAATGCCTAAGCCAGAGAGGGTTGGTGGACAGACATATTCTAGTCCATTTCCTTCTTTGGTAATTCCGACTCCTATCTACGTAAATAGCGATTCACCTTCTTCTAATGAATTTCCAAATCCCGACACTCTAAATCCCAAGGCAAAAGCTTTTGTTCCTAAATCACCTAAAATAAGTAGAAAAATTCTCACGCATTGCTGACGAATGTTTAGGTTCACTAATGCAGGACGGATTCTCTGACTCCGTCCCCACGTTCATGTTCTTCTGGAACTAAACTTGAAGTCGATGTCAGAGACCTCGGCTTGCGGTGGTGATCATTCAGCATTCTTAAAATAATCTCTCTCTACTCTTGCCACACGAACTTCAAAATGTTCGTACCACTCTTTTTTCTTCCTATTTCGTGCCGCTTTGTGGGCGGATTTTCTTTACAATTTTTGATTGCTTCTTCGCTTTCCCAATAGCTCACCGTAATCCAAAATACGCTATTGTCGCGCGCACTTTCAATTCCCAAAATCCCTGTTGTGTTGTCGATAAATCCACCATTTTTTGCGCCATAATTCCGTAAATTGATCAGTCATCACTGGCTCTTTGTGAGCTGAAGATTACCGCGTAATAAGGAGGTTTTGGTGTGTTAGCGAATTGGGGTTTTCATTTTGATTTAATTTAAGTTGGGAGAGGAAAATCAAATAATAACTGCAAAACAGGGGACGGAATCCTAATTAATCGTCAATAAACTTTAGCTAAAGCGAGGAAGTGAGATGGCGCGCATTCGCGCTTGCAAACGCAAGATTTTTCTAAACTCGCTGACGCTCGCTAAGAAAAATTAAGCTTATTGTACTCGTAAGTTTTTTATTTTTTTAAGGAACGAGTTGCAATCGCTTGCAGCGATTGTCGAACTCGTCCGAGAGCTCTCTGATTAATTTCTCCACATCCGCCAAATAAAAAAGGGTCGGCCTCTTTCGAGGTCGACCCTTTTTTTGGCGGTGGATGGGAGTCAGTTTGCTAAATTGGTCGCACTTTTCCACAATCAATAAAATCAAGGCTACAAAGCTACTTTCATCCATACCGAAAAGTTCGATAAAAATCGGATGCCTTCACCTAATTCACTTTGCAAAATTTCGTAAGGATTTTACCGTGAGTTCGAATCTTACTCGCTACAATAATTAGACATAATTGGACATTTTTATGGACATTTGGTGATTGTTGGTTTAGAATGTGTTTGCGATATTTAACTTTAAGCAAAGCTACTTTATGACTGACTACCAAGTCACTATTACCAACGAAATATTGAACCTCATCAGCGAAATTGATGAGTTTAAAGGCAGATGGCAGGCGATAAATACGCTATCGCCTGATCGCTTGAAGATGCTTAAAAAATCAGCGACGATTGAATCTATTGCCTCAAGTACACGTATCGAAGGTGTTAAATTGACTGATGCCCAAGTTGAAACTCTTCTTTCTAATATCAGAAAAACATCGTTTAAAAGCAGAGATGAAGAGGAAGTTGCGGGTTATTCTGATGCCATGGATTTAATCTTAGAAAGTTTCGAAGATTTGAAGCTCACCGAAAATCATCTAAAACAACTACATTCCGTCCTTCTCAAACACAGCTCAAAAGATATTCGTCATCGCGGTGAATATAAAAAGCTCGATAACCATGTCGTAGCTTTTGATGCAAAAGGAAAAGAAATTGGCATCGTTTTTAAAACTGCTACGCCATTCGAAACGCCAATGAAAATGGCTGACTTGCTTTCATGGACTAACAAGGCTTTCGAATTAAAAGAAACTCATCCGCTGATCATTACCGGAATTTTCATTGTGGTTTTTTTAGCGATTCACCCGTTTCAAGATGGCAATGGCAGAATCTCAAGAATTCTTACTAATCTACTTTTGCTAAAACTTGGCTACAGCTACATCCAATACAGCTCACTTGAAAGTATCATCGAAGATAACAAGGACATCTATTACAAAAATCTGCGCGATTGCCAAACCACTCTCGAATCAAAAAAAATCAAATTCGAAAATTGGATTTTGTTTTTTTTAAAATCGCTCAAGAAGCAAAAAGATAATTTAGAGAAAAAGGTTAAAGCTGAAAAAATTCTGCAGGAAAATTTTGGTGAGCTGCATTTAGAAATTTTGAAGGTTCTTAAAAATCATAAGCGTCTTGCAATCTCTGACATTCAAAGGCTCACGCAAGCTAATCGTAGCACTTTAAAAGCAAAATTGCGTGAGCTGCTCGAAATGAAAAAGATTAAAACTTTTGGCAAAGGACGTGGCGTAGTTTATGAAATTTTTTAGAAACGTACATAATAATTTTTGATGATAAAAATATGAAAAAATCGCTCAAGCATCTACCAAAGAATAAACAGGATGAATTGCAAAAAATCGTTTCCGCAATTCAAAAAAACTGTAAAGATGTTGAGAAAATTATTCTGTTTGGCTCTTACGCCCGAGGTGATTACAAGGAAGCTAAAGATTTGAAAGATGATAGAAGAACTGGCCACATTTCTGACTACGATATTTTGGTGGTGACGGAAAAAAAGAAATCCACAGATAAATTTTCTTCTTGGAATAAAACAGAAAAACTGAAGCTAACTGCGCCGGTCAGAGCAATTGCTCATGATATTGAAAGTCTGAATATCAACCTTGCTGAAGGGCAATATTTTTTTACCGACATCAAAAAAGAAGGTGTCGCGCTTTTTGATTCAAAAAAACATAAGCTGGCGAACAAGAGAAAATTAAAGCCGAAAGAAAAGCAAAGAATTGCACGGGATCATTTTTCGTCTTGGTTTAAAAGTGCCAAAACATTTTTTAGTCAGTATGAAAATGCAGTTAAGATGAATGATTACCGTAATGCCGCATTTCAGCTTCATCAGTCAGTTGAATCTTCCTACAAATCGATACTTCTTGTTTTTACCAACTACAATCCCAACGAGCATTTTCTTTGGATGCTTGGACAAAGAACTGCCAAATATCATTCTGATCTCAAAACCCTCTTTCCGAAGAAAAATCAAAAAGATAAAGACCGTTTCAAGCTGTTAGATGATGCTTATATTGGTGGTAGGTATGATCCGGATTTTCGTATCTCAAAAGGAGATTTAGAAATTTTAGCAAAAGATGTGAAGAAGCTTCTGAAATTGACCGAAGAAATTTGTGAAGAAAAAATTAAATCTTTTACTAGAAAGCTCTAATGGCCACCACAATTCCGTCCTCATTTCAAAAGCTAAAAGAAAATCTGGAAATTACCGGACTTCAAAAAAGCACCGCTTCAACTAGGCAGGAAAATGTTAGAAATGTTTTTAACGGCCAAATGGATGTTTTAGATTCATTTCTAACAGGTTCCTACATCAGATCTACAATGATTTCCCCACTTTCTGAAGCAGATATTGATATTTTTGTTGTTCTTGATCCAAAATATTATGAAGCGGCTGGACAAGCGAGCTTACTTGATAAAGTAAAGCGGGTTTTATTAAAAACTTATACCACTACCCCAAAAATAAGCAGAAATGGGCAAGCGGTTACCATTACTTTCACAGATTTTATAGTCGATGTTGTTCCTGCATTTTATCGCCAAGGTGGAGGATATCTTATCCCGAATTCTACTAAGAATATTTGGATCGAAACAAATCCAAAAACTCACGTTGAGTTAATGACTACTGAAAATGCTGCTCATAATGGCGATCTTGTTCCAATTGTGAAAATGATTAAAGGGTGGAACAGGAATATAAATTATGATTTTACTTCTTTTTATCTTGAGCTGCTTGCGATTAAAATTTTCACAGGTGTGACCATATCCAATTTTCCAAGCGGGGTAAGATTTTTCTTTGATAAAGGACGGGAATTGATTAAATTTAAGATCAAAGATGTGGTAGAATACGGAGGGCATATTAACGGTCTCAGAAATTGTGCAACGGTTGACAGCGCGGTGAGCAGATTTGAGACGGCATACAATAGAGCTTTAAAAGCCGAGCAATATGCAAATAATGGTAATATTAGAAGCGCAGTTGAAGAATGGCAAAAAATATTTGGAGACTATTTTCCTGCATATGGATAACTTATGACTATGACCAACAAACAAAAAATTATAAACGAGGCAAATAGAATTGAGGAAGACAGCCTTCACTCAGCTAAAGGACATTTTTGTGCGGCTCAATGCTGGGTGAATGTAAATCTTTGGCTTGGCGGTATTTCTGCTGTTTTATCTGCAATTGCCGGCGCTTCAGCTTTATCGCAGTTCGATCATCATAATATTGTTGCAGGAGTTCTTTCAATAATTGTGGCTGGCCTGACTGGTATATTCACCTTTATTAATCCTAATGAGAGAGCTGCAGCTCATCATAAAGCTGGAAATAAATACAATGCTCTACGCAATGATGTAAGAATTTTTTATGATTTAGAGGTGACTGAAATAGATGATAAAAAAGCAACTGATGATTTAAAAAAATTGAACGACAGAAGAAATAAACTGAATATCGATTCTGTTCAAATTCCTAAATGGGCTTTTAAAAAAGCTAGAAAAGGAATAGAAGAAGGAGAAGCAAAGTACAAAATTGATAATTAGCACAACCTTCCATTGACAGTTTTTAATTTTATAAACGACAAAACAGAGCAAATGTTAGGAAAATTAGAAAAAGTTGAACTTCGTGAGATATGGCAAAGTGAGGGGCAAAGCTTTACGCCTTGGCTTGCGGAAGAGAAGAATTTAGAAATGTTGGGAGAAGCAATTGGAATTGAGTTGGAACTGGAAGCTCAGGAGAAAGATGTGGGGCCGTTTAGAGCTGATATTTTATGCAATAATACTGAGGATGGCAGCATGGTATTAATCGAAAATCAGATTGAAAGAACTGATCACAAACATCTTGGTCAGCTTTTAACTTACGCTGCCGGATTACAGTCTGTCACTATTGTTTGGGTGGCATCAAAATTTACCGAAGAACATCGTGCTGCACTTGATTGGCTTAATGAAATTACCGATGAAAAATTCCGTTTCTTTGGTCTTGAAGTTGAATTGTGGCGCATTGGAAATTCACCGGCAGCACCAAAGTTTAATGTGATTTCAAAGCCAAATAACTGGAGCAAAACAGTTTCTCAGGCGGCAAAGGATATTCTTGATCAAACCACCAGCGAAACCAAACTTCTGCAATACCGCTATTGGGAAGAGCTGACCAAGTATCTTGAAGAAAATAAATCAAAACTCCGTCCGCAGGATTCACGCCCAAAACACTGGCAGATTTTCACTATTGGTCGCAGTGGTTTTCACTTAGCAGCGCTTTTAAACACGCGTGATAAGAAAATTGGAGTTGAATTAGTCATTGTTGATAAGGATGAGGCAAAAGGCTTTTTTCACCTTTTGGAAAAAGACAGGTCAGCAATTGAAGCTGAAATGAGATGTGCTTTGGAATGGAAGGAAAATCCAGAAAAGACTCAATCAAAAATTGCTTTGTTTAGAAATTCTGATCCGACCGATGAATCAAGTTGGCCATCTCAACATGAATGGATGAAAAATACCGTCGAAAAATTTGATGCGGTTTTTAGAAAAAGAGTCAGGAGTTTAAATTTAGATGAAAGAAGCGACAGATAAAATTTTCGGTGAAATACAGCCCTTCAACCCTAAAAAAGTTACCTTTCCATCAATCGGTAAATGTATATATTGCGATGCTTCAAACGTCACATTAACCGATGAGCATATCATACCTCTTTCAATGGGAGGAGTCCAGATCATGGAGAAGGCTAGTTGTGAAGCATGCTGTAAAATCATTAATAAATTTGAAACCAAATTTGCTAAAGAGATATTTGGTACTTTTCGAGAAAAACATCGCTTCCCATCTCGACATCGGAAAAATCGGCAAAATGAGATAGAGGTGACCAAAGTTAATGGTGATAAATTTGTAGTTCCTTTATCGGAATTCCCAGCTCCAACTTATATGATCAAAATGGCGACAGCTGGTATATTGAATGGCATGCCTCCGAGTGTTGATACATCTTTTTTATGGCAGTTTGTCGTAATTACAAACGATAAAGAGTTGGATGATTTTACTAAAAAATATGGGCAAGATGTAACGTATAAGCTTCGCTTCTTGATAAAAGAATTTGCTCAAACTATGGCAAAAATTGGACATGCTTATGTTATGGCTAATTTCGGAAATATTGAATTTGAAAAATTATCCACAGACCTGATTCTAGGAAAAACTGAAAATCCATCCCTATCTTATGTTGTTGGTGGAAGTTGGGAAATTTTACCACCAATCCCCAATGCTGGTCATATATGGGGAATTAGAGTTTTACTAACAAATCCAGATACGCTTTTAATTATTGCTGATATTAGGCTTATGGCAGCATCATCTACTCCCAACTATCATGTGGTTGTGGGAAGAACCAGGGATAAAAACGCTATTCAGAAAATAATTCAAATATGTAGGGATAGTGAATTGAACTCAACCGCCTGATTTTAACATCACGACTCTAAACTCGCCGCGCGTTGCCACAACTTTTAAGTTTTTGTGGCCAGACTCAAAATAGCCGGTGTATTGCTCTATATTTTTAACTTTCTCACGTTCAAGCGTGAGGGTAAAAGCACTCACTCCCGCACGATCAGTTCCTTCAAATTTTTCTAAATCATAGAACGATTTTTTGGCAGGAGTTTCTGCCATTGACTTGACCGCTTCTTCAAAAACATCGAGCAGCTTTTCAATTTCTAAATCGCTGCACTTTTCGTTTCGAACGTCTTCAATAAATCCTTTGTAAATTAACCTGTTTTTCATATATTGCGGAAAGTTGGTAAATGCTATGAGACCAATAACTGCTTGGATTTAAACACTTATCAAGTGAATAGTGAGAATGATTTTACCTAGCGCAGCGCTTCTCAAATTCCTGATTAAAATTGTCGATTTGGCGAAAGGTTTCTTCACTCATTTCATCAAATTCTTTTTGAGTGATTGTGATGGGATTTGCCCAGAGACAGAAGTTATTTGCGGATGTATTTTTGCATCCGCTTGCGAACAGCAGAAATATCATCGTTGCGGCGATTTTCCTGCCTGTTTTTTGATTCAACTGCATCATTAAAATTTTCTTCTAGCTGTTTTGTTTGTTGTGATTTTCTGCCGTAAAAATTTCCAAGAGTAAAAATAGCGATTATTGCACCAGCGATTGCCGCTAGTCTGGCCAAGATGTTTTGAATCATTTTTTGTCTCGTCTTAAAAGTTCGAGTAAGCCTGAGCCAATCAAAGCTGCGCCAACATAAATCAGGCTGTCTGCAGAACTATCGAGTTTGTCAAAAGGTGTTGCTGTGAGGTGGCGTAATCCATAGAGAAACAAAATCAGTTTCATCAGCGATCCAGTTAGCAAACAAAAAGCTCCGGCTAATCTTTTTGATGATTTATTGCCGTTAAAATCTTCTAAAAATTTGCAGGTAGTTTTATTCATCGGCTAATTCGAAATGAGGTAAGTCAAAAAATGTCTGATCTTTTAAATTGTTGTTATCATTCCAGTCGCCGCCCCATCTGATGTTTATTCCCAACATCTGAGCAATGCCTTGAACACGTCCGGCGAAATGGTAAAATCTGTTTTTGTCGTTCCAATCAACTGGCCAAGGCGCAACATCAACGGCAAGCGATGGTGAATGAGTATGTTTTCCGCCTGATTTTATTTTTGATTTTCCGGTGTTGAATGCTTTGAGCTGATCTTCGTCCGATCTATGTCCCTCAAGGATTGTGCAATCATAATGTTTGATCACCTCGTTAAAAAGTTTCTGCAAATCAGGATGGCAGGTGGATAATTTTTTGAGTGATTCTTTTCCGAATTGTGGCATAAATTTTGTTTATTTGAGGCTGATATGATCGCCTAAAAGCGAGATGAATCCGGCGGTGATGAGGGTCATAATTCCGACCACAATCCATTTGACGGAAATTCTGAAAGCGTCTTTTTTCGCGATTCGGAAGGCTTTTAGTAATTCGCGCAAATCTCTGATATCTATTCCGGCTTTTTCATCGTTTAGACCAAGCTCGCTGAGCGCCATTTTCGCGCCATTCTTTGAGGCTTGCTCCAAGAGCTGTTGCAACTCGCACTTAGTGAGAATAAATTCTCCTTCGTCTGATTTTTTGATTTTACTCCACATCGGATAGTTTGATGATTGCGGTTACTTGAGTTGTGAATCCTTGATCGCTGAGCGAATGATTAACACTTATGATGATCCAGTTTTTGTTTTTTAAATATTTGATGTCGGTGAAAGTGATCTTGTTTTCAGCGCTGAGTTTTGGATTTCCTGTAGTGGAAAAATTTAAGTTTTCTGCGCCGCGCTTAAATTCAGCGAGCTTGGCTTTTGCTGCTTCTCTGGCACGATCAGCACTGACAAATTTATAGCGCATCGTATAAGCCGGATCGCCAGTTCCCGCAAAAACATCTTCTTCTTTTCCTGTGGCAAAATTATGCCATTTGGCAATCACCTTGCCGAATTTTTCCATGTCGGAAACACGCAATTTCCAATCAGAAATTTGTGCGGCGGAAAGTTTTGTTGTCGGCAATTCTTTGCCATTTTCTGAGATACTTATTCCTCTTCTGAAAAATAATAATCTCCCCAAAGACAACTTGGCAAAAGCACCATAACTTTGCGCCAGAGTGTTCAGGAAAGAGATGTCGCTTTCGTCAGTTTGATCTAAATGCGAGATGTAGATTTGTTTGAAATATTCATCTATCGCCGCCTTGAAACCATGGTTATTGGCAATTGCTGTGATGATTCCAACCAGCGTGTAGCCGTGCCAAGATTTGCTCTTCGGTGCTTTAATTTTTTTGCTTAAATTTTTGTTGAGAGTGTTACTTGCTTTGCCAGTAATTCGCATTTGCAAAGGTGGTGATGAAACTTCGACATCATCAACAATGTAGTTTCCCATTTTTGTCAGAGGCTTGTCCTCGTAACCAAGAGAAACTTCTAAAACAGCACCGCGCGGTGGTATTTCCAATTTTTCATCGCGGTTGTCTAAAAGGATTTCACAAGTGTCAGAAACAAGTCCGGTTTCATCGGTGATGTTGATTGAAACCAGTCTTTGTGCGATTAACGCTGTGATATCTTTCTTGTCGGCAGTAATTTTAAATGCTGGTTGCACGTCCTTGCTTATTAATTAAAAATAAGTAATTATTATTCGATAATGTAGGGTTTTAATAAAAAAATTGGCAAAGCACGTGACACATAAACCAATCAAACAGGCGGTCTTAATTGTTGCACTTGCCAACTTTCTTTATTTTTTCATCGAATTTTTTGGCGCTCTTAACATCCATTCAGTTTCACTTTTTGCTGACTCAATAGATTTTCTTGAAGATTCTTCGGTGAATTTTTTGATCTTTTTTGCAATCGGCTGGAGCGTTGCTTCTAGATCAAGAGTTGGAATGATTCTTGCTAGCTTTATCATCATTCCAGGGCTTACAACTCTTTGGACGGTTTATCATCAAATAACCGGTGGGCAGCCACCAAAACCAACTGATATGTCTTTGATTGGATTTGGTGCATTGGTAGTAAATTCATGTTGTGCTTTGCTCTTAGCAAAATACCGCCACCACGATATTAGCATAATTCGCGCCGCTTTTCTTTCAGCAAGAAATGATGTCGCAGCAAATATCGCCATTATTTTAACAGGAATGGTGACTGCAATCTATCCATCAATTTGGCCGGATGTTGTGGTTGGTCTTGGAATTGCGATGATGAATGTCGATGCCGCAAAAGAAGTTTATCAGGTAGCAAAAAAAGAAAAAATTAACGCAAAACCATAATGACATTAATCCAATATTTTAGACAGCTCACAATATTAACATTATTAATATTCGTTTCATCTTGCGCTACACCATTAACTAAAAATCAGATTGTTGCAAAAAATCAAAAATTGGGAATTATTGGTTTTAAAATAACCGCTCCAATCACAAAGCTTTCCTCAATCCAAGATTCCTTCCCTGAAAAAATTGATGCAAAAACAGAAGAGTTATTGTTGGCAGACTCTTTTAAAAAGATAAACAACAAAGCTTCTGAAGAGTTAATTTCTCATCTCAAAAAAAGTAAGCTAATAACACCGATATTAATCGATGTTGATAAATTCGGAATAAAACATGGTGAAAAACCAAGCAAAGATCAGCTTCAGCAAATAAAAAATGAACTTGGAATCGATGCAGTTTTTTATGGTGAAATTGTTGGTTACGGAAAAAGTAGACTGCTTTATCCAACATTGCTTGCCGCTGGTGATATTGCTCTTGAAACAGTTGTTCTTGGCGTAGTAACTAGCTGGAATCCAGCTGTTCTTACAGCCAATGCCGGTCTCGAGTTGGCAACCAATGTGCCAATTTATTTTGGAGGATTTTATCTGTTTGGAACTTCTTTCAGACCAGTTGCAATCGATGCTCATGTAGTATCTACTTCAGATGGTAAAGAAATCTGGGATGATTCAGTTGACAGTTTTGGTTCAAAAAAAGATCTAAAACTATATGTACAAGAAATTAGATCAAAGAAAGAAATTCAGCTGGAAGCCTCTTTAAAAAGTGCGATAAGAAAATTGAGTTTCTCAATCGATAAGGAGATTAAAAACAAAGAGGAGATAGAGGATAAAGAAGCTGAGAAGGCTAGAATTACACTTTCTCAGTAAATTAATTACTCCTACAAAAAACTCCAAGATAATAACAAATATTACGACCAAAGTTTAACACTTTCTGTTTCCTCTTCCTGACCTAAATCTGGTAAAACAATTTTGATGTTAGCGCTAAATATCGCGCCTAATTCTGCTAAATGACGATTGGCTTCTAAAACCTTTTCAACTGTTCCCGAAGTGCTGCCGTAATATTTAAAACAGATTGCATCCAACACATCGCCATCTTTTGTGATATAAGTGATCATATCGCTTTAACGATGTTTTGAATGATTCCCTTAACTCCAGGCTTGGCATCTTCGCCATAACGCTTAAGGCTGATTGAAAATTCGATTTTGAGTGGTGCGCCGTCTTTCATAAAAACGCTTTGATTTTCTGAAATTTTTACAATGCACCATTTGCCAAAAGCATTTCCATTTCCTGAAATCAAAAATAGTGGCTTACCAAGTCCTGCTTCAGCGCGCATTAATGTCACTTGGCGAAGTCCACCTTTAAAATGTGGATAAATCACGCCATCAAGATCAATTGTTTCCACGCCAAATCCAGTGAATTGCAAAGCTGGATCAGCACCAATTCTGTTAACTTCCTGCCAGCGATATTCGCTTTGTCTTTTGAGATTTTGAAAAGCGGCAGAGCTGATCGCAAAACGATAAGCACCAAGAATCATCATCATGTTGATTCCTAGCGCGCTGTTTAGATTCAGCTTGCCACCTAGGTTTTTAAATGAATCGAAAATCATTGATCGTAATTCAAAGCGAGTTTTCTGGCGGATAATTTTCTGAAAGTTTCATCGATGGCGATTCGCACCTGATCAGCGATTTTTTTCTCGTCCATATTGCCGCCAGCATTGATGGTAATTGGTGCGGAAATTGAAATTTGCTGCGCTCCGATTCCACTTGG
>JAGWWH010000018.1 GCA_018970485.1 Pseudomonadota bacterium | reverse complement strand
ACTTGTTCTTTTACTCCGTCGGAGGTGTAGGTTCCGTCTTCGTTAGCGATTACGTCGAGATCGAAGAAGGCGGTGGAGGAAGTTACGTTTACTAGCTCGATTCCGTCATTGTCGAGATCGAGGGTTAATGGATCTACGCGACGAGTGGGGAGGAAGGATTCTTCGGCGGAGAGGAGGGTGTTGAAGATTAGTTGAGTGGCGGTGGAGATGGTGGTGGCGGTTTGGATGAGTGGACTGAGAAGATCTTTGCAGTAATCTATTAAATCTGATTGCAACTCAGCAGATAATTCTTTTGTTAAATTGAGTAAATTTTCGAATTGATTGTCTTCGTGCTGAGAAAATCTTCTGGAGTCGTTTGTGGTAACGATTAGTCCGCCTCTGTCTAAAGCATCTTTTACAGCATTTCCCACATCATCTCCGGATTGAGTATCAATCCCGCATTGCCTCCCGACTGAGTTATTCCATAGATCCATATTTCTTTCCAACGACGTATTTCTACTTACGACTTCGTTAGCTAAACCAAGAGCATCTGCAAAATGTTCTCCATATTCTTGGGTGAATCTGGCGCTAACGTAGGCGTGGCGGAAGGCGTCGAGGTCGTTGTTGTGGGCAGTGTCTGCGTCTATGATAAAAGTACCATCTTCTCTTTTGGGAATGGACCTGATGCTTTGATCGAAATAAATGTAGGCTTCTTTTTCATATCGATTTTTTAAGCTGATAATAGATGTCATAAAGTTTAAATTTTATTGGGTTAATATAAAAAATTAATAATGAGATAGTTGTCGGTACGCATTAATCTAATTTTTATTTCCACATCATAAGAGGGCTCAAAATTAGGATCACACTTATCATACCTTCTTTTATCTGATTTCTTACCTACGTATTCACCGAAGTTAAAATAAAGCTTGTCGTCAGAATTCGACGATAAACTTACGTCTCCTGTTCTGATCTTTGCCACTAACTCATCATCAAAATAAAAATCAGCATATCCAACTTCCTCTTCAGGATTATAACTAGATCTCGAACACACATAATCCCAATTAAAATTGGTTAACTCTTTTAATGGCACACCTTGACGACCAGAGCTCGCGATAGACTCTAATTTTTTGTAAAAAAACCTCTCCTTCCAATTTGGAAGGATCCCGATTTTAACACTCAAAAAAATCCCAACTCCAAAAATAAGAGTTAAAATTACCGAAGTTTTCACGATTTTTTTCATTACGCTTTTTGATTAAATTGTTAAAAGTTTATTCTGTCATTCTATAACGTTCCAAGCAGTCTGCACCTGTACCAATTGCCAAAACTCAACATCATGAGTCCCCTCTCTCGTTGTATATTCTTCGCCTCTAAAGGCTTCCATCGTCGCTAGCTTCTGAGCAGAAAAACTTCCTCTCATTAAGGATGAATCGATTGAATCTGTTTGCGCCCAAGATGTGATTATTTCTTCTACTAGAGGGTTAATGTTTTTGAAGTTCTGTGGGGTTAGTGAGGTTAGTTCTTTTAGGAGATTTAGAAGGTTGGTATTCTGTGAAGCAGCAATCGGCAGAGCTTTAACATTACCATATCCCCTACTCATTGGCAGGGAGAGAACATCCAAGTTTAGATCATAATCTCCGATGATGTTTCCTTCGGGATCGGTGTAGGTGTAAGAAGATGAGTTAGTTTGGTTTACAGCAAGATCGAGATTGGCGTAGGATCTTGTTAGTTGGCTGGTTGATCCATCTGGGTTGGTTGTTGTTTGAGTGTAGGTGCCTTCGGAGATGATTAGGTTTCCTTCTGAGATTTGGTTTCTTGGGGTGAGAGATTCTTCTGAGACGTTGATTGAGGTGATTCCTAGATCGGTTAGTGATTTTAGTTCGGATGATTCGGAGAGGCCGTTTTGATTGAAGTCTTGCCAAACCTTTAACTGAGAAAAAACAGAATCATTTGAGTTGATTACTCCATCACTGTTTAAGTCATATTCTCGGAGTTCCTGAGTTCCGGTTTTGTTAGTTTTACCGAAGAGTTCGAGGATGTTGTCTACCTCACCATTTCCATTTTTATCTAAAGTTAAAAGGCCGTCATCGGAGCTTACCCAGCCTACTTGTTCTTTTACTCCGTCGGAGGTGTAGGTTCCGTCTTCGTTAGCGATTACGTCGAGATCGAAGAAGGCGGTGGAGGAAGTTACGTTTACTAGTTCGATTCCGTCATTGTCGAGATCGAGGGTTAGGGGATCTACGCGACGGGCGGGGAGGAAGGATTCTTCGGCGGAGAGGAGGGTGTTGAAGATTAGTTGAGTGGCGGTGGAGATGGTGGTGGCGGTGGTTATTAAGGATTTTACATATTCCTTAACCATGTATTCAGTGGCTTCTTCGAAAGAATTCCAAGCATACTTTGCTCTCTCGATTAATTCTGGAGTGAATTCATCGCCATATCCTGGAGTGCTTAATTTTTTGTCTGAGATAAATTGACTTACTTCAGTTTCTAAGCCCATTTCTGTGGCTAGTTGGTAAGTGACGGTGTTGCAGTTTTGGCTGGTGATTTCGTAGTCGAAGGTTTGGGAGTTTATTTCTTGGGCTTTGGTTAGGGCGTTGTTCCAGAGGGTGTCGATTTCGGATTGGGAAGAGGATTTAATTGTTTCGCCTTGGAAGTTTTGGGTGTTGGGGAGGGAGGGGTCGTACCAGTCTAGGGTATCTGTGGTTTTATCACTCTGCTTTATGTCATTATATTCCTGATTCATCACCTCCACATCACCAAGCAACATATTATCATCAACCGGTCCGCCTCTTAAAATTTCTCTCGTTCCATCATCATTAACTTTAACTAAGAATGTGTGTTGTGGAGCGTATTCACCGAATACTCCGGTGTTGTTTACGTCTCTTGTCCAGATTTGGATTTGTGCCATGGTGACCTCGTGATTTTTAGTTAAAAAAGTTTGTTAAAAGTTTGTTTTTAGTAAGCCCTATTTTTGTGAACTTTAATAGAAGTTATCTTGTTGTCCTTACCCACCCAAATGTCAGAACTCCACTTAAGATAATTTATGAAGACAAAAAATGGACTCGCCTTGTCATAAGAGGCACGGTACGTTTTAAGGTTTCCATTTTTCCTCCA
Source organism: Pseudomonadota bacterium (assembly GCA_018970485.1). Classification (GTDB taxonomy): domain Bacteria; phylum Pseudomonadota; class Alphaproteobacteria; order Rickettsiales; family UBA1997; genus UBA2645. The sequence continues at coordinate 31,752 of JAGWWH010000018.1, read as the reverse complement.
TTCAGAATATTCCTTTGGATAAAATTTTTTATAATTTTCTAAATCTTTTTCAGATTCTTCAGTCACGACAGCCCCCGCCCCCTCCAACGTCTTAATCAAACCCTCAACATCCGACCCGATAGGATGCAACTCAAGCAATGCATTAGTGGCTTCTTCAGCAGTGTTATACTTCTCAAAATAAAACCCTTTCCTGAATTTATTAAACATATTGGCATTAGCTTGATTAGTTGAAGCAAAAAGCATCAGAGCTGTTAGTAGCAATGAGGTTGTAAGATTTTTTTGTTTTAGAATTTTCATAAAAATAGAGAAAAAGTTTTACTGAGCTTTCGCAGATATTTAATTACAAAAATTACCTTGAGCCACTTCAAGTGAAGCAATTTTATAATCGCTTAAAAGCCTTAATTTATTAATCTTGGATGCTTCAGAGAGGCCGTTTTGATTGAAGTCTTGCCAGACTCTAAGTTCGGAAAAAACAGAGTCGTTTGAGTTGATTACTCCATCACCTACTCCACTCGCTCCTTCGGCATCGTTTAGGTCATATTCTCGGAGTTCCTGAGTTCCGGTTTTATTAGTTTTACCGAAGAGTTCGAGGATGTTGTCTACCTCACCATTTCCATTTTTATCTAAAGTTAAAAGGCCGTCATCGGAGTTTACCCAGCCTACTTGTTCTTTTACTCCGTCGGAGGTGTAGGTTCCGTCTTCGTTAGCGATTACGTCGAGATCGAAGAAGGCGGTGGAGGAAGTTACGTTTACTAGCTCGATTCCGTCATTGTCGAGATCGAGAGTTAGGGGATCTACGCGACGAGTGGGGAGTAGGACGGATTCTTCGGCGGATAGGAGGGTGTTGAAGACGGTTTGGATAAAACTAGAAATGAATCTGTTTCCGAATGATAAGGCATCTGATAAAGCCTCTTTGGCTATGGATTGAACTTCACTTCTTTCTTCATTGGATATTAGCCTTGGGCTGGTGATTAGTTGGCCATTTTCTAGGGCGGTTTTTAAACGATTGCCTAAATCTTCTTCATCTAAAGCAATACCGCCAATTCTTATCCCGATTGAGTTGTTCCAGAGATCCATGTCTTTTTCTTCGGGATTGTTGGCATCACCGCTTTCGTGATCTATGCCGACCCATTTTACGACTGAGCTTTGATATCCGGATAGGGTCAGTTTGCCCATTACGTAGGAGTGGCGGAAGGCGTCTAGGTCATCGTTTAAGCCAATTACTTCACCACTAACTATATCACGAGCTTTCATAACTCCTTGTTCGTTAATATAAGTTTCTATCGGCCTAACGTGATTGTTAAAATACTGATAAGCTTCTCTTTTTAATTCTTCTTGAGTTGGGATAATTGACATAGTTTGGTTAATTGATCGTTATTATTTATTATAGTTTATTGCCACGCCTCAACTCGGAACACCTTCCTTGTTTAGATGGGCTCGATTCCGCACATCGTTTTAATTCAGCGTTTTTGATGCTGGAGCACTCTTCTTGCGCATTAAAATCCTTTCTACTGATCCTGAAAACCCTACCGCTACCTTTGTAAGTAAAAATAACACCGAATTTTCCATCGTTATCATCTTCTGGAATTTCTTTATTTAGCTTCGCGCCTATAAATCTTTTATCTTTATTGTCTCCATAAGGCCATACATAACAAACATTCTCCCACTCAAAATTCGTCAACTCCTTTAAGGGAATTGAATCTTTTCCTGAATCTTTAAATTCCTTTATTTTCTGATAAAAATACTTCTCATCATTCTCGACAGCATTTGATCTGCGCTCCTTAATGATAAGAAAAGTCAGGAGTAAGAAAAGCGCCGGAATTAGTAACATGAATGACTTTTTCATATTATTTTAGTTTAAGTTTAACGGATTCATTCTTGTTGGTCGTGATGAGTTTTGTCTGTGGTTTTTAAATCAATAATTTTGCTCCGGTGCTAATCCAAAGTTGATTAACTTAAAAAATTTTCTCGTCAAAATCATCCTAAGAGGACTCAAAAGATGAGCCCTGCCATGAGGCAAAATCGACGCTATTCGTGACAGTATTGAAGAAAATTACAAATGAATTACTTCTGATCGCTGCGTTCTGTGCGTAGGTGTAAGAAGATGAGTTAGTTTGGTTTACAGCAAGATCGAGATTGGCGTAGGATCTTGTTGATTGGCTGGTTGATCCATCTGGGTTGGTTGTTGTTTGGGTGTAAGTGCCTTCGGAGATTACTAAGTTTCCTTCGGAGATTTGGTTTCTTGGGGTGAGAGATTCTTCTGAGACGTTGATTGCGGTGATTCCTAGATCGGTTAGTGATTTTAGTTCTCCTGCTTCAGAGAGGCCGTTTTGATTGAAGTCTTGCCAGACTCTAAGTTCGGAAAAAACAGAGTCGTTTGAGTTGATTACTCCATCACTGTTTAAGTCATATTCTCGGAGTTCCTGAGTTCCGGTTTTGTTAGTTTTACCGAAGAGTTCGAGGATGTTGTCTACGGAGCCATTGTTGTTCTTTTTTGTAGCAACGCATTCCCCCTCACCTTTCCAATCCAAAGAAAATCTCGAATTCAAAAAGGCTTTTAAGCGAGCTTAGATAAGGGTTGGCAAGACAGCAAAACTCACAATGCGACTCTGTGAAAAGTATCCCCTAGAAAAATGTTAAGAAATGAAAATAAGACTGAAACCTTGTGTGTCTTGGTTGCGGGGGGAGGATTTGAACCTCCGACCTTCAGGTTATGAGCCTGACAAGCTACCGTGCTGCTCTACCCCGCGTCAAGAAAAGTGAAATGTGAAAAACATCTACATCGAAGAGGCGGCGCAACCTAGGTGGGGTTATCTAAATGACAAGGGGCTAAAAGTGGGGATGTTTAGTTTTTGAATACTCGTCACGTCATTGCGAGCGGAGCGTGGCAATCCATCTTGTCGCGAGTAAAAGTGGATTGCCACGCTCCGCTCGCAATGACGGGGTGAGTACGGAGTGATGAATAATGAGATATGAGTTTGGTGAGAAGTTAGTGACGAGTCGACCCCGTCATTTCGACGGGGTGACAAATGGAAAGTGTGTGCGATATCGGGTTTAAGCGCGGTGTGCAAAAAATTACTCTACGATTTCAGAAGCGGCGAAGAAGAAAGCGATTTCGTTCTTTGCATTTTCTAAACTGTCAGAACCGTGAACTGAGTTAGCTTCAATCGAAAGAGCGAACTCTTTACGGATTGTTCCAGCATCAGCATTTGCGGGGTTTGTTGCGCCCATGATTTCACGGTTTTTTGCAACCGCATTTTCGCCTTTAAGAACTTGAACTACAACTGGACCAGAAGTCATGAACTTAACTAGATCGTTGTAAAACGGGCGTTCGCGGTGCACAGCGTAAAATTCGCCAGCGGTTTTTTCAGAAAGCTGCACTCTTCTTTGTGCAACGATTTTTAGCCCCGCATCTTCAAATTTAGTGTTAATTTTTCCGGTAAGATTTCTTTGAGTCGCATCAGGTTTGATGATTGATAGTGTCATTTCGATTGCCATTTTCTGTAAAAATTTAGAGTTAAAAAAGGGCGCGCAAAGTAGGAATCGACTCTTATTTTCGCAAGCGATCCTAGTCCAATTATTCAGTCCAATTTTCTCAACTCTTAAACTCAAATGAATTCAGTAACTCTCTCAAAATCAGCGCTGGAGCGCATTCGCGAGATTCAGTCAAAAGAAAATAATCACCAAAAATTTCTTCGCGTTTCAATTTCTGGTGGTGGATGCAGTGGATTTCAATACATCTTCGAGCTAGACGATAAAAGGCGCGAAGATGATTTAGAAATTGAAAAAAATATCGCCATCACCGACGAAACTTCTCTACCTTTTTTAAATGGTGCAGAAATTGATTTTGTAAAAGAGCTAGGCGCTTCTTATTTTAAAGTTAACAATCCCAATGCCAAAGCCAGTTGCGGCTGCGGTTCTTCGTTTACAATTTAGTGCTTCGTGCATCGAGACAAATAAACTCTCGATCTCACGAAGTACCAAGCACAAAGCACCAAGCACTAATAAAAATGTCTTTTCAAAAAATTATTCTCGATCTGCAAAATTTTTGGGCCAAGCAAGGTTGTGCGATCTTACAGCCCGTAGATATTGAAGTTGGTGCGGGAACCCTTCATCCAGCAACTGTTTTACGCGCACTTGGCAAAAAACCTTGGAAAGTTGCTTACGCACAACCTAGTCGCAGACCTACAGACGCAAGATACGCGCAGAATCCGAACCGCTTAAGTCACTACTACCAATTTCAAGTTTTACTAAAACCAGCACCGAAAGACATTAAAGATCTTTACTTGCAAAGCCTTGATCTCATTGGCCTCGACACCAAAAACAACGACATCCGTTTTGTTGAAGATGATTGGGAAAATCCCTCTGTCGGCGCTTCAGGACTGGGTTGGGAAGTTTGGTTTAACGGAATGGAAATATCTCAATTCACTTACATGCAACAAGTTGGCGGCATTGAATGCGAAGTTATTCCTGGCGAAATTACTTACGGCTTAGAGCGTATCGCCATGCATGTTCAGGGCCTCGACAGCATCTTTGAAATTAACTGGAATGGTCTTGAAGGTGAGGAAAAAATCACTTACGGCGACGTTTTTAAACAAAGCGAAATCGAGAATTCTGCCTTTATTCTAGAGCATTCAAATATCGAAGCCTTGTTTAAAAATTTTACCGAAAGCAAAGAGCAGTCACAGAAGTTAGCGGAAAAAAATTTACCACTTCCGGCCTACGAGCAAGCTCTTAAAGCCAGTCACATTCTAAACTTACTCGACGCACGCGGAGCAGTTTCTGTCACCGAGCGCGCCTCCTACATCGGCCAAATACGTGGTTTGGTGAAGGCGGCTTGCGAGCTAACAATCAAATCTTACTAACAACTTCTAAAATTCTCATCTCAAGCGAAGTGAAAAATCTTATTTTAAGCTGCCGTCACTTAAAGAAGGTTTTCTTAACAAGAATTTTCACTTAATTTGAGTTCAAAGAATCGCGGAACAACAAATAAATTTTCTACCAATGCTTGATCAAAATACTCTCACGGAAGTCTCTACACAGCTCAGCCTAACTCCTTACATTGGGCTAATTACAATCATCGTTTTAGCGCTTTTTTCTTACAAAAAACTCTCGGCGCTTTCGCATTTTTTTGTAATCACGATTTATCTAGCGAGCTGTGATTTTGGTTTGGTTTTTTGGAGCTTTTACTTACTCACTGTTGCCGCTTTTTTAATTCCACAAATACGTCAAAACCTTATTTCTAAAGGCTTGGTAAAGCTAATAAAGGCGCTGAAACTTTTACCAAAAATTTCTGAAACTGAAAAAATAGCTCTCACTTCCGGCACAATTTGGGTTGACGGACAACTCTTCTCTGGTCGTCCTAACTTCAAATGGATCTTCGCTCAAAAATATCCAAAACTAACTGCTGAAGAGCAAAATTTCTTGGACAATGAAGTGGAGAAAGTTTGCGAAATGTGCTCAGACTACGAAGTACAAATACTGCGCGACTTGCCAGACAATGTTTGGAAATTTTTGAAAGAGAAAAAATTCTTCGGAATGATTATTCCAAAAGAGTTCGGCGGACTTGGATTTTCAGCCTACGCACACAGCGCCGTAATTCAGAAACTTTCTTCACGTTCAGTTCCACTCGCAATTACCGTAATGGTTCCAAACTCACTTGGGCCTGCTGAATTGCTGATGCATTACGGCACAGAATCACAACGCGATTATTACCTACCTCGCTTAGCTGACGGTCGTGAACTTCCTTGTTTCGCACTTACAGAACCAACAGCCGGCTCAGATGCAACTTCAATAATTTCAAATGGCGTTTTGTTCAAAGATGAGAAAGGTGAAATAAAAATTCGCCTCAATTGGAACAAGCGCTACATTACTCTGGGAGCTTACGCGACCATTATTGGCGTAGCTTTCCAACTTCGCGATCCAGACAAAATCTTATTTGAGGAAGAAGAAGTTGGCATTACTTGCGCACTAATTCCTAACACAACTCACGGTGTCAGACAAGGTCGCAGACACGATCCTCTCAATACTCCATTCGTAAATTCTCCGCTAAATGGTGAGAATGTAATTGTTGGTTTAGACGCCGTAATTGGCGCAAAAGCGGGACTTGGTAAGGGTTGGAAAATGTTAATGGAATGCCTAGCAGCAGGCCGTGGAATCTCTCTTCCTTCAACTGCGACTGGTGGTTCAAAAATGGTTACACGCGCAGTCAGCGCTTACGTAGCAATTCGTCAACAATTTGGAACTGAAGTTGGAAAATTCGAAGGAGTTGAAGAGGTTTTAGCGCGAATCGCTTCACGCACTTACGCCCTCGAGGCCATGCGTAGCTTCACTGCGGGATCAATTGATTCTGGCTCGAAACCAGCAGTAATTACCGCAATTGCGAAATATCACGCCACCGAAATCTTCCGTCAGAATATTAACGACGGAATGGATTTAATGGGCGGAAGCGCCATCATTCGTGGCCCGCGTAACGTTTTAGCGAATGCTTATTTCTCAACTCCAATCTCGATTACTGTAGAAGGAGCCAACATCATGACACGCAGCCTAATTCATTTCGGGCAAGGTGCGATCATGTGTCATCCTTACGCTTACAAGGAAATCGAAGCTCTAGAGAAAGGCGACATCAAAACTTTCAACAATATTTTCTTCGCGCATGTTGCTCACTTATTTAGTAATCTAGCGCGTTCGATCCTTCTTTCGATTACTCGCGGTTACTTCAGAAAACCATTTAAACGCGGCCTAGTTTCAAAATATGAAAGAAAAATTTCTTGGTGTTCCGCAACTTTTGCATTACTTGCCGACATAACAATGGCGCGCTTTGGTGGTGATTTGAAACGTAAAGAAAAAATCAACGGAAGATTTGGCGACGTGCTTTCTGCAATGTACATCTCAACCTGCATCCTGAAGAAATTCCAAGAAGACGGCTCTAAAAAGTCAGAAGAAATTTTAGTTGAATACGCAATCAAAGAGCAGCTCGGCAAAGCACAAAATGCAATTGACGGTCTCTACCAAAACATTCTTGGTTGCTACGCTGGATGGATTCTAGCTCCCTTTGCAATGTGGTCGCGATTCAACGCTTTCGTTTGTCCGGCAAATGACTCTCTGAGCCACAAAATCAGTAAAGAATTAATTAAAACTGGCGAATTTCGTAACTCTTTGACTAACGGAATCTACGTTTCTCAGAACTCAAAAGACAATTTGGGCAGAATCGAAAATGCCTTAAAGCTACACGAAAAAGCAGCGGAAGCGCGTGGCAAAATCAAAAATGCAATTCGCTCCAAAGCCTTGCCTCGCAAGCGCTTAGAAGACTTGGTCGAAATCGCTCACAGCAAAGAAATAATTAATTTAAACGAAAAACATTTAGTGCTTGATGCAATGAATGCAGTACTTGATGCGGTTCAAGTCGACGAATATTCGCTCGAGGAATACAAAAAAATCTAACGTTGCGACGACCTTCCTAGATCCCCGCCTGCGCGGGGATGACAAGACTAAGACGAGCATCTGGAATTCTCGCCTGCGCGGGGGAACGACGAGACCAAAACGAGTTCTACCGGATTCCCGACTTCGGGGAATGACAAGTTGGGGCACTTACTCGTAACGCCATCCCTGCGCAAGCGGAGATCCAGAAGAACTTATCCGGATTACTTACTAACCAACTTCGCTACCCTCGCAGTCTCGCACAACTTCTGCGGCGAGAAATTTTCCAATACAGAATCCCCCAAAAATCTCTTCGCGTAATTTTGCGCCACCAATTCTTCGTGAAACCTCCTGTGCTTCTCTGAAGAAATTTCCGCTTCGTCAAAAATGTAAACTGGTTTTCCGGTTGAGCAGCATTCTGAAATCATTGAAACTGAATCACCCGTAATCACAAAAAAATCAGCGCAATTCAGAATCGCGAAGTAAGGATTTTTTTCTTTTACTTCTTCCCAATCGAAAAATTGAACATCTCCCGAAAGCTCTGATTTCAAGGCCTCGTTAAGCTCTTTTCCGGTTCTTCTACTGTTTAAAACCAGCAAAGTCGCGTCCATTTTTTTTGCCAAATCAGAGGAAATTTTTGCTAATTTTTTTACTGATTCAGCCGTGAATTTTGTTTTGTTTGAAGAGCCTCCAACCAGCAAAGCGATTTTGGTTTTGGTATTTTTTTTCAACTCAGGAAATTTTTCTGATTCACTGGCAAGCCTCTTCTCATCTACCCGCGTTAGTGCTCCAATTGTCGTGATTAAGTTTGGAAATTTCTCAGCACTAACTTCGTCGTGCTTCGGCAAAATCACGAAATCAAATTTTTTAAAATCCAAATTTGGATTCATTATTTGAATTATTTTTGTCTGACTTTTTGATTCTTTTTTTAAGTAGAGCGCAATTGGCGCAGAGCGTCTGCCAGCAGAAATGACGTGGCTTGGTAAGTAATCAGATTTAAGAATTTTCTTTTTTGAATCGGCGGTTAATCGCAACAAAGATTCGCTTAAAAAAATATTCGGAAGCGAAGAAAAAGCGCTGTAATCGAGGTTAATTATTTTGTATTTTAGACCAATTTCTTCGGCGAGTCCGATTGCTTGCGCTGCAGTTCCTGGTCTTTTGTCGGTTAAAATCCAAGCTTCATTTTGTACGTTTTTAGCACCTAATTGCATCTAGTCTAAAGCCTTGATTTTATTGGTTTAAAAGGTGTTTCGTGAGATTTTGAACCCGGGTTCAAAATCTTATTTTAGCGCCAATTTTTGACGTAAAATTTTCTCAACATCCGGCGAAATAAATTTCGAAACATTGCCGCCAAGTCGCGCCACTTCTTTAACGAGACGCGAAGCAATGAAGTGATTTGATTCAGAAGCGGGAAGAAAAATTGTCTGAATATTGGGATTTAGTTGCGAATTCATTCCGAACATTTGGAACTCAAATTCAAAATCAGAAACCGCGCGAAGCCCACGCACGATTGCTTTTGCGCCCTTCTCTTGTGCGAAGTTAACAAGCAAACCTTCAAATTTTTCGACGGAAATATTTTTGATCTGAGATTTTTTTATTTCAGATTCAATCATTGCCAGACGCTCTTCTAGCGTGAATAGCGGGTTCTTGTAATTGTCCTTGGCCGCCGCAACAATCAAATGATCAAACAAATCTGCAGCTCTGCGAATAATGTCAAAATGACCAAAGGTAATTGGGTCAAAAGTTCCTGGATAAATCGCGATTTTCATTTGAATCAAAATGTAATTAAACCACGCCCACCTTCGCATGCGCATCTCAATTTTAGCAATTGGAAAGTTCGAAAATTCACCGCAGCAGACTCTCTTCAAGGATTACGCCAAGCGCCTAAAATGGAAAATTGAGTTGAGAGAATTTGAGTTAAGAAACGCCAAGAACTTTACCGCTTCGCAAGTTAAAGAAGGTGAAGGGAGGTTGATTTTACAAGCTTTGAAGCCTTCGACAAAACTGATTGCACTCGACGAAAGAGGTAAGGAATTTTCTAGTCAGGCTTTTGCAAAATTATTTTCTAACTGCGCTTTGAGCGGGGAATCTGATTTAACTTTTGTGATTGGGGGCTCGAATGGATTGGATCCAGAGATCATTAGGAGGTCTGCGCTACAACTTTCTTTAGGCAAAATGACTTTGCCTCATTTGCTCGCACGAGTGGTTTTAATCGAACAAATTTATCGCGCCGAGACCATTATTTCTGGCCATCCTTACCACCGAGAATAATTTTAATCTCCTCAGCGCCTTCACTCTCTGCAGAAATTTTTTGCTCGTAACTTTTGATGTAGCAAAGCGCGTTTTCTTTCTCCTCGCAGTAATAAATTGTACCTTGAAGCAAGTAATCCTTACTCGAAGAAAGTTTTGGCAACTTCATTTCCTTCTCTTTGACCGAAACCCAATCGAAGCTGGCAACAAGATCTGCCTTATCTTGAGAGGTTAATCCAAGTAGATTAACAAAGCTCGGACCCTGTTCGTTGATCTTCCAACCATCGTCTAGCTCAATCTTGATCGCCAACTCTAAATCTTTCTTAACAACCAATTTTTCGAGAGTTTGTAGGTTTGGCAAATATTCCAAAAAGCCTTCTTTTGGCAGTCTTAAAGGTGGCATCACATCCAGAATTTCTGCCTTCAAACTACCTCGATTGATCGACAAGATTCTGTTATTGTTTGAGTCGGCTACGTAGAAGCGATCAAGTACGGCGATTATTCCTTCTGGCTCGTCTAAATCAGCTTGGCTGCCAGCAAAATCTTGCAGCTTTTTAGAGGCAAAATCGAACTTACGAATTTTGTTGTTGAGACTGTCGACAACGTAAACACCAGTATCATCAACCGCTAACCCAAGCGGATGTTGCAATCCAGAATCTTTGTCGAGCAAAGTTTTAACCTCTTTTTTTTGATCAACTACGCGCAAAGAAGAGTCGTAGGAATCAACGAAATAGAGCTTGCCGCCAAAGCTGGCGAGATCTGCGGTTTGAGCAAGATCGCCAGCAAGAACAGAAACAGAATTTGCCTTAATGTCGTAAGAAAGAATTTGATTGCTGCCCGGATTGGCGATCGCGATCACGTTTTTATTTGGGAAAAATTCGAGATCACTTGGAGAAGACAAGGAGGCGTTTTTGCCTTCGGTATTGGATTCAATTTTCTGTCCGCGAAAACCAGAGCCAATGAGGGTCGAGACCTTTTCTTCTTTAAAATCAATTACTCGCAAAGCGTGATTTCCCGAGTCAGCTACGTAGAGCTTATTGCCGTCAAATAAGATGCCGAGAGGATTGTTGAATCTTGCTGAATCAAAGTCTCCGTCAACAAAACCTTCTTTCTCAGATCCAATTTTTAAAATAATTTCACCAGTCAACGAGGAAGCTACGATACTGTTTTGAGCACTGTTAGCAATGAAGAGAACTGGGAGATTACGCGATTTGTAAGAAAAGCGCGCCGCATATTCGAGCTTGGTCGGAAAGCTTAAAACATTTCCAATCGTATTGTATTTTTCGAGCATCAATGGCAAAGGCTCGCGGCTAATTTTTATTTTGTGCTTTTCGATTATTTTTTTGACGTCGGTTTTTAATTGATCCATCTCATCCAAACCAGAGTAGGTGCGTTCTAGCTTACCCATTGCGTTAATCAGAGCAAAACTTGGCAAAGACTTTATTTTAAAATTATTCCAAATCTTTAGCTCGGGATCGTTAACGACTGGAAAATCAATATTACGCTTCAACACCGCTTTTTTAAGCGCTGAATTTTTAGCCTCACTAGCAGAGCGAGCAGAATGAACGCCAATTACAGTTAGCTTGTTACCGAAACGCTCTTCTAATTTTTTAATTTCAGCCGTGGCTTCAATGCAACTAACGCAAGAGTAAGTCCAAAAATCCAAAAGAATGACACGATCTTCTAGATCAGACTGTTCAAGGGGTCGAGAAAGATTTATCCAATCTTGCTTCGGGGAAGAAATAATTTTTGCAGAGTCAGAATTTTTAAAATTACCAAAAAACAAGTGCGAAAAAAGCGAAAAAATAATCCACAAAACAACTAGAGCGGTGGTTATTAACAGGATTAAAGATTTATCTTTGTGACTAAGTTGCATTTCGCCTATCAATTAAAAAGCTGTTCGCCACCTCTAAATCCTTACTAAGATTGAGGTGACGAACAGCTGTGATCCTTGGATTTGTTGAATCATAACAATCGAGTTAAACTAGAAAACGAATTCACCATTTCTGGCTTTCTTTCTTCTAGCACGACTCTCGTCGATTCTTCTTTTTATTTTTTCTGATGGTTTTTCGTGAGCTTTTCTTCTTCTAGCTTCTTTGACCACACCTTCTCTTTGAGTCTTTTTTCTAAAAGTACGAATCGCCATTTCGAGATTCGCTTTTCCGTGTACTAAAACTTCCATTATCAATTACCTCCTTTTGACTGCGCTAAAAATTAATTAAACTTGTGGATCGACTAAGGAGATATTCCCGTCTTTACGATGGTAAACCACGTTAATCCTTTTGTTGAGACTATTGATGAATACTAAGGCGGGAAGATTTGCTAAGTCCATCTTCATGATCGCCTCATCAACAGAAAGCTCTTCGATCTCGGTAGTTTTTTCAGAAATTACTTTGTGAGATTCTTCATTTTTCTCTTCCATTTCATCTCTCTCCATCTCCGCAAAAACGTCGTATTTAAGAGGCGGCAAAACGTATTTCATCGCGTCAACTGCTTTGTAGTCTGGCTCGAGAGATTTCAATCCAGCGCCATTGCGACGGTAATTTTTGATTTTGCGTTTGTAGCGACTTAACTGCTTTACTGAACGTTCGCAGGCTTCATTAAAAGCTCCGTAGGCATCTCCGGCTTCGGCATCAGATTTAACAATGATTCCACCTCTAATTCCTTCATTAACAGACAAGGTAACTTTGAAAATATGGCCATTTTTCACAAAATGAACTTCGGCACTTACTGCATTTTCAAAATATTTTTTGACCGCCTTTTCTAAGTTTTCTTGCACATATTGAGTTAGCGATTGACCAACATCTGTATGCGCTCCAACGACTCTTATTTGCATATTTTTGTTAGTTTGAAATTTGATTCATGACGTATTGGAGAATTCCGCCGAGTTTAAAATATTCAACCTCGTTTCCAGTGTCGATTCCACAAACTAATGTGACTTCTCTCTTAGAGCCATCAGGTTTAGTAATAATACATTTAATATCTTGCTGCGGTAAAATTTCAGAAGTGATCCCCAAAATATCAATCAATTCATCCCCGACTAAACCTAAGGTTTTGCGGCTTTCTCCTGACTTAAAAATCAAAGGAAGAACACCCATTCCGATCAAGTTTGAGCGATGAATTCTTTCGAAACTTTCAGCAATTACAGCCCTAACTCCGAGTAAAAATGTTCCCTTAGCAGCCCAATCGCGCGAAGATCCAGTGCCGTATTCTTTACCGGCGAAGATCACCAAAGGAGTATTTTTTTCTTTGAAAGACATTGCTGCGTCGTAAATCGAAACCACCTCTCCTTTTGCGTCTTTAGTGAATCCACCTTCTTTAGCTCCACCGAGCATTTCATTCTTAATGCGAATATTGGCAAAAGTGCCTCGCATCATGATTTCGTGATTGCCACGACGAGCTCCGTAAGAGTTGAAATCTTTTCTCTCGATTCCTTTTGCGCTCAAATAAGCGGCAGCGGGAGAAGTGACGGAAATGTTTCCTGCTGGTGAAATGTGATCGGTTGTAACTGAGTCAGCAAAAATGGCCAAAACACGTGCGGACTTTATTTCAGTGGCGTTATCGCGATTCAAATCGTCAAAGAAATTTGGCAAACGGATGTAAGTACTTTTTTTGTTCCAAGCGTAGGTGCCGGATTGCTCAACTTGAATACTCTTCCAGTCATCTCCACCGCCAAATAAATCAGAATATTTTCTACCGAAAGTTTCGCGATGCAGATGTTTTCTTTCGAATTCATTGATCTCTTCCTTGCTCGGCCAAATGTCTTTTAGAAAAACTTTTTCACCTTTCATGTCAGTGCCAATTGGCTCTTGCGCTAGGTTAATCTTCAAACTTCCAGCCAAAGCGTAAGCGACAACCAATGGCGGAGAAGCGAGATAGTTAGCTTTGACTAAAGAATGAACGCGACCTTCAAAATTGCGGTTTCCGGATAAAACAGCGCCAACCAAAAGATTTTTGTTTTTTATCGTTTCTTCAATTTGCGGATGAAGCGGGCCAGAGTTGCCGATGCAGGTTGTACAGCCATAACCAACAACATTAAAACCAAGCTGATCAAGATAATTTTGTAAACCAGAAACAGCGAGATATTCGCTAACTACTTGCGATCCCGGAGCCAGAGAAGTTTTAACATGACCCTTCACTTTCAGGCCTCTTTCTACGGCTTTTTTAGCCAGTAATCCTGCGGCCATCAAAACCGATGGATTGGAGGTGTTAGTGCAAGAAGTAATCGCCGCAATTACCACGTCTCCGTCGGCTAAATCAGTATTTAACTCGGGAATTAGGAATTTGTTTTCGTGAGAAGTGGAGCCAATCTCTTTTTGAAATGATTCGTAAGACTTCGAAACATCTTCCAAAAGAACTTTATCTTGTGGACGCTTTGGTCCGGCTAAACTTGGACGAACACTAGAAATATCTAGCTCGATCAATTCGCTAAATTCGGGAGAATAATTTTTGTAATCTTCCACAAAAACACCCTGCTCTTTTGCGTATTCTTGCGCGAGCGCTATAATCTCTTCTTTGCGACAGGTAAGTCGCATGTAATCGATTGTTGTGTCGTCAATTGGAAAAATTCCACAAGTCGCGCCATACTCTGGAGCCATGTTAGCAATTGTCGCGCGATCAGCTAAGGAAAGGGCGGACAAAGCTTCACCAAAAAATTCGACGAACTTTCCAACTACGCCTTTTTTACGTAAAATTTGAGTTACTGTTAAAACAAGATCAGTTGCGGTAACATTTGACTGTAATTTGCCAGTAAGTTTGAAACCGATAACTTCAGGAATAAGCATTGAAATTGGCTGTCCAAGCATTGCTGCTTCTGCCTCAATTCCTCCAACTCCCCAACCCAAAACGCCAAGACCGTTAATCATTGTGGTGTGACTATCTGTTCCAACAACTGTATCAAAATAAGCTACCGAATCTTTTCTGCCTCCACTACTCCAAACAACGTGCGCCAGATTTTCTAAATTTACTTGATGACAAATTCCCACTCCAGGTGGAACAACGCGAAAATTATTAAAAGATTTTTGTGCCCATTTTAAGAATTCGTAACGCTCGAAGTTTCTTTCAAATTCAAGATCTACGTTTTGTTTGAGAGAGTTTTTGTCACCATAAAAATCCACTTGCACCGAGTGGTCGATCACCAAATCAACTTGTACTAACGGATTAATTTTCTTTGGATCTTTTCCCATTTTCGCAACCGCATCGCGCATCGCAGCTAAATCAACAACCGCAGGCACTCCAGTAAAATCCTGCATCAAAACTCGCGCCGGGGAAAAAGCGATCTCGATTCTTTTTTCTGGATTTTTTACCGAATCAATCACCGCTAAAAGATGCTCTTCTTTCACCACATCACCGTCAAAATTTCTAACTAAATTTTCGAGCAAGACTTTCAAACTGAATGGAAGTTTTGAGATGTCTCGATTCAGTTTTTTTGCCGCCTCCGGAAGAGAGAAAAAATCAAATTTTTTAATCGCAATATCGATTGATGAAGTTTCGATGAAGTTAGGCATTGTTTGATTTAGTTGGTTGCAGAAACAATCCAGTTTGGATTAGTAGAATTAATATCTCGCTTGAATGTCCAAACATCAGTTATTTCAGAGATCTCATCTTTTCTGCCAACAATAATATTTCCTTCGCCCTTAGTGATGTAGTTGATCTGCTTCGAAACAAATTTCACCGTTATTAGCGCATTATTTTCCAACATTGTTGCCGATAAAATTTGCGCCTCATCAATTGAAATTAGATTTGTCGTTACCACCGTTCCTTCTGCTTTGTGCTGATTAATTGCAGCTTCGAAGCCTACAAAAATATTTTCTGCTAATAAAAATTTTAACACTTCCAAATCCCTTCCAGCAAAGGCTTTGAGCACCATTTCAAAAGCAGATTTTGCTCCAGAAACGAAAAAATCAGCGCTAATATTGCAGCGCTGTAAAATTGGTAGGAGGCTCTCTTTTATTGCTGGATCAATCTCTGATAAAATTTTCTCTTCTGATTTATTTTGGGTGGAGCTGGCGCCAATAATTTTCTCTTTCTGCTTCATCTGAGCGCTTACTTGCTCTTGAATAGAGCGCATCTGAATCAATTTTTCTTCAATATTTTTTTTCTCTTCTTCGTCAATTTTTCCGAGCTGCTTACTTAGTTTAAAAAAAATGAAAAAAGCGAGAGCGGCAAAGAAGATGATATCCATGAATTTACTCAAAAGTAGGGAGGAACTCTCGGTTTTTAAACCGAGAGCTGGGGCAAGCGACGGGGATCGAACCCGCGACCTCCAGAACCACAACCTGGCGCTCTAACCAACTGAGCTACGCCTGCCAAAAAAAGAATTTTCACAAAAAAACCCCTCGAAAAACGAGAGGCTAAGTTGCCGAGAAATTATTTTCACATCCCGCTTTGTCAAGGAAGGCTCTCTTACAATTTTTGAATCGCAAAAACGTCAAAATCTTTTTCGTCTTTTAACTTCTGAATTGAATCAGCAAAACACTTTGCCGCAGAGATCGTAGTGATGTAAAATACGCGATTCATCAAAGCTGCGCGACGCATGCCGAAGCTACGAATTGCAGACTCAGAACCGAAGCTGGTATTAATCACCACGTCAATTTTTTTCTCCTTGATTAAATCAATCACGGTGTAGCCAGAATCTTGTTCTTTGTTAACTATTTTAACATTTTTGATTCCGCTTTCAGTCAGGAATTTTGCAGTTCCAGAAGTTGCGTAAATTCCAAATTCTTTCTTCTGAAATTTTTTGACGATTTCGACAAGTTCAGAGTTTTTGCTTTGCGGCTCTACAGAAATAAGCGCATTACCTTTGGAAGTTTTAAATTTATTTCCCGCAGCAAGCTGTGATTTGAAAAATGCTAGCTCGAAAGTTTTGTCAATTCCCATCACCTCGCCAGTCGATTTCATTTCAGGTCCAAGCAGCGTATCCACGTTGGCGAAACGGGCGAAAGGCAACACAACTTCTTTAACTGCGAAGTAATCTTTGCTGTAATTTTTTGCCTTTTCCAATTTGAATTCAGAAAGTTTTTTACCAACCATCAAAAGCGAAGCAATGTGCGCGATATTGATGCCTGTAGCTTTCGCGACGAAAGGAACTGTTCTTGATGCGCGTGGATTTACTTCAATGATGTAGAGTTTTTCAGCCTTCACTGCGAATTGAACATTCATCAAACCAACAACATCGATAGCCTTTGCGAGCTTGATTGTCGCGGCCTTAACCTCGGCGATCATTTTTTCTGAAAGCGAATAAGGTGGCAGTGAACAAGCAGAATCTCCGGAGTGAATTCCTGCTTCTTCGATGTGCTGCATGATGCCGGCAACGAAGACATCCTTGCCGTCACAAAGCGCGTCGACATCAATTTCAACTGCATCGTCCAAAAATTTATCGACCAAAATTGGGCCGTCTAAAATGAAGCGTCCGTGAACTTTGATGTATTTTTCGAGGCTCGTTTTGTTGTAAATAATTTCCATCGCACGACCGCCGAGAACGTTACTCGGACGTATCACCACCGGATATCCAACTTTTTTCACCGCACCTTCAATTTCAGAAAGTTTGTGACAAATCGTGTTTTCTGGCTGCACCAAGCCAATCTTTTGCAAAAGAAGTTGGAAACGCTCGCGATCTTCGGCGAGATCAATTTTATCGTAAGCAGTTCCAATAATTGGAATGCCCGCCGCATCAAGATGACGCGCAAGTTTAAGCGCAGTTTGTCCACCAAATTGGACGATTACTCCAACTAATTTTCCGTTAGTCTGTTCTTTGCGAATCACTTCAATCACGTGCTCCGGTGTCATCGGCTCGAAATAAAGACGATCAGAAGTATCGTAATCAGTCGAAACAGTTTCTGGATTACAGTTGATCATGATTGTTTCAAAACCAGCTTCAGACAGCGTCATTGCTGCATGAACGCAAGCGTAATCAAACTCAATGCCCTGCCCGATTCGGTTTGGACCACCACCCAAAATCACAACTTTTTTCTTGTTAGTTGGATTGGATTCGCATTCTGCTTCATTGATGCCGTCGCCTTCGTAGCAAGAATACATGTAAGGTGTCGCTGACTCAAACTCTGCTGAGCAAGTATCTACGGTTTTGTAGACTGGACGAACATTTAATTTCTCGCGCAACTTGCGAATATCGGCGGTTTTTTTCTTGGTTAATTCGGCGATTCTTTCGTCAGAAAATCCGAGTTTTTTTAACTGCAAAATTCCAAATTTATCTTTCGGCAAACCTTTTTTAATCAGCGCCGCTTCTGCATCGATGATCTTTTTGATTTCGCGAACAAACCACGGATCGTAGCTGGTAATTTTGCAAATTTCTTCGACAGAAATTTTGTAACGAAGTGCCTGCCCAACACGCAGCAAGCGGTCTGGAACTAAATCTGGCAAAGATTTTTTGATCGCTTTTTGATTTTGCAGCAAAGTATTTTTTTCAGAAAAACCTTCGATTGACGGCTCGTTGAAACCAGTCAGGCCAATCTCTAGCGAGCACAAAGCTTTTTGCACTGACTCCGCAAAATTTCTCCCCATTGCCATTGCCTCACCAACTGAACGCATCGCGCTTGAAAGAGTTGGTTTTGATTCGTTAAATTTTTCGAAAGTGAAGCGAGGAATTTTGGTGACGACGTAATCGATCGTTGGCTCGAATGAGGCGGGAGTAACTTCGGTGATGTCGTTTTGAATTTCGTCAAGCGTGTATCCAACTGCTAATTTCGCCGCGATTTTTGCGATTGGAAATCCCGTCGCTTTTGATGCAAGTGCCGAAGATCGCGAAACGCGCGGGTTCATCTCGATCACAACTAAACGGCCATCTTTTGGATTAACGGCGAATTGTACGTTTGAACCGCCGGTCTCAACTCCGATCTCGCGAAGTACGGCGATCGAAGCGTTGCGCATTTTTTGATATTCTTTGTCAGTCAAAGTCAGAGCTGGCGCGACAGTGATTGAATCGCCAGTATGAACACCCATTGGATCAACATTTTCGATAGAGCAGACGATAATCGCATTATCTTTGCGATCGCGAATAACTTCCATTTCATACTCTTTCCAGCCAAGCAGAGACTCATCGATTAATACTTCATGTGTTGGCGACATGTCGAGTCCGTAAGCAACAATTTCCTTAAATTCTTCTACGGTGTTGGCGATGCCGCCGCCAGATCCACCAAGGGTGAATGAGGGACGGATGATTGCAGGAAGGCCAACTTTTTTTAGCGCCTTCATCGCATCTTCCATTGAATCAACTACGGTATTTTTCGCTACTTCGAGCCCAATCTTAGCCATCGCAACATTGAACTTACTTCTATCTTCAGCCTTTTCGATCGCCTCTGGATTGGCGCCAAGCATCTGCACACCATATTTTTTGAGCACGCCATTTTTGTGCAAAGCTAAGGCGCAGTTGAGTGCGGTTTGTCCACCAACAGTTGGAAGAACGGCTTCGGGCCTTTCTTTGGCAAGAATTTTTTCAACTGCTTCAGGCGTGATTGGTTCAATGTAAGTCGCGTCCGCCATTTTATGATCGGTCATGATCGTGGCTGGATTTGAGTTCACCAAGATGACTCGATAACCCTCTTCTTTCAGAACTTTACAGGCTTGCGTTCCAGAATAATCAAACTCACAAGCTTGACCAATAACGATCGGACCGGAGCCAATTACTAAAATTGATTTAACGTTAATTTTTGGCATTTTGAGAAATTAGTTCGATGAATTGCTTAAAGAGATATCTACTGTCGTGAGGTCCAGGAGAGCTTTCTGGGTGGTATTGCACAGAAAAAGCTGGGGCATTTTTGAGACGAATTCCTTCGATTGTTTTATCAAAAAGAGAGAGGCGGGTTACTTCAATATGGCTTGGAATTTTTTTGTCCGAAACACAAAAACCGTGATTTTGGCTGGTGATTTCAACTACGTCATTTTGTAAATTTTTTACTGGATGATTGGCGCCACGATGACCTTGAAACATCTTCACAGTCTTGAGTCCAGCAGCAATTGAGAGCAGTTGATGCCCCATGCAAATTCCGAAAATTGGTAATTTATTTTCGATGATTTTTTTGATTACCGGCACCGCATATTTGCCAGTCGCTTCAGGGTCTCCAGGACCGTTTGATAAGAATACTCCATCTGGTTCGCACTTCATAATTTCCGCAAAAGATGATTTTGCTGGAAGAACAACAACCTTGAAACCGTGATCTGCAAGACAGTTTAGAATATTTTCTTTCACCCCGTAATCGATCACCACAACTTTGTAACCGTGAGAAAATTTTTGTGTTTCAACCTTCGCAAGAGAAATGGTTTTTGATTTCCAATTGTAAGATTTTTTTGTTGAAACTTGCGAACAAAGCTCGGCTCCACTGAGGTCAGGAAGTTTTTTAATTTTATCTGCAAGTTTTTTTGTATCGATTTCTTTGCCTTCAGGAACATAAGAAATAATCACATTTCCCGCGCCTTTTTTTCTGATGTGACGAGTAATCGCGCGAGTATCTACACCACAAATTCCGGTTAATTTATTTTTTACTAACCAAGAATTTAGCGAGCCTTGGCTACGAAAATTTGAATCGAGCGTAATGTCCTCGCGAATCACGAGGCCGCGAGCAAAAACTTTCTGAGCTTCGGCATCATCTGAATTGCAACCAACATTTCCAATATGTGGGAAAGTGAAATTGATGATCTGCCCCGCGTAAGATGGATCGGTTAAAATTTCTTGGTAGCCAGTGATTGAGGTATTAAAGCATATTTCACCAACCGCCTCACCTTTCTTTCCGATTCCTTTGCCCAAAAAAAAACTGCCATCTGCGAAGCAGAGGACAGTGTTTAAATTTTTATTAGATTTGATCTTCATTTTAATTTTTCGGTTTAGTCACCATGAGCCTGTCGAAGGTTGCGGATCATGCTTAAACAGGCTTCGCATGATCCGCTAAATTTTTAGTTGTTGTAATACATTTCGAATTCCACCGGATGTGGCATTTGCTCGTAACGCTCAACTTCTTTCATTTTCAAGGAGATGTAAGCGTCAATTTGTTCGTTAGTGAAAACATTACCAGCGAGCAAGAATTCGCGATCTTTATCCAAAGCATTTAATGCATCACGAAGTGAGCGAGAAACGGTTGGGATCTTCTTTAGTTCTTTCTCTGGAAGGTGATAAAGATCCTTATTTTTTGGCTCGCCTGGGTGAATTTTATTTTTCACGCCATCAAGTCCGGCCATAAGTAGAGCTGCACAAGTTAAGTAAGGATTAGATGCTGGATCTGGGAAGCGAGTTTCAATTCTTCGCGCTTTTTCGTTAGTAACGTGCGGAATACGAATTGAAGCTGAGCGATTCTTTGCTGAATAAGCCAAAAGAACTGGAGCTTCGTAACCAGGAACCAAGCGCTTGTAGCTGTTTGTTGTGGCGTTAGAAAAAGCATTAATTGCTTTCGCGTGTTTGATGATTCCGCCTATGTAAAACAAAGCTAATTCTGACAAATTTGCGTGATCATTTCCTTGAAAAAGATTCTCGCCCTTTCTCCAGATTGATTGATGAACATGCATTCCCGAGCCATTATCAGCGAAGATTGGTTTTGGCATAAAAGTCGCAGTTTTGCCGTAAGCTTGGCAAACATTGTGAACGACATATTTGAACTTTTGGATGTTGTCTGCAGTGCCGGTAAGAGTATCATATTTGAAGCCGATTTCAAATTGTGAATTCGCAACTTCGTGATGGTGTAACAAAGGAATCAAGCCAACTGCACGCATGGTTTCAACGATTTCGGAGCGAAGATCTTGTCCACTATCAAGGGGAATTGAATCAAAATAAGCGCCTTTGATCTGAGATCTGCGACCAAGATTTCCGCCATCAATTGCTTTACCTGAATTGTGAGGAGCCTCTTCAGAGTCGATTGAATAAGAACTTCCGTGCGTGCCTAGTTGATGACGAACATCATCAAAAACAAAAAATTCTGGCTCAGGACCGAAATAAGCAACATCGCCAATTCCACTTTTTTGCAAATATTCCTCAGCTTTTTTTGCAGTATTGCGAGGATCGCGATCGTAGCGCTGTCCTGTTGTTGGCTCAATAACGTCGCAAATCAAAACTAAGGTTGGGTGATTTGAAAATGGGTCAACAAATGCAGAATCAAGCTGTGGCAACATAATCATGTCTGACTCATTGATCTCTTTCCAAGCGCCAACTGATGAACCATCAAAAGCTACTCCTTTGGTTAATTCTTCTTCCCCTACTGCATCTGCGCAATGAGAAATATGAAGCCATTTGCCCGAAAAATCGGAAAAACGAAAATCAACAAATTTGATTTCGTCATGCTTGATTTTTTCAAGAATAGTCAAGACCGAAGAGGAGTTTGTCGCAGCCGAAAAAGTTTTTGCTTTACTCATGTTTGAAATTTAAAAGTATTTGGAAGGGAGATGGGCCGCTACTAACAACGTGTCTCTAGGGCATTTTGTTGAGTCGCGCTAGGGAAAGTTAATCTAGGAATGCCTTCCGTAATTTCCAAATACAAAATGAACAAAAAAACTAAAAAAATTTTAATCGGCTTGACCGCATTTTCTGTCATTTTTTTTGGGTCGATGTTCACAGTCGACCAGAGACAACAAGTTTTAATTTTACAGTTCGGCGAACCGATTCGAACTATCGATACTCCTGGAATCAAGTTCAAAATTCCCCTAATCCAAAATGCAGTTTTTTTTGATAAACGAATTATCGATCTAGCTCTTTCTGAGCAAGAAGTCATAGCTTCAGATCAAAAACGCCTCATCATAAACGCCTTCGCCAAATACCAGATCACTGATCCATTAAAGTTCTATACTACGGTTGGAAATTCTTACACGCTTTCAAGCAAACTCTCTGGCATTCTCGATTCCAGTCTTCGTCAAATTATTGGCGAAGTTACTCTTAATGAGTTGCTCACCGAAAATCGCGGAGACGTGATGAAAAAAATTAAAGACGTGGTTAGCGCTTCATCAGAAATCTTCGGAATCAAAATCATCGACGTAAGAATTATGCGTGCTGACTTACCAAAAGAAAACTCAGACGCCATTTACGCCCGCATGCAAACTGAACGCGAAAAAGAAGCTCGCGAAATTAGAGCTAATGGAGCAGAAGAAGCGCAAAAAATCCGCGCTGAAGCTGATAAACAAAAAACTATTATCCTTGCCGAGGCAAAAAAGCAGTCTGACTTAGCTCGCGGTAACGGTGAAGCTGAATCAATAAAAATCTACGCATCTTCTTATGGTCGCGATCCAGAATTTGCTGATTTTTACCGCTCGATGAATGCTTACAAAACCGCTCTACAGAGCGATAAAACCCGAATGATAATTTCACCTGACAACGAATTTTTTAAATATTTTGGTAGCACCAGAAACTAAGAAATATGAAAAATCTCATCATAGCTTTCACCTTACTATTGCTGACTTCGCAAGCCTTTGCTGCAGAAAATAAAAAGAACGATATTCCGCCATCTAAACCTGCGGTGATTTCTGGATTTGCTGATATCGTGGAAGATCTAATGCCAACTGTCGTAAATATTTCTGCAATTCAAGAGGTGCAAACTGGCAACGTCACTGTTGATCAGATAGTTCTTGGCGAGTTACCAAAAACTCCACTTTTCGATGATTTACGCAGGCATCTCGAAAATCAGTATCAAGGTCAAAAGAAAAAAATTTCCTCAATTGGCTCAGGATTTATAATTTCAAAAGACGGTTTTATCGTTACCAATAATCATGTAATTGAGGATGCTGATGAAATCACTGTTGGTATGGATGACGGCTCGAAATACAAAGCGAAAGTGGTCGGAATAGACAGAAAAACCGACATCGCTCTTCTAAAAATCAACGCGGAAAAAGAGCTAAAATCGATAAAATTTGGAGATTCAAACAAGGCTAGAATTGGCGACTGGATGATAGTTATTGGCAATCCATATGGACTCGGCGGATCAGTATCTGTCGGAATTCTTTCCGCTCGCGGTCGCGATATTAAAAATGGTCAAAATGATGACTTTTTACAAACAGACGCAGCGATCAATAAAGGAAATTCCGGCGGCCCAATGTTCAACGCTAGAGGAGAAGTAATCGGCATGAGTACCGCAATTTTTTCTCCTTCTGGAGGAAATGTCGGAATTGGTTTTGCAACACCTTCTAATTCTGTTGTTCAGGTTATCCGACAATTAAAAGAACGAGGCGAAGTCACGCGCGGCTGGATTGGCGTTTCCGTTCAAGATGTTCCTGACGATATCGCCGAATCAATGAAATTAGAAAAAAGTAGAGGAGCTTTTGTTGTCGATTTAGTAAAAGGAGGGCCGGCAGATAAAGCTGGAATCTTACCAACTGATATAATTCTGAAATTTGATGATCAGGAAATTATCGAGATGAAAACTTTACCAAAAACAGTTTCTCAATACCCCATCGGCCAAACCGCAAAGATTGTAGTTTGGCGACAAGGAAAGGCCAAAACTCTCAAGATAAAGGTTGAAAAGATGCGTGAAGAACCAATCAAAACTTCTGAAACAAAAACTTTGGAAAAAAAGCAAGCTGCGCTCAAGCCAACCGGCCAACTTCTTGGTCTTGGACTCGCCGAATTCAAAAGCAAAATCAAAAAGGATAAAAACGAACTAAGTATTGAGGGGCTTCTTGTGGTTGAAGTTAATCCAAAATCTGAAGCGGCAGAAAAAGGCGTGGCTATTGGAGATGTAATCGTCTCAGTAAACCAAATTCCGATTACTTCAGTTGATCAAATCAAAGAGATTATCGAGGAGGCAAAAAAGGCTTCAAAAAAGATTTTTATCTTTGCGAAGCGTGGAGACGCTAATTACGCCATCACGCTCAATATCGGGAGCTAGATTAACCCAAACCTCTTCCATGCTTGCAATCTGTTCTATAAGCATAACCACAAAGAGGAGATGAGGAAGGTTGAGCTTCAAATGAAGAAAGCGCTCCTTCAATTGATTTGTATAGAGGAAAATATCCCATACGATTTTGCTGGAAACGTCCCCTATCTGATAAATGCAACTCATGAAAAAAGCCTTCTTTATTGCGCTCAGACGAGTAAAACACTTTTGATACCCAGTCTAAATTTTCCAAAAAACTCCTCTGCTGGTCTCGATCAAGATTGTGAGATTTGAATAATCTTTCCAAACCCTCTGAAACCAAACTCTGAGTCCGCTCTCCAATCGATTCTTGATCTACACCGAATAGTTTATCCAACTTGAACTCTTTCTGAAGTAAATCTACCGGGTTATCTGGTTTAATTACTGGTAATGCCTCAAGAATTTCGTCACGCGTAATCTCACCAACCGAAGCAAGGAAGCATAATCTCAGCATCAATCCCCGAGCCTCAGGATTAATAATCAAGCCTTGCGAATATTGACCAGCACGATGATTAGCCCACTCTGTGGAAGCGAGTAATGCTGGGTAATGATAAGCATTTCCTTCGGCATCGAATAATACCTTTTTCTCTTTATTAGTCGCCCAGCTTAGATTGTGAGGAGGCAGCATTTTTGGATCATAGAAGGAGAAATCCAGCCTTCTATTTTCGTCTTTAATGTTAACGGTAAAAGCTGATCCGTTGTGATGGGGACCGCGATAAATATTTCTGGAAGAAGATTCTAAATCAAAGTTTCTGCGAGCAAATTCTTGAATCTTCTCGTCAGACCAAAATCTCATATCTACGACAAAGACTTCGAGATCTAAATCACTGGGAAATCTAGTGCTGAGAGCTGTTATCGAAGCTCTACTGCCCTTTATTTGAACTCCTTGATTGAACCTAACCCCTACATTTTCTCGAATTAATTCTAAAATATTCGGGAGCAAAAATGATGGTAAATCATACACCGATCTTATTTCGGTCTTAGCTTCAAGAAATGAATCCATCTCTTTTCTCTGCGCTTCTAATTTTTGCTCAGCTGAAAGAATGGGCAAAACATCTTCATCATTTTTTTCTTCGACGCCCCCGTTAAATACTTCTGATATTGGCTCTGATACTGACTCTGATTGCGCAACTAAAAACTCAGAAAAATCCTTCTCATCCTCCTTCAATTCATCTTCAACTTGAGCTGGAACTTCAACTTGAGCAGCCCCTTCAGCCTTCTCTTTTTCTCGCTTGAGACTTTTGGTCGATTCATTTTGAGCTCTTATTCTATCTTGAATCTTTAAAACTGCTTCCATGTCAAGAGCTTGAAATGGCTTTAAGCGACTCGAATTTTCTGCATCAATATCAACTCCATGTGCTATCAAAACCATCACGGAATCCAGATTAGAGAAGTAACAAGCAGAGTGTAGCAAGGTGTCTTTTCTATCTTCTTTTACTAACGAATTCTTGTCTAATCCTCGCTCTAACAACATATTCAAAATCAAGCTACTGCCCATCGTAGTGCAACATAAGGCTGCCGGGGTCAGGCCTGATTTATTTTTAAGATTTATAAAGCTGGGATTGGCATCAGCGACCATCTCTGCAATTCTTAAACTCTCTGCGCTGCGATGTGCAGAGCAGAAATGGAGTGCGGTATTTCCTTGATCATCGATATGCTGCAAGTTCGCTCCTAATTCAATTAAACGCTTAGCTTCTAGAAACATTCCCATCCTACAAGAAATCAGGAACTCGCTATTTATCTTATTTGTTTCTTGATTTTTCTGGGGATCGGGACGCTTCTTATTCTTCTTGGTTGTTACTGTTTTAACGATGCTAATACCAGCTTTTTCAAACTCTTCTTCAGCCTGTTTGAGGGCCTTTTCTTCCTCTTCTTCTTTACGTCTAGCCTTCTCCAAATCAACAACTGAAGGTTTTGGCGCTTTCTTCTTGGGGGGCATAAACTTATTCTATTCGCGTTCCACTTCCAAAATTTTTCTAGAAATTCTCAAAGCTGACAAAATTTCTTCCAAGTGATCCAAGCTCTTAACCTCTAGATCAATCGCCATCTCAAAAACATCTGCTGAGCGATTGGTGGTTCTGATGTGACTAATATTTACCTGTTTCTTGGCGATAATGCTGGTGACGTCAGCGATGCCGCCTTTTTGATTTTGAATAACAACCCTGATTCTGCAGGCGTAAAATAC
Source organism: Pseudomonadota bacterium (assembly GCA_018970485.1). Taxonomy (GTDB): domain Bacteria; phylum Pseudomonadota; class Alphaproteobacteria; order Rickettsiales; family UBA1997; genus UBA2645. The sequence continues at coordinate 5,061 of JAGWWH010000018.1, read as the reverse complement.
TTCTCCAATTTCATCTTCACTCTTCCAACAAACATCGAGGATTCGTTGTGGCGAGAGAACTAAACTTTTTAGATTACGACAAATTTGGCTGTGAATAGTCACGCCAGTTCCAGTATTAATAATGCCAATAATTGGATCTCCCGGAATTGGATTGCAGCAGCCAGCGTAATGCATTGCCATCCCGGCGACTAAACCTTCAATCGCCAAAGAATGATCAAATTTATTTTTTTTCTCGCTGCTAATTTTTGGTTTAGTGGATTTATTTTCTTCGCGAAAATCTGGATAAATTGCTTTCACCACTTCTTGCCTCGAAATCACGCCCTCTGCGACTTTAACACAAAAATCAGCAACAGATTTTTTATGAAAATTTGGCAGAATTTTTTCTAAAATTTTATCGCTAATCTCAAGATTTCTTGCCGCGAAAAACTTATTTAAAATCGCCCGACCGAGCGTTTGATATTCATCAAATTTCTGACTACGAATAAAATGCTTAATCGCCGAACGCGCTTTAGAAGTGCTAGCGAATTGCAACCAATTAGGCGAAGGTTTGGCATTTTTTGAAGTAACAATTTCAACTTGATCACCATTCTCCAACCTTTGTCTGAGAGGCGCGATCACGCCATTTATTTTTGCCGAAACGCAGCCATTACCAACGTCAGAATGCACGGCGTAAGCAAAATCAATCGCTGTAGCACCGAGAGGTAAATTAAAAATATCGCCATTTGGCGTGAAGCAAAAAACCTCATCTTTGTGCAGCGATAATTTGTAATCTTTTAAGGCTTCGTTCGAATTTTCAGAATTTTCAAAAAGATTAATTAGTTCACGAATCCAGCGATATTGCTCATTTTCTCTTCCGGTTTTTGTTACCGATCCTTTTGAAGTTTTGGAAAATTTTTCCTTGTAATGCCAATGGGCCGCAACTCCTAATTCCGCGACTTCATGCATTTTTTTGTCACGAATCTGAATTTCGATTTTCTTGTTGAATGGCCCTAAAATCGCCAAATGCAAAGACTGATATCCATTTTCTTTTGGCGTACTGATGTAATCTAGAAAAGTGCCAGGAATCATGTTGTAGTGAGAATTTACGACACCAAGGACGCGATAACATTCACCAATATTTTGCGCGACAATCCGAAAGGCCATGATGTCGTGCAGATTGTAGAAGCCGATATTTTGCTTCTTCATCTTCATCCAAATCGAGTAAGGCTTTTTTTCGCGCCCAGAAATTTCGCACTCAACGCCATCTTCGCCCAAAACGCGTCGCAAATCTTCCAAAATTTTATCGATGAGATTTTTGTTTTTTTCGCGCAATTCGTTGAGTTTCTCGATGATCTGTTGACGCGCTTCGCTGTCGATATTTTCAAAAACTAATTCTTCTAACTCAGTCTTGATTTTGCTAAGTCCGATACGTCCGGCAAGTGGCGCGTAAATCTCCAAACTCTCACGCGCTTTTTTAGACCTTTTTTCTTGCGAAGGCATGTAGGACAAGGTTCGCATATTGTGCAAACGATCAGCCAATTTCACCAACAGCACGCGAATATCTTCCGACATCGCCAAAGTTAATTTACGAAAATTTTCGGCAACTCTTTCGTTAGCAGGAACCGATTCGATTTTTCCGAGCTTAGTGACTCCATCCACGAGCTTGGCGACTTGCTCGCCGAACTCTTTTTCGATTTCTTCAAGAGTTACTTCAGTATCTTCAACAACATCGTGCAGCAGCGCGGTAATGATTGATTCTTGGTCGAGTTTTAATTCAGTTAAAATTTCAGCGACAGCGACGGGATGAGAAAAATAAAGATCTCCGGAATGGCGCTTTTGATTTCCGTGCGCCTCTTTAGCGAAGATGTAAGCTTTTTGAATTAATGATTCGTTGAGATTGGGGTGGTAGGAGCGGATTTTGGTGATTAGATCAAGACAGGAGAGCATAATTCGTGCTTAGTGCTTCGTGCTTAGTGCTTCGAAATACGATGCACGACGCACGAAGCACGAAACTCGCATTAATCTTCAACCTGAAGATTTTCGCCAACAAAGGTATTATCTTTTAGCTCGATGTTTGATTCAGCTTCTTCACGTATGCTTTCGACGACTTCTTCATTAGCAGTAACGATTTCAACAAGGCCACGATTTCTGATAGTGCGAGTGATATTTTTCTTAACCGCATCAATGTCGATCAAGTGTTCGGCGATTTCGCGCAGAGCGATTACCGCTGGTTTTTCGTTGCGATCGAGAGTTGTTGGCGCGCCAGACAAAATGCTTTTAGCGCGATTGCTCGCAACTAAACAAAGTTCAAAACGGTTTGGAACGACTGTTACGCAGTCTTCAACTGTAATTCTTGCCATTGCTTTGAGGGAATTTTAGATTTGAGGAAATAGGGGCGCGAACCTACATCAGCGCAGCTTTGCAAATCAACTAAAAAATGACGATTACAATTCACTCCTCCGAAGATTTCGTAAAAATGCGCTCTGCTGGACGCTTGGCAGCACATGTCCTCGATTTCATCACGCCATTTGTTCAAGCAGGAACCAGCACCGACGAGCTCAATAAACTTTGTCACGACAAGATTATTGAAAATGGCGCGATCCCTGCCCCGCTTAATTACAGAGGCTTTCCAAAATCGATTTGCACTTCGATTAATCACGTTGTTTGTCACGGCATTCCTAACGAAAAACCTTTGCGCGACGGTGATATTGTGAATGTTGATGTGACGGTAATAGTTGATGGCTGGCACGGCGATTCCAGTCGCATGTATTTTGTTGGCGAGCCCTCAATCAAAGCAAAAAGGCTAGTGAAAGTCACTCAAGATTGCCTGATGCTTGGCATTGATCAGGTCAAGGCCGGAGCGCGTTTGGGAGATATTGGCTACGCCATTCAAACTTACGCAGAAAAAAACGGCTTTTCAGTTGTGCGTGATTATTGCGGTCACGGAATTGGTAAAATTTTTCACGCCGAACCAAGCGTTTTGCATTACGGAAAAAAAGGCAGTGGATTGGTTTTGGAAGAAGGAATGTTTTTTACGATCGAGCCCATGATTAACGCCGGTAAGCACGAAACAATCTTAAGCAAACATGATGGCTGGACAGTGACCACGCGCGACAAATCGCTTTCGGCACAATTTGAACACACGATTGGGGTAACAAAAGATGGCTTTGAGATTTTTACTTTAGGGACCAAGTAAATTTATTTACTGATCGTTAAAATCGCCGCGAGAATGACCTTCAAATATCTGCCGAATATTCTCCAAATCACGAATCAAGAGCACTCTAGAAATATCGCAATCACCAAAAGAACGCTTTACGGATAAAGCGCCTTCTTCGTTCCAAGAAAAATCTTTGGAATCGCCGTTACTGTGTTTGAAAGTGAAAAAATTATCCCTGCCTTTGTACAAAATAACGAACTGAGATTTAACCAAACCCTCCAGAATAATCTTTTCATCGACACTCTTTCCGATCTCTTCAACAAATTCTGCGTAGCTACTCTTAAAGGCTTTGATCAAAGCAAATTCAACATTTCTTCTAGCTGAAATTCTTGTTGAAGTTGCGTCGGAAATCGGCGCGTTGGCTTCAAAAACTAAATCAGAATTTTTTACTTTTTCTTTGCTTCCCAAAGCCCCTGATTCTTGCTCAAGATTCACCTCCGGCTCTGAGGTAATTTTTAGAATTTTTATTTCCTCTTCTGATTTTTTTTGTTGTTGCGATTGAACGAACTCATCTTCTTCTGATTTTATTTTCTCTTCTTTCGGCATCTGCTCGTGGGCATTCTTTAAATATCCCGCACCACCATTTTCATCTAAAATTATCGTCGTCTTTGAGCTTGTTTCTAGCTTCATTGCTCTTCGTCTAGAAATTAACGAGGCTATTTTGGAAAATTTTTTCGAATTCTCTAAATATTTTTCTGCAGCCTTTCGATCAATTTCTAACTTCTCGATTGCAGCAAAAATCTTTCTTAACCTCTTCTCCGCCAAGGCGTAGTGGTAAGGCAAAGGAGTAATTTCAGTTTTTAAAAAAAGAGAAGCTCGATTTTCGAATAAAGAGACCGAAATCCCTTCTTCATCAAAACTAAAGACATTGCTCTCGAGGCCATTTTTCGCTCCTAAGATTGGCGGTAGCAAATGAAGCAGATCTTTTTTCTCTTCGATTTTAGCGAGGTACTTGCCGATCAACTCTAACTTTCTGGCCTTACTGCCCTCTATTTGGTGATTAAGAATTTCGAGATCTGTGTGAATGTCATTTTCGCCAAATCTAACCCTCGCCTCTCCTTCAAGCCTCTCAACTCTTTGCCCTTCTCTAAAGACAAAAGATATTCTCAAACCCTGAATTTGTTTGGTGTATTTTGTCGCCCCTTCTTTTTCGAGGTAAAGCACCGAAACGCTTGAATAATCATCAAGCAAATAAGGCTTCGAAGCGCCTTGAGGGGGGAACATTCCTAAAAAAGCATTTCGTAAATCTTGCTGATTTCTCACTTCTCTTGCCACCATTTCATCAAGCATTTTTTCATCTAACGACAACATTTTAATCAGCTGATCCAACTCATTTTGATCAAGTAATTTGGGTAATTTTTCTTGAGGCGATTGAATGAATGCGAGGCCATTTTCATCAAAAGACACCGTCTTATTTTCACCCAAAGCGGAAATAATTTCGTAAAATATTTCTCCCTTTCCATTTTGTTTTTTATCGACCCCAACTGAATTACGATCTCCGCACCAAGACAGTCGAGACAAAGTATTTTGTAAAATCTTAGCGCTAGAAATTAACCTCACCCTCTCCATTCGATCGCAATCAATCAGATGTTTGGCCTCAATTTTTACGATTTCTCGTAGCTGCGCTACTAATGAAAAAATTATTTCTGTACTGCACCTAGAAAAACCAGAATCGTCGCTAACTAAAACTCTACCTTCGCTAGAAAAATCGAATCTCTTAGTCTTTGTTTTTTCGTCAGATCTTGATCTGTAGTTCAGGTCAAAAATTGGCTCACTCTCATTAGCTTTTTTTACAGAAAAAATATCTCCCACCTTCGCCAATTTGAAGATTCGTTCTTCGCTCGCGGGATCTAAAAACAAACTAT
>JAGWWH010000017.1 GCA_018970485.1 Pseudomonadota bacterium | reverse complement strand
TAAGAAGGAAGTGGCGGAAATTGAATCAACTGCTTCTAGATCGCGGGTTGGTTGAAGCTTACTAGATTGGTTGAAGGTTGCTAAAGTTGTTCGTCACTGCGGTTTCCTCCGTCATCCCCGCGTAGGCGGGGATCCAGGAAGAAGGGTTCGGGGTAAGTTGCAAAACCTCCTGGATCCCCGCCTGCGCGGGGATGACGGAGGGTGAGGATGACTTGGGGCTAGATTTTAGTTTTCGCTCTAAATTGGTTTTGGCTCTTAAAAAGGACTTAAGGAGAAGGGGGGATTGGTTCTTGAGGGGCTGGGTTGGTGAGGCCCAATTTCGCCATTTGTTTAATTTTATTTTCTAACTCCACCTTTATCTCCACTAACTACCGGACTTATCGATTTGCTTTCTGTGTGACTAACAGTAGATCTTGGAGACCATTCAACGCTGGAGGCTGTGCCTGGGTTTCGCGTTTCTTCTTTTTCCTTTTCTAGCAAACTTCTTCTGAATTGTTCTTCAAAGACTTCTTCAAAGACTTCTTCAAAGACTTCTTTAAATTTTTTTAATTTTTCTACAGAGAATCCTTGAGGGATTGTCACTTTATTTGCTTCGACCCCTATGCTCTGGAAAGAAATCCTCAAGATCGCTTCAGCAATTACTCTGTTCCGAAATTGGTTTTCTTTTATCTTTCCCTCTTCACTTCCTCTGCCCTGTGAGCTCGCTTCAATTTCACATACTTCTGCAAAGGCTTTTCTAATGGTTTTTACATTTTCTTCTGTGAGAGAAAAATTAGCTCTATACTTCATACCAATTATTATTGCGGAAATTACCTTTTCCCGAACTTCTTCGTTTTGAAATATTTCTATCTGCTTCTTCTGTTTCTTTTGAATCGATTCGTTCTCACTAATTTTTAGCGCCAGAGCCAGCTGTATCTCCTCTTCATCAAAATCCGATTCATTAGCTTTGTCTTCCCTTACCCATAAATTTGGATCAAAGGGTTCTTCTTCGTTCAACTCCTCCTTACTAACCTCTTCTTCACTTTCTGATGGTTTAACTTCCGATTGATCTAGAGCCTGTCCTAACTCATCACTTCTTACGTCAGGCTTTTCTTGTCTCTTTTTCTTCATCTCCGCAATACTCAAACTCATTGCTGTTGCCAAATTCATCTCTTCTTTCTGAGCCCTGTCTTTAACCTCTTTCATGGCCGAAGAGAACTCGATCAGTAGGTCGTTTAGAATTTTCTGCTCTTCTTCATTCAAATCCTCACGATTCATCAGGTCTTGGATTAATTGCTGGTGAACTCCTGGGTTCCTTCCTCTTGACATTTTATCTCCTTATTTTTTTTAAAAAAAATTACCTCGCGCTTCTCAAGAAATTCTTGCCGAGGGTTATTGCCTAGGGTTATTGGCTTTGTCATGCGGGGACTAATCCGAATTTTTATTTTATAATTCTAGTGTTTTTTGAAGGGTGTTGAGGAGGGGTTTTTTAGGTTGGGGGCTCTTTTAACTATTTATCTTTCAGCTCCTTGGTTGTTTTTATTTCGATTTGCTTGCGCTGCTTGGTTTTGGGAATCGATTGTCGCAACTGAAGGATTTGGGCCTCGTCTTTCTTCCACCGCAACATCCGTTATTGTTGATTGAAGATTATGGAATGCGGGCTCATTCAAAACCTCTGAGGCTCTTGCTGATAAAATATCAATTATTTCTGATCGATTATTTTTTAATGCCATCTGCTCGGCTGTTTGGCCTTGTTTGTTGACTTTATTGGGGTCGGCTCCCGCTTTTAAAAGAAGCGAGACCAATTCTTTGTGACCTCTAAGTGAGGCGTACATTAACGGCGTTGCATCAAATTGATCAGCTTTATCCACCTCAGCTCCCGCCTTTAAAAGAAGTGAGGACAATTCTTCCCAGCCCTCTCTCGCTGCATATTTTAAGGCCGTTTGCATGTTTTTGCTGACTGAATTGGGATCAGCTCCAAACTCCAAAAGAAGTTCAACTATTTCCGCGTGACCACCAATTGAGGCATACATCAAAGCAGTTTCGCCGGATTGAACATTTGACGCTTTAGGATCAGCTCCAAACTCCAAAAGACGTTCAACCACTTCTTTGTGACCATTTTTTACAGCAATCATCAAGGCTGTATCGCCACTAGCTTCATTAAAAACATTTGGGTTGACGCCTCCCTCGTTTATTAGCTTAAGAAGCTTATTTTCATCGCCTTCTTCTGCATATTTAAAAAGTTTAGCAGCTATGGAATTTTGTTCTTGATGATTGTGACGCATCGTAAGTTTTAAATTTATTTGGTTAGAAAAGAGCGAGAATCAACGAGATTGAAAGGCGTAGAAGGGGGGTAAAAACATCAAAAATAATTAGCCAAAATCACTTAACCTTGAGCGCCGCAATAAAAGCCTTGTAGAATAATCCATTAATCGCCGCAAGAAGAGAGGATCCAAAATTGATGAGGGCAAAAGCAAAAATCACCAATAGCGCAATCAAAACCGAATATTTGACGATAATTTCCATTAATAATTTTTTGATCATTTCAGTTTGATCAATCTGCGCTGCTTTGTTGCGTGAAGATTTTTTTGCATCTTCTAATTGCTCTTCTTCGGTCATCTCCTCTTGTTCTGGAGAGTCAGTTTTCTCTTCCTGATTTTGCTCTTTAGGCCGTGATTTCTCTGGCTTCTTTTTAGTGTTAGAATTTATCTCCGCCTCCTTCTTTTTGGCCTGCGCCTGTTTTTTCATAAAAACAGAAAATAAGTCCTGCGCCTTCTCTTTATCTGACATTTGTAAAATTATTTAATCGTGTTTGAGAGCTTTTTAATTCAATCATTTGTCGCCCTAATTTTTACAGTAATTTCTTGCTCGTTGCTTGGAGTTTTTGTGGTCTGGCAAAAAATTTCTTATTTCGGGGATGCGCTTTCTCACGCTGTTTTGCTTGGTTTGGCGATTGGGGTTTTGCTCGAAATAAATCCGATTTTAGCGCTAATAATTTTCTCCACCCTCTTCGCAATTTTGATTTTTCTTGCCACAAAAAATCGCAACTTAGGCAAAGACGCTGCGGTGATGATTTGCTCTTATTTTTGCATCGCGCTGGCAATAATTTTGAATGATTTGTGGATTCAAAACCTCGATTTTTCTTCCTACATTTTTGGCGACATTCTTGCGGTTGAAACCTCGGAAATAGTGGCTTTGTCCTTGATTGCACTGACAACAATTTTCTACACAATTTTCGGCGTAAAAAAGATTCTGCTGATCAATTTAAATTCTGATTTGGCACAAATTTCTGGAATCAAAATTAAATTCTGGGAGCTCTCTTTTTTGATTTTGCTTGCCGTAACCGTCGCCCTTGCCACTCGCGTTGTTGGCATTTTTTTAACCACCGCTCTTCTAGTTTTACCCGCCGCAATCGCGCGAATTTTCTCCACATCCGCCACGCAAATGTTAATCACTTCAGCCTTAATTGGCGTGGTTGTGGCCTGTTTTTCTTTTCAGATATCTAGCGAATTTGATCTGACGGTTGGACCAGTAATGATCGAGATTTTTTGTGTGATTTTTTTTACTACGAAATTAGCGCAACTTCTTCGCCGATAATTTTTCTGAGATCTTGCAAATTGCTCAAATGCGGCGCGTGACCGCAATTCTTAAAAACCTCCAAACGCAAATTTTTAAAACGATCGCGAAAATATTCCGACTGCGAAATGTGAGTGATCATGTCTCCGGCCCCATGAAAATAAAGGGTTCGCGGCATTTGCGAAAAATCGACGTCGAAGCAAGAAAATCTTTCCAACTCCTTTAGCCAGAATTTTAACTGCTCAAAATTTCCGTCACTAATATCCAAACTACGCGCAATTTCTGCGGCATTGCGATCATTCATCGAAGTAAGAATCGCGAATTGTTTTAGGGTTTGCGTCGGCGCTGTAGAAAAATTTTTGTAAAATTCGTCGAACGTTGCTTTCGCCATTCCTGCCTGAATTCGCGCATCTTTAATCATCTGAAAAGGCGGCGCGAGGAGAATTAGTAATTTTGGCTGGAGAATTTTTTTCTCAATTAAACGAATCGCAAGCTGTCCACCCAAACTCCAACCAACTAAAATTTCTGGATTTATTTTTTGTGCCTCGATCTCAGAAAAAAAATTTTCAACGGAGTCAAATCGTGAATAGTCAAAAGATGAGACAAAAAAAGACTCGCTGAAAATAAATTCCAGCGAGTCTGATTTTTGTCCCCAACCTGAAAGGCAGAGGGCTTTCTTAGATTTTGAAGTCACCAAATTTTCTCTTGAATTCTGCCATTCTTTGGTCGTTGGCGTTAACAAATCCAGTCGCCTTATCTGACCAAGCTGGATGATTTTTTGGATCAACGTCAAGCTTGAGAACATCTCCCTCTTTACCCCAAGTCGTCATGATTTCGAACTTTGTTCCGTCAGTCATAACAACAGTTACTTTGTGTTGTGTTGGATGTAGGCCAAATACGTGGGTTTTTTTTGTCCCAACTTTTGTTTCTGTAGATTTTTTTGCTGTTTTGGCTTCTGACATTTTTTTAAGAAAAGTTTGCGTTATCTCTGGAAGAAAGGGCGCGGCAACCTATTGAGGGAAGTTTTGTTGTCAAGGCGACAACCGATTAATTCTTGACATTGGGTGGTCGACCAAAACAATCCGCGGCAAATTTTTGTCCTTCAGTTCTTAAACAAGATCTCACTTAAAGCTGCATAAACTTCAATCCTGATGAAAGGAAACCAACTAAAAAAGAAATTAATAGTTTTCGGAGCCAAGTCCGCATTGTTTGTAATCAATGTGACAACCGCTCTCTACAAACTTCTCTTTTCCAAAAGAACTCTTCTTTTTGTTACTAACCAGAAAATTCGTAGCGTCACCTTCGGCCCTGTTGCCCAGGGCTGCATCTTACTTTTTACTATTTGGATCGCAGATATGTTTATCCAATCTTTGCGTTACGACCAAGTAGTTAATGCTAAATCTGAAGAAATTTCTCACCTCCACTCGATGAGTGCATACTTCCAAGAAGAGTTCGAAAACACGAATGAGAAACTAAAAAAGCTCAATGAATATCTTAATGTCTTAACTGGATCTAGCCACAACGTGAAAGCCATCGAAGAAAACAAAGCTCAACCAAAAAACCTCGATGAGGACGCGCTATCTCGTAAGGACAAACATACTTTAAAAGAAATCAAAACCTCGAAACAGCAGCTCTCAGATATTCATTCTGTTATTGAGGAGCGAACCAAAAGATTGGAAAGCGCCATCTCTATTACCGGATTAAATGTCAAAAGAGCGGCACCCAAAGAGCCTAAGCCGACAAAAGAAATCTCTCTAAATAAGAAAAAAGACTTGTCTAAAGGGCAAGGCGGACCTCTCGATGACGAGGCCAACTCTGAAATCGATAAGGCCTTAGCGCTTCAAGTATTATCAAACGAAGATTTGTTTGAGATGCGTTTGGAGAAGGCCCGCTTCATCAACGAAGTCGATCACTTAATAATTCTAGAGAAATTAGTTAACTCGATTCCCCTATCTCGACCAATGAAAAACTACTACGTCTCGAGTGGATTTGGGCGTAGAGTCGATCCAATTACCGGAAGAAGAGCCGAGCATCACGGATTAGATTTTGTTGGAGTTACTCACGAAAAAATCATCAGCCCTTCTCGCGGCAAAGTTGTATTGGCTGGAAAATTCAGCGGCTATGGCAACGCGGTTGTAATTGATCATGGATACGGAATTACCACTCGTTACGGGCATTTATTTTCCGTTAAAGTGGCTCCCGGACAAATCGTAAAAAAGGGAGATGTTATTGCTCTTCAAGGCAATACTGGACGTAGCACAGGCCCTCACCTACACTACGAAGTTCGTTACAAAAATATTCCACTCAATCCAAAAAAATTTCTTGAAGCCGGAGATTTTCTGGCTGGTAAAAAAGCCATAAATTATGCAGATAGCTAACCTAAAATCGAAACTCATCTCAGTAGCACAAAACAATTCAAGTAGCGAAGGATCAATTACTAGAAGACTTGAGATGCTTAGCTCAAACTTCAAAACCACCCCAACAATCATCGCCAAAGACTTAACTGTAGAAGGTAGTTTGACTAGCTCGGGAGTCGTCGAAATTGAAGGCAATATAAAAGGCTTAATTAACGGAAATTACGTAATTCTGCGAGAGGGCTGCTTTGTTGAAGGCTCGATTATTAGCGAATCACTAAATATTCGCGGCAGATTTGATGGATCAATAAAAGCAAAAAACATCAGCATCTCAAGCAAGGCGAATGTTCACGGTGAGATCGAATATGACTCCCTGATCGTTGAAGATGGAGCCTGCATCGACGGTCAGTTTAAGAGATTAAAGACAACGAGCTAAATTCTTGTAACAACCTTCCGCGGTTTTTTTGGTGATTTGGTAAATATTTTCATCGTTCGAGAAATATCCCAACAACCCCTCTAGCATCAACCTCACATCATCAACTAGGCGCAGAATCTCTTTGGGATCTTTACTAATATTTTGCAGATCGCCCTCTTTTGAATAAGATAGTTTCCAATAATTCAGCGAATTGATTTTATATTCATTAATCAGCGCCAAAGCGGCGATGGTAAGCTGAGGTTCAATTCCGGCGATAACATCTTTTTTGCTCGGAACTTGCCCAGTTTTGTAATCAAAAATTTGTGCCTCACCTTTTTGATCAAAAATAATTCGATCGATTTTTCCGCTAATCAAGATCTCACCGATATTAATTTTTATCGGTTTTTCCGTCTCATTTTTTGCATCAGAAAAAATTTTATTTTCTTCAATAAAGTTAGAAAAAATTTTCTCGAACTTTGGCCACCAAATTAATTTGGCCTCTTTTGCCAAAAAATATTTCTCAAAAATTATTTCAAAATTTCTGGCCCGAGGATTTTTTACAATTTCTTCCAAAGCCTTGTGAACAAAGCTCCCGAACTCGGCATAAGATGGCTCAAAATCAATTTTCGGTAACTCGCGAAGCTGTAAAATTTTTTTAGCGTAAATTGAGTAAGGATCAGAGATCAGGTCGGAAATCTCGGTAAGAGAGAATTTTTTTGGACGAAATTCTTTTTTCGGAATCGCCGCTAAATCGTTAAAAAATGGCGCTTCCGGATAATTTATTTTTTCGGTTCTGAAGAGATTGATTCCATTTTTTTGACACAAGGTTTTTAGCTTAAGTAAAAATGGCGATTCGATCAAAGCCACGCCATTTCTGCTTCTAGAGCGAGTCAGAACAACAGATTTATTGGAAAGGTGGTTGCAAAAGTCGAAAGCGCTTTGTCCGATTTTTTTAAGAGAATAATCAATTCCTAAATCTTTTTTGATTTTTTTTCCGAGCCAATTTTCGCCATCAACTGCCGGAAAATCTCCCTCATTTAACGATGCAATAATCACCAAATCGAAGTTAAGCAGTCGCGCTTCTATCCTAGATAAAATCTGGATCTGCGCCTCAGAGTCAGACTCTTCAAAATAAGTGATCTGACTAAGCAGCATTTTAAAGTCTTCGGCCGAGTGTGGTAAATAATTCCTCTCCTCAAGTTTAAGAAAAAATTCTGAAATTTCTTTTTTTGCAGACTCCTGAGAAAGAAGTTCTTCCCAAGTTTTTTTACTTAAATTCTCAGCAACTTTTACTAGTGGAAAATTGATCTTGGTCAAAAAATCAGAGAAAAATTCTTCCAATTGGGGCTCGAATTTTAACTTTCTTAAAATGCCAACAAGACCAGTTTCTGAGCGATCCTGGCGCAGAATTTTAATCTCAAATTCAGCAATAATTTCTTGCTGCTGTGAATAAGAACAAAGTGGATGTTTCAGTAGAGCAAGAAGGCTGTGGGAATTAAAATTGCTCTCTCTCAATTCCAAAATTAGCAGCAAAAAATTGATTAGGGGTGAATCAAAAATATCTAAATTTCTCGCGTCATTAAATGGAATTGATCGGCGTTTTAGCCTCAATTTAACTAGCTTCGCGAGGTTTCTATTATTCGTAATCAGAGCAGATTTTTTTTCTTCGGCCAAAATATTTACAATAATTTCCGCCTCTTCAATTTCACTGCGAGCCTCAATGAGATGAAAATTTTCTACATCAAAACTCACTTCATTCTTCTGCCAATTAACAATTTTATCGCTTTGTAGCATCAAGGTTAAAAGCATGTCCTGTCTAGCTTGAGAACTCATCTTAAATCTATCTTCTACAATTTCTTTTGGCGCTTCTCCTAAAAATTTAATCAACTGATTAACAAAAAATTGTGGATGATTTTCTTCTAAAAAACTTCCACTCCAAGCTCCTTGTAAAACCACAAATCCATTTTTGAGCTGGGATATTGCCTTAATTAAATTTCTTACCGCAGGCACACTTCCAGTTGATCCCGCAATTACGATTTTTGAGTCAGGAGTAAGCGATTTACTGAATTCTTGAATAGAAAAATTCTGGTGCGCTGTAGCAAATAAAACGTCTTTCTTGAGAAGAGAATTTTTGATTTGGGCGTAAAATTCTTTGATGAAATCCAGCGTGATTTGTCGGTGCTCTGAAAGATTCGAATCATCAATTTCGTAAAACTTTTTTACGTCAATTTGTTCGCGCTCAATTTCGTCAAATAGATCACGAAGACGTAAAGAAATTTTAAAAGCCTGAGCGAAATCTACCTCGCCAAAAACTTGCTGTTTTTTGATTTCATCAACAAGGAATAAAAGCTGGTCAATTCCGCTTAGAACCTTCTCGCTCGAGGGAAGATCAGAGATGGCAATAATCTGCGGTGACAGCCCTTGACGAAGAAGAATTTTTTGCAATTCACGACAAGAGCGTCGAGTTGGTAAAAGAATTTTTACTTCAGATAAATCTTTATCGAACCTAGTCTGAAGCCACGCAGATAGAGTCTCGAGGAAGAAATAATTAGTTGGAATGTTGAAAATATTGGGCATAATCGAAAGTGATATTCTCCATTTTTTATAATTTGTAATGAAAGCAATTGTTCTTGGCGCTGGGGTTGTTGGCGTTACTAGCGCTTATTTCCTAGCTCGCTTGGGTCATCAAGTAACCGTAATTGAGAAAGGTAGAGTCGCTGCTGAAGGATGCTCCTACGCCAATGGCGGACAATTAAGCTACTCACACATTGAAACTTGGGCGACAAAATCTTCTCTTTTTTCAATGCTAAAAGCGGCAGTTTTGCCTGGATCGTTTTTGTCAATTTCTGATCTTTTCAATAAAGAGCTCCAACGCTTCCTATTTGAATTTTACAAAAATTCCGATGCGCAAAAGGCACTAGAAAATAGCCAAAAATTATTCGCCCTCACCTCTTACAGTCGCGAGGTTTTGCAAAAAATTATCGGGGAAGAAAAAATCTCTTTCGATTACAAAAAAGAAGGAATTTTGCACTTTTATCGCGATCCAAAAAAATTAGAAAAAGCCGTAAAAAATGCTGAATATTTTAATAACATTGGATGCAAAGCGCAGATACTTACTGCCGAGGAATGTCTAAAAAAAGAACCGGCTCTAATAAAACTTTTTGACGAAAAAAAGTTAGCTGGAGGAATTTTTTACGAAGATGACGCGAGTGGTGATAGCTCAATATTTACAAACTCTCTCACCAAAATTTGTCAGGAAAAATATGGGGTGATTTTTAGATTCGAAACCGACGTAAAAAATATTATGACTAACCACAAAAAAATTACTGGGATCAACGCTGGTAAGGAAGTTTTTGTCGCGGATAAATATGTTTACGCGCTTGGAGCCACAGGAATCGGGCTTTTGAAAGGCATTAAAGTCAAAACAAAAATCTATCCCGTCAAAGGACACAGTCTTTCGGTCGCCTGTGACTCTGAATTTGTCGCACCAAGTTCGGCTTTAACCGACCCAGAAAACAAAGTTGTTTACAGTCGTTTAGGAAATAATTTCAGAATAGCCGGAACCGCTGATTTCTGTGGGCTAAGAAGTGGTCACAACAGAGGGCATTTAAATTTCTTAGCAAATGTTGCGAAGAAATCATTTTCTGATTTTGGTAACGTTAGTCAGCTAAAAGAGTGGTACGGATTCCGCCCATTTAGACCGAACTCAATCCCTCTAATTTGCGAAGTAAAAAAATACGAAAATTTATTTTTGAATACCGGACACGGATCGCTTGGTTGGACTCTGTCTGCAGGATCGGGAAAAATTTTAGCTGATTTAGTTTCAAATTCTCCTGAGAGAAAATTCGCATTTTTGAACGAAGAACTCTTTTAAATAAAGGGCTCAAGCAGATTTTGAGCACGGTGCTCAAAATCTTTTATTTCAACTCAACACTACATTTATTCAAAGTACGTGACGCTCTAGCGATTGGATTTGTGAGGTAAAAATCAAAATCCTTAGTCGCAATTTTTTCAGCAGAGAAATTGTTAATCGCTTCGCAAGACTTGATCCAGCTGGCCTTGGTCAGTGAAGTAAAATCTGGAACAGGACCAAGATCAAAACCAAATTCCTGCGCTAATTCAGCAAAAATCTTCCAATCTTCTTTTGCTTCTCCAGGCGCGAAAACCGCGCGGACTGTGGTTTGGGCACGACCTTCAAGATTAATGTAAGTTGCTGTTTTTTCACTGTAGGCCGCCGTTGGTAAAATTACGTCAGCTAAATGCGCGCCGCGATCGCCGTGAGTCCCGAAGTAAATCACGAAAGAATTTTCTAATTTTCCAAAATCGATTTCGTCGTCAACCGCGTGAAGAATTACGATTTTAATTTCTTTGCTCGCGCATTTTTTCAAAATTTCTTCAACATTTGAAGAGCCGACAAAGCCAGTGGCTAAGCCATTTAAAAGCCCTGTGGACTTAGAAAGAAAATTAAATCCATTCCAGTCTTCGCGGATCATTCCAGATTTTTCGGCGATTTTTTTTGCGAGATTTAAAATTTCTCCACCGTCTGCGCGAGTGATTACGTCTTGGCCCAAAATCAACATTGGGTTTTTGTAATCGGACAAATCGACATTCTTCAGCGCAGAAATATCGTCACCTAAATTCTCGTAAGCGTAGGTCAAATCAGCATTAACGCCAACTGCAAAAACTTTTAGCTTCTTGCTTAAAAATCTTTTACGTAAGCGCGCGTTTAGAATTGGTGCGTCTTTTCGAGGATTTACACCAATTAGCAAGCAAGCGTCGGCTTCGTCGATTCCAGAAATTTTTGTGTTAAAAAAGTAAGAAGCGGGGTCGTTGGCACTAAGTTTTTCGCCACCCAAGCGACAATCGAAATTTTTTATTCCGAGTTTTTCGCAGATTTTTTTCAGAGCGAAATTTTCTTCAGCAGAAGAGAGTTGTCCGCTTAGAACCGCGATTTCATTAGGGTTTACAGCCTTAATTGTTTCAGCGATTGCTTTGTAGGCTTGTTCAAAACTTGCCGACTGCAACTTGCCTTCGCGCTTAACGTAAGGTTTGTCGAGGCGCTGATATTTTAGTCCGTCGTAACAAAAACGCGTTTTATCAGAAATCCATTCTTCGTTAATTTCTTCATTGAGACGGGGCAAAATTCGCATTACTTCGATTCCACGCGAATCAATACGAATGTTGCTTCCAACTGCGTCCATTACATCGATTGTTTCGGTTTTATTTAATTCCCAGCTACGCGCTTTGAAGGCGTAAGGCTTAGAAGTGAGAGCTCCCACTGGACAAAGATCAATAATATTTCCTGAGAGCTCTGATTTTATTCCTTGCTCGAGGTAAGTCGTGATTTCCATATTTTCGCCGCGATTAACAGCGCCGATTTCGCAAGTTCCTGCAACATCTTCAATGAAGCGCGCACAACGCGTACAATGGATGCAGCGCGTCATTTGTGTCTTCAAAAGCGGGCCCATGTTTTTATCTAGAACCGCTCTTTTATGTTCGTGGTAATGACTCTTACCACTGCCATATTGATAGGCCTGATCTTGTAAATCGCACTCGCCACCTTGGTCACAAATCGGGCAATCGAGAGGATGATTAGCGAGTAAGAATTCCATCACACCTTCACGCGCCTTTTTCACCATTGGGGTATCGGTGTGAATCTTCATTCCTTCGGTGGCTGGCATCGCGCAAGATGCTACCGGCTTTGGCGGCATCCCCTCAACCTCAACTAAACACATGCGGCAGTTTCCAGCAATGGCCAAGCGCTCGTGATAACAAAAACGAGGAATTTCAACCTCGGCAATCTCGCAAGCTTGGATAATGGTCAATCCATCAGGAACTGTTACGGCTTTGCCGTTAATTGTGACCGTAGGCATGAGTTAATTGGGTAGAGATCTTAGAAGGGAATTTCGTCGTCGCTTTCTTCAACAGAAATATCGGCGTTATTGCTACGCGACTTACTGCTTGAATAATCAGAGGAGGATGAGGATCCGCCACTGCTGCGTTCGCGAGAGTCGAGAATTTGTAGGGTTGAGTTGTAATTCTGTAAAACGATTTCAGTGGTGTATTTTTCAACCCCTTGAGCGTCGCTCCATTTTCTAGTTTGAAGAGAGCCTTCGATGTAAATTTTGGTACCTTTTTTGACATAATTTTTGACAATACCAACAAGGCCTTGGGAGAAGACTACAACACGATGCCATTCAGTTTTTTCTTTTTTTTCACCGGTGCTTTTATCCTTCCAACTTTCAGAGGTGGCGAGAGAGAAATTAGCGATTTCACGACCGTCAGAAGTTGAGCGAGTTTCTGGATCTTGGCCAACATTGCCAACTAAGATAACTTTATTGATAGACACGGGGGACTCCTTTTGATTGATGGGTTAGTGGGATGAGCGGCACGGTAAAAATTAAAAAATTAAACGCTACTTGAAAAGTATTTAACCTCCAACAAAGTGCCGCTCTCCTTTGTTCTCAACGAATCGCAGCATCTTATGAAAAAAATTCTCTTCACTTTTTTAACATTAATTTTTGCCTCAATGTCTCAGTCCAATGCACAACAAAAAAATCTCGAAAACACTCTTTACATCGATCTCAAATACGGTCGCGTAGTGATTGAAATGATGCCACAAATCGCACCTAATCATGTTGAAAGAATCAAAACTTTAGCCCGTCAAAAATTTTATGACGGGATCGTATTTCACCGCGTAATTGATGGCTTTATGGCACAAACTGGCGATCCAACTGGAACTGGAATGGGCGGATCAAAATTACCTGATCTCAAAGCTGAATTTTCTGATGAACCTCACGTTCGTGGCGCAGTTTCAATGGCTCGTGCTGGCAATCCAAATAGCGGCAATAGTCAGTTTTTTATTGTCACTCATGATTCAAGATTTCTTGACAGCCAATACACGGTTTGGGGACGCGTAGTCAAAGGAATGGAGTTTGTTGATAAAATTAAAAAAGGTGCAGGAAAAAGTGGCTCCGTATCTGATCCAGATGTGATGCTTAAAGTTCGTGTCGCCGCTGATATAGATAAAAAATAATACAAAAAAAGTGCCCAACACCACTGCACAAAAATTACGCGAAAAAATCTGTTCTTTTAGTTACTCGTCTTTCGCCCTAATTGCGATTTTAACGGCGATGTTAGCTGTGCTAATTTTTGCCTATATTTCCTTTCGAGGAGTCGCGGCTGACAACTCTGCAAATTTACAAAAATCAGCAACGAACATCAGCACAACAATTTTAGAATCATTCGATTACACCAACCAAATCAACAATTACATCGGACAACAAATTACTCACCACGGAGCACAAGATTTAAAATTTATTTTAGAATTATTTAACGAGACCAATCGCATCAGAAACAGAAATTCAGAATTGTTCTCTTGGTCATCTTTCGACTGGGTCGATGCTAAAAATTATCAAGTTATTAATAGCAAACTAGGCATTCATAAAAATCCGAAAGACATGTCGGGTCGACAATATGCCATCTTATCTCGGCAACATCCTTGGACTCTACAAGTATCCTCCACCGCCCTTGGTAATCCAAGTCAAACTTGGGTTATTCCCGCCGCAACAGGGGTTACGGATAAAAATGGAAAATATCTTGGCGCCATTTCTATTGGCTTTGATGTTTCTGAGTTATCGGGACGAATAGAAAAGAAACTCGATGGCAAAACTAGTTTCGTAGTTTTGGATCAAGAGCTAAAAATCGTTCTGCAATCAGTTGACATCAAACTTCCTCGCGACAGCGATTTTTTTCAAAAAAATTTTAACTCAGAAATTTTCTCGACAGAATTAGGGGAGCTCAAAAAAGAAATAGAAATTGGCGACATCCAGCTAAGTCAGTATAAAAAAATCTCCAAATATCCCTACATAATTCTCGTCGGTTTTAACGAGAGCTTTCTTAGCCGCCAATTCAATGCTACCGTACTTCCTCGCCTTATAGAATTCATCTGTTTGGCAATATTTTTTCTGGCAATTTTATATTTATTTGAAGCGGAGAAAAAACTCAGAACTTCTTTGAGAGAATTAGTCGATTCGAAGAATAAAATTCTCTTTTCGATAGCTCACGATATCAAAAATCAGATCTTTGGAATTAGTGGTTTGGCTAACTTGATTTTAGATAAAAAAACTCGGGCAGAAATCTCTGCAAACGAAGATTTGAAAACGATCGAGGTCATCTCTGATCAGTCCGAGGAACTGATGGAATTCGTCAAAGATTTGCTTGATTCAAATCAAATTGAACGCGGCGAATTTCGTCTCGGAAAAATCAGAGAAAATTCCGTTAAAAATCTCATCGAAGAAGTTGTTTTGATCTCAAAAAGCTTTGCCAAAAGTAATCGCGTTTCGCTCAAAACTAATATTGAAAATAACCTGCCAAAACTCCGATGTGATGAGCACAAAATGAAGGAGATTTTTGCTAATCTCATCAATAACGCGATCAAGTATAGCAACGCTCGAAGTGAAGTTTTGATCGCGGCAAAATATCTAACTGACTCACAAAAAATTTGCATCGAGATCACAGATAGTGGCTACGGAATGACCGATCAAGAGATCATAAAATACCTCAGCGGCGATGGAAAAGAAATCGACAAATCAGAAATCGCTAAAAAGAAAAAAATAGATTCCTACGGCATTGGCATGTCGATTGTTTTAAAGCTGCTAGAGCTTCACAAAGGCGAGATCAAAGTTGAATCAAAGAAAAATTTAGGAACAAAAATATCCCTCTTTTTTAACCCTCAGATCTCTTTTGATTCGGGGCAAGTAAGCGTGAAAAATAATGGCAAAAAAATCCTTCTTGTCGAAGACAATCCGGTAAACGTCAAAATCACTAAAAGACTTCTTGAGGACTCTGGATACAACGTCTCAAACGCAGAAAATGGTCAAGAAGCGTTGGAGATTCTAGACAGAGAAAATTTTGATTTAATTTTGATGGATTGCGAAATGCCGATACTAAATGGCTATGAAACAGCGAAACAAATTCGAGCCTTAGATAAAAATTATCGTTCCATTCCGATCATCGCCTTAACTGCTTGCGATGACGAAAAATCTACAAAAAAAGCTACGGATAGCGGCATGAATTTTATCATCGAAAAAGGCAGCTCCAAAACAAACCTTCTCAAAACAATCGAAGATTTTTTGTTAAAATGACCTACGACCCAAGTAATGTTTTTGCCAAAATTATTCGCGGCGAAATTCCAGCGAAAAAAATTTACGAAGATCGCGATATTTTGGCATTCTACGATATTTCTAAAGCAGCTCCAATCCATGCCCTTGTTATTCCCAAAGGTGAGTTCAAAAACTTTTTAGATTTCACTACAAACGCATCTTTAGAAAAAATTTCTAACTTTTTTAAAAAAGTTTCCGAGATTGCAATAATGCTAAAAGCAGATGAATCGGGCTTTCGTTTGATTTCAAATATCGGCTCCGACGCACATCAAACTGTTCCTCATTTTCACGTTCACATTCTTGCTGGCAAAAAAATGGGGCCACTAATTTCTTCCGACAATCAACTGAGGTAGGTATGGATAAAAAAATGCGGGCAGCGACGCAAATGGTTCACGCCGGACGCGATCCAAAAAAGCAAGGCTGGATGGTTAATCCACCAATTTACCAAAGCTCAACAATCGCTTTTCCAACCTTGGAAGACTTAATTCACGCAGAGCGCGGATATTCTCAAAACGATCTAGTTGGACCTTACGAGCTCAAGTATGGACGCTACGGAACTCAAACAAACTTTGCCCTCGAAAAAGCAATTGCTCAACTTGATCGCGGCTACAACTCCTTCGTTACTTCTTCCGGCGCTGCTGCTGTCAACACTGCTTTGATGGCATTCTTGAAAGCTGGAGATCACCTACTTTTGGTTGATAGCGTTTACTCGCCAACCCGTGGTTTTGCTAGCAAGTTTCTCAAAAAACTCGGTATCGAAACCACTTACTACGATCCGCTAATCAGCGCTTCTAGCCTCGAAAAGTTAATCCAAAAAAATACCAAAGTTATTTTCTTTGAAAGCCCAGGCTCGCTGAGTTATGAAGTGCAGGATGTTGCCGCGCTTTGTAAAATCGCCAAGAAACACAAAATCACGACAATCCTTGATAACTCTTGGGCCAGCGGCATTTGCTTTACGCCGCTTGATCATGGAATTGACATCGTCGTTACCGCCGTAACCAAATATCTAAACGGCCACTCTGACGTGATGATGGGGGCGATTACTGTACAGAAAGAAAATTTCTTAACGATGTACGAAGCCTTTAGATACATGGCTGTAAACGCTGCACCATTTTCTTCTTACATGGCGCAACGTGGCTTCCGTACGGCAAAATTAAGAATGGAACATTGCGCTAAAACCGCTCTGGAACTTGCTTCATGGCTCGAAAAACGTCCGGAAGTTCTTAAAGTTTTATATCCAGCGCTTCCTTCCGATCCAAATCACAAAATGTGGAAGAAATATTTCAGCGGCGCCGCTGGCTTGTTCACGGTTGTTTTGAAGAAAAAATATTCAAACGAAGTGTTAGGCAAGATGTTGGATAAACTTGATCTCTACGCCATGGGCTATTCTTGGGGAGGCTACGAATCATTGATTCTACCAGTTGACGCAACTTCAGTTCGCACCGCAACTAAGTGGCCTTACTCAGATAAAACCTGCCTACGCATCAGTGTTGGCTTGGAAGATATTGAAGATTTGAAATCCGATCTCGAAGCCGGATTTAAAAGACTGAAAAAATAGGCAATAAAAAACGCGACGGAATTCAAAAACTCCGCCGCGTTTTTTTATGCGCGTTTTTTATTTCTTGTCGTTTGCTCTAGAAACTAAAGATCTGCCGCCACTAGCTTTCTGTTGGAAAGTAGTCAAAACCCTGTCCGCATCATCAGATGGTACGACGAAGAATGAGAAGGCATCGAAGATTTTTACATCATCGATACGACGTTGATCTATGCCAGTTTCGCGCTGAATAAAATCGACCAACTTTCTTGGATCCATTTCATCATTACGACCTCTCGCGATAAACAAACGTGCGCCGCCAGATCTGTTACGATCGCCGCCTCTGTCATTACGATCGCCACGATCTCTGTCTCTGCGATCACCTCTGTCATGACGGTCGCCGCGATCTCTACGATCGTCTCTGTTGCCGCGATCGCGATCATTACCTCTTCTATCGCCATAATCTCTATTGCCACGATCATCCGAGTTAAAATCTCTCTTTCCGCGCGCAGAAGCTTCGAGAATTTCGCTGTAATTGCTTTCGGTTAATTCGTCTTTGAAAGCCATTTTAAGCAAGGCAGCGATGGCGATTTTTGCGTCTGGAGTTTCTACCAAAATCTCTTCAGCGATTTGTTCAAGATCAGAAAAATTCTCAGTCGCAATGATTTCAGAAAGTGTGCTTTTGATGCGCGCTTTCTTGCTGTCGATTACTTCCGCGACTCCCGGAATTTTATGTTTTGTGATTTTAGTGTTAGAGATTCTTTGGATCGCCACCAACTTTCTATATTCAGAAGGAGTGATCAAAGTAATCGCGATTCCGCTCTTACCAGCTCTGCCTGTGCGACCAATACGGTGAACGTAACTTTCTGGATCTTGTGGCAAAGAATAGTTAATAACGTGAGTCAAATCACCAATGTCGATCCCGCGCGCCGCAACGTCAGTTGCAACTAAAGCGGTGATGCGACGATCGCGGAATTTTTGTAAAACTTTTTCGCGTTGACCTTGCGAAAGATCGCCATGAATCGCTTCAGCTCTGCATCCGCGATTAGCTAACTTGTGAGCGATTTCATCGGCATCAACTTTGGTACGGCAAAAAACCATCCCAAAAAAACTCTCTTCCATATCGATAATTCGAAAAAGTGATTCGAACTTATCTGACTGCGAAACTTCGAAATAAATCTGCTGAATATTGTCGCGGCTAGTTTGGTCTACAGCGACTGCGATTAACTCATAATCAACCATGTAATTCTTGGCTAAACGCTCGATATGCGGAGGCATTGTTGCCGAAAATAAAACGGTGCGACGCTCCTTCGGCGCTGCTTTTAGAATCGATTCAATGTCATCAACGAAACCCATATTCAGCATTTCATCAGCTTCATCAAGCACGACATATTTAACGTGAGAAAGATCAAGAGTACGACGTTGTAAGTGATCGATGATTCTTCCTGGCGTACCAACAACAATATCAACTCCGCGTTGCAAGCGCGAGATTTGGCGCTCAATCGGTTGACCACCATAAACTGCGATGATGCGAGTTTTTTGTTCTTCAGCGAACGAGCTTAGCTCTTCGGTAACTTGGATCGCCAATTCGCGCGTCGGCACCAAAATAATCGCCTGAACTTTTTTTGAATCTGGAACAATATTCTCGATGATCGGAATCCCGAAAGCCGCAGTTTTACCGGTTCCAGTCTGCGCTTTGCCAATCAGATCTTTTTTATTTTCGAGTAGAAATGGGATGGTTCTAGCTTGAATCGGAGTAGGCTCTTCAAAACCTTTTTTGTGGAGAGAGTTAAGCATCATCTCGGAAAGGCCGAGATCTCTAAACTTTGCTAAGTTTGTCATTTTTTTTATTTATTGATTTTGCGGCTAAGTCCGTGGGATGTAGCAACGGCGCGGCACCATAGCCACCGCCTTTTCAATGTCAAATTTCCTAACTAATGCGCAGCACCAACAAGTTCAGAAATATTTTTTAAACCTTCAGCGACAATTTTTTTGCTTAGTTCTTTTTTGATTTCTTCAACCAGTCCAAAACCTTGATAAATAAAGGCGGAATAGATTTGAACTAGCGAAGCTCCACATTTTATTTTTTCGTAAACATCCTGCGCAGAAGAAATTCCACCAACGCCAATTAGCGGAATTTTTCCTTCGGTGAATTTGTAAAAATTTTTTAGCACTTCGTTGGATTTTTTAAGAAGCGGCGCGCCACTTAGTCCGCCAAGCTCTGCGGCGTTTTTACTTTTTAGATTTAGGTCGCGATCAATCGTGGTATTGCTGATGACCATGCCGTCGATTTTATTTTTAATTACCGTTTCAGCGATTTTTTCTTGCTCAGCTACGCTGAGATCTGGTGCGACTTTGAGCAATATCGGCGTATTTTTTTTCTGCGTATTTTTTAGCTCATTCTTCTTTTTTGCGATCTCACTCAAAAATAAATCGAGCTGATTTTCATTCTGCAAATCACGCAGATTTTTAGTGTTTGGCGAAGAAATATTTACCGTGATGTAAGAAGCTTTTTGGTAAAATTTTTCTAGGAGTGGGAGGTAGTCGTGGAGCGCCTCCTCGGTATCTTTGTTTTTGCCAATATTGATGCCGAGCGGAACCGAAATTTTTGGTAAATTTTTTTCAAAAACTTCAGCGCCTAAATTATTAAAACCTAAACGATTGATCAGGGCTAAATCTTCTTCGAGACGAAAAATTCTTGGGCGATCATTTCCTGTTTGCGCTTTTGGCGTAACGGTTCCGCATTCAACAAATCCAAAGCCGAATTTTTCTAAAGTTGTGGCCACTTCTGCATTCTTGTCAAAGCCTGCGGCCATGCCGATTGGACTAGTGAAATCAAGGTCCCACAACTTGCTGCGTAAATTTTCATAATCACGTTTAGCAGAAAAAATTGTCGCTGTTCTTGGGCAAAATTTCAAAAAATTGATCGCCAAATTATGGGCAGATTCCAGATCAATTTTAAAAATCAGCGGACGGAAAATTTGGTAAATACTCATTTGTCTTTTTTCGATAAAAGCAGCAAAACCGTGCTTGCAGCGGCTATAATTAAAATTACATCTGAAGAGCGTTTGAGTAGAAAATTATCCAATAAATTCTCGCGCATTCTTGCTTTTTTTATTGAATCAGAAGTTGGTATCTCAACCCTCTCTTCCAATGCCAACATTGGCGTCTTGTCTATTTTAGTAACGTCTTCGACCACAAAAAAAATCAGCAAAAAAACCACCAAAACAATGAGGCAAGCTGCAATATTCCCGAGTAAATTATTTTTGTTTTTAGATTTTTTTTCGCTCTCAACAGTAATCAGCCCGTAGTTGGAAATTATAAATAAAATCACCATTGAGTAAATAATCAGAGCCAGAGTTATCTCTCTAAATGCTTCGTAATCGACGATCGATAAACTAAAAAATAATACTGCGACTAGATGAGCTATGATCACGCTGATCACAAGACTGGTGCGGGTTTTGATAAAAAAAAGAATCAGAAAATTGATTACGCTAAAAACAAAAAGCGTGAGAAACTTTGTATCGATATCCATTCCAATTAGTCGCGTAACAAATCGTTGATCGAAGTCTTCGAACGAGTTTTTTCGTCAACTTTTTTGACGATTATCGCCGCGTAAAGAGAAAGATTGTTTTTGGTTTGAATATTTCCCGGAACCACGACGGAGTAAGCTGGAACTCGTCCATAAAAAATTTCTCCACTTTCGCGATCGATAATTTTTGTTGAAGCGCCGATGTAAACTCCCATCGAAATTACCGCGCCAGTTTCAACGATTACACCTTCAGCAATTTCAGAGCGCGCGCCGATAAAACAGTTATCTTCGATGATCACTGGATTGGCTTGTAAAGGCTCGAGAACGCCACCAATTCCTGCACCGCCAGAGATGTGACAATTCTTGCCAATCTGCGCACAAGAACCAACTGTGGCCCAAGTATCGACCATCGTTCCTTCAGCAACATAGGCGCCGAGATTTATGAATGATGGCATCAAGACAACATTCTTTTCGATAAAAGATGAATAGCGCACAACCGCTCCCGGCAAGGCACGAAAGCCGGCTTGACGAAAATCTTTCTCACTCCAGTTCGCGAATTTCAACGGAACTTTGTCGAAATATCCACCCGCGACAAGGCTGTTATCATTGAGGCGGAAAGACAGCAGAATCGCCTTTTTGATCCATTGATTTACCTGCCAAATTTCGTCGATTTTTTCGCAAACTCTGATTTTCCCAGCATCAAGTAGAGACATAGTTTCATTAACAGCATCGCGGACTTCGCCTTTGGTTTGTAGATTAATTTCTGCTCTTTTTTCAAAGGCATTTTCGATGATTTGGGAAAGCATATTTAGAGTTTTTTTAGTTTATTTAAATTCTGTTTGACGCTCTTTAATTTATCTTCGATTTCACTACGGATTCTAGGATCGATCGCTGAGATTTTTATTTTAGCAAAGTTGGAAATTTTTTCTTCACGATCAATTTTGGTATCGACTTTTCTGGTAAATTCTTCGCCAACAAAATCATCGAGATTAAATGTTTTTTTACTCATCTAGAGAACGAATTTCTTTTTATATTTGAGCGCAAAATATTTGATTACGACACTACAAATCGCAGTAAGTGGAACCGCAATTAAAACCCCAATAAATCCCAACAAAGACCCAAAAAAGAATAATCCAAAGATCATCCAAACTGGATGAAGTCCAATTTTTTTGCCGATCATTTTTGGTGTTAGGAAGTTTGATTCAACCAACTGAGCGACGAGAAAAACCGTTCCAACCAAAGCGAGTTCTTTAAAATCAAAGCCCCATTGAAACAGCGCCACGACTAACGCAGCAATAGTTCCAGAAAGCATTCCCACGTAAGGAATAAAGGCGAGGATGCCGGTTAAAAAACCAATCAAGAAACCGAAATTTAATCCAATTAAACTCAGCGAAATCGAGTAAAATATGGCGAGAATAAAACAGACATTGAATTGCCCTCTCACGTATCCGGCCAAAGTTTTATGAATTTCGCGCGCGATTTCTTTGGCTGAAGGTGCGATTGATTTTGGTAAGAATTCGTAGGTATTTTTTATTAAAATATCCCAGTCTTTGAGTAGGTAAAAAATCAAAATCGGCGTAATAAAAATCAGCGACAAAATGTTGATAAATGTAGCTGAAGAACTCAGGGCGTTGCTGAAAAAATTTTGCGATAAATCGGCAAAGTAAGAGTTGCTTTTTTCACTGTTCATTAGTTGAGAAAAATCACTGTCGAGACTCACTCCAAATCCGTTTAACACTCCGATAATTTTTGGATAAAAATCCTGCGTGATTATCTGTAAATATCGCGGCAATGCGCTTACGAGATCTGTGGCTTGGATGTAAATTATCGGCAATAAAACCGCGCTAAGACTAATAAAAATCGAGAGGAATAGACCTAAAATAAGAGAAGTTGCCGTGATGCGCGAAAGCTTGTGTTTAGTGGCTAGATAGTCGACAAGAGGATCAAGAAAATAGGCTATTATCAAAGAATAGATAAACGGCGTTAGCACCGATTTTACCAAGTAAATAAATCCACAAAAAATCGCCAAAACTAGCGCGGTTGCGAATATTTTTTCTTTAGTTTGCATCGATTGTGAAATTATTTTCCTCTTGCTGATTTAGCCTCAAACCCTTTCTGGCAAAGGCTTTCTGAATATCTTCTTCGCCAATGTAATTGATTGTGACAACAACGTAATCACGAGAAATTGACTCGATATTGAGCTGATTAACTAAGCCGCTACTTTCAATTTTATTCTTGATCGCCACCCAGCTACTTAGGCTATTTAAATAAATTTTGATGCGAGTTGCGCTTGAATTTACTCCTTGATCCAAATCGCTTTGTGAGCTGAGTAAATATTCCATCACTTTGTCTGAAACCTTTGAAATCAAGGATTGGTAGTTTAGTCGATCAATATTTACGAAACTAAGTTTGACCTTTTTTTTCTGAAATTTGCTCAGACGAATGACTTCGATTACCACTTTATTTTCGATCTCGTCGTAAGAAAAAATTAAGCTATAGGCCGCCTTAGCTTTATACCTACTGAGTATTGGCTCTAAAGTTCTGTAATCAGCGATTACCACCTCCCCCTCATTAAGGCTGGCAATATTGGCGATGTCGGCATCTGGAACGACAAATTGATTTAAAGATTTCTGATTTAAGGTTTTGGCGATCGCTTCTTTCCAATCATTCTCTTCGCCCCAAATTATTGATTGATACTTCTTCATCTTAACTGGAATCAGGAGATAAATATCCTCTGGAGCCTTATTTTCAGAAGCATTGGGGGATTTTTTTTGCAGAAGTACGTAATCAACAAAATCTTTCGCAAACATGATGTTGAAAGTTGCGGAATAGTTACCGCCGCTAATTTTTTCTTTTTCGATTTGCTCAGAACGCACCATATCCGAGATCTCTTCATCCGTGATGCCGTCAGCAATTCCTGATTTCATTTCAAGGCGAGTAAGTAGAATCAAAAACGCATCGCGCCTTGCCATTTTAAAGGCCGCAGCCTTTGCCAATGCTGGAGATTTGGCATTAGTGCTGATGGAAACTCCGGAAATTAAATAGATATCTTGGTTGTCAGCTTTGGCACTAAAAGAGATCGTAAAAACACAAGCTAAGAGGAAAAAAAATCTCGACATATCGGAAGTTTACTGGAACAATTTATGTGCTGCGGAAGCTCTCCAATCAAAGATCCTCATCGGTTTTTAATTCTCAATCAAAATGTCCCTAAACTACAAACAAGCGGGTGTCGATATCGATGCCGGAAATGAATTAGTTAATCGCATCAAGCCATTCGCTAAAGCAACAAAACGTCTTGGTGCCGATTCCGATCTCGGTGGATTTGGTGCGCTTTTTGATCTCAAAAAATGCAATTTCCGCGATCCTGTTTTGGTCTCTTCAACTGACGGCGTGGGCACGAAACTCAAGGTCGCAATCGAAGTTGGTAAACATGACACAATCGGAATTGATCTCGTTGCCATGTCAGTAAACGATCTTCTCGCCCAAGGCGCCGAGCCACTTTTCTTTTTAGATTATTTCGCTTGTTCAAAACTTGATGTTGATGTTGCAACTGACGTAATCAAAGGCATCGCTGAAGGTTGCAAACAAGCTGGATGTGCCTTGATCGGTGGTGAAACTGCTGAAATGCCAGGAATGTATTCAGCCGGAGATTACGATTTAGCCGGCTTCGCTGTAGGCGCGGTTGAGCGTGATGAAATTTTACCAAAAGAAACAAAAGCTGGCGACGTCTTGATTGGCCTAGCTTCAAGCGGTATCCACTCCAACGGCTATTCTTTGGCGCGCTACATTTTGCAGCAGAATTCAATCGAGCTAAAAGAGATGGGTGAAGAGTTGCTCACACCTACAAAAGTTTACATCAAATCTTGCCTCGCCGCGATCAAAACTAAAAAAGTTAAAGCCCTCGCGCACATTACTGGCGGCGGTTTGGTAGAAAATTTACCAAGAGTTTTAAGCAAAGGCACGGCGCCAAAAATCGATTACAAATCTTGGACTCGTCCTGCCATTTTCGACAAATTACAAAAGCTCGGAAACGTCACTGACGAAGAAATGCACCGCACTTTCAATTGCGGAATTGGCATGGTTTTGGTTGTTGAAAAAGAACATGCGCATGAAGTGAAAAAAATCCTCGAAGAAGCTGGAGAAAAAACATTTGTAATTGGAGAACTCATCTAATGATCGACCGCAAAATTTCTGTTCATCTTCAAGATTTTCCTGACGTCTCTTTTTTACCCGATGAAGTGAAATTAGTCGCCGACATGGATCTCGTCCGCGCCATATGCTCAACGGCTTTGTCGATTCGCGACAATAAAAATTTACGCGTAAGACTGCCGTTAAAATCACTGACAATTATCGGAAAAAATTCGGCAAGAATTTTGCCTTTCAAAGAAATTATTGCCGAGGAAATCAATGTAAAATCTCTCGAGGCAAAAGAAGAAATTGCTGATTTGGCCGAGTTAAAACTTCAGGTAAATTTCAAAAAAATCGGCGCGAAATATGGGCCAAAAATCAAGGAAATTACTGCGGCGACAAAAAGCGGCGAATGGAAAAAAATTTCCGACAAAGAAATCGAAATTTCTGGCGTGACTTTGGTTGATGATGAGTTCGAAATTAAGCTAACCGCCAAAAATCACGACGAAAAAAAATTCGCGATTCTAGCGCTTCCAACCAATGATTATCTAATCTCACTTGATATTGAAGTTACGAAAGATTTGGAAGATGAGGGCATCGCCAGAGACATCGTGCGCGCGGTTCAGCAGAATCGTAAAGATGCGGATTTAAATATTTCTGATCGCATCAAGTTGCAGCTAATCTCAACAAATCCACGGATTCTCGAGGTTGCAAAAAACTTTTCTCCTTACATCTGCGAACAAGTTTTGGCCGATAATTTAGAATGCGTTTCAGAAAAAATTTCCGCCAAATTTTCTTTTGAGAACAAGTTGGATGATGGTGATTTGACGGTTGGTATCAGTCTCTAGCTTGTCATCCCCGCGAAGGCGGGGATCCAGGAGAATTGGTCACGCGCTGGAACTTTCCTGGATTCCCGCCTTCGCGGGAATGACGTGTTAAGATCGAAATAAAAGCGAAGAATCCCCGTAAGAATAAAAACGATATTGTTGCGAGATCGCGTGGTTGTAGATCTCGAACCCCCTTTCCTTTCCGACGAAAGCACAGATCAACATGAAAAGAGTTGATTTCGGTAGATGAAAATTTGTCATTAAAATATCGACGATTTTGAAATCGTAAGGCGGATAAATAAAAATCTGCGTGTGCATATTCATTGGCTTTACGACACCTTTTTCATCAGCGGCAGATTCCAAAACGCGTAGCGAAGTTGTACCAACGGCGACAATTCTTTTTCCGTTTTTCTTAGCGTGATTGATGATTTGCGCAGCTTCTGTGGAGAGCGAAAAAAATTCGCTGTGCATTTTGTGATCTTTTAAGAAGTCGCTTCGAACCGGTAAAAACGTGCCTGCGCCGACATTTAGAGTTACAAAAACTTTCTCGATTTTTTTTGCTGCGAGTGTCGCAAAAATATTTTCATTAAAGTGTAAACCTGCGGTTGGAGCAGCCGCGGCCATTCCTTTTGCAGCGTAAATTGTTTGGTAATTTTTTTGATCCGACGCTTCGACAAGCTCAGCGTGACCATCTCTTTTGATGTAAGGCGGAAGTGGCACCGAGCCATATTTCTCTAGCTTCGCAACAAGATCTTCGGAATCGCAATCAAACTTTATTCTGATCGTTCCGTCGTCACTTTTTTCTTTTACTTCGGCAAAAAAATCTGGAGCAATTTCGAGAGAATCACCGACCAAAACCTTCTTCGCTGGCCGACATAAAGCATTCCAAAACTTCTCTCCCTGACCTTGATTTTCCTGATCTAAATTAAATTCGAGTTGTGCAGAATTTCGTAAAATTTTCGCCGATAATTTCGCTTTAATTACTCTCGCATCATTAAAAACCATCACATCGCCTTCTTGCAAAAAATCGACGAGATTGATTAGCTGCGCGTCAAGAATTTTCGGGCCTTTAGACACTAACATTTTTGTTTTTTCTTTCGGAAAAAATGGCGTCTGTGCAATTAATTTTTCCGGCAAATCGAAATCGAAATCAGAAGTTTTTAACATGAAAGAAGATCAAACACATTTTGGATTTAAGCAGGTAAACCGCGAGCAGAAGGCTGATCTTGTTAAGGAAATTTTTTCTAATGTCGCCAAAAAATATGATTTAATGAATGACCTGATGAGTGGCGGAGTTCATCGAATTTGGAAAAATAAAATGCTTGAAGAAATCGGCGAAAATCCGACGAGAGTAATCGATGTTGCTGGCGGCACAGGCGACATCGCTTTTCGCATCGCCAAAAAATTTCCTCACACAAAAATTGACGTCGTCGATATTAATCAAGAGATGCTTGATGTGGGTAAAGAGCGCGCAGTCGATTTAAATCTTTTTTCCAATTTGCAATTCACTTGCTGCGACGGCGAAAAGCTTTCTTTTGCTGACGAAACTTTCGATTTTTTCACTATCGCTTTTGGAATCAGAAACTTCACCAACATAGACAAAGGCTTGGCTGAGGCCTATCGAGTTTTAAAGCCAGGAGGAAAATTTATCTGTTTAGAATTCGCGAAAGTTAACGATTATTTCTTACAAAAAATTTACGACATTTACTCTTTCAAACTAATTCCGAAAATAGGCGAAGTTGTTTTGAAAGACCGCGCTTCTTACCAATATTTGGTTGAGAGCATTCGCAAGTTTCCTCCGCAAGACGAATTCAAAAAAATGATCGAAAAATCAGGATTTAAAAATGCGTCTTATCAGAATTTAACTTTTGGCACTGCGGCAATTCACACGGGAATTAAATAAATATTAATACTGTCGTAGCTCAGGGGGCGTGAGCGACGGAGATTTATCTCCGGCAAAATGATTAAGAATCATTTTGAGCGAATCGCGGGCTGAACGGAAGTGAAGCCCAGGGGTTTGTTTTTATTTGTTTGTGCTGTCGTAGCTCAGGGGTAGAGCACTTCATTGGTAATGAAGAGGTCGGTGGTTCGATTCCACTCGACAGCACCATCACTTTTCTTCCTATTTTTGATCCCGAACTTCCCTCAGCTTCAGCTCAAGATCTTGGCCGATCTAGTTTAGATCAAAAATCAGTCCAATCGTAAAACTCCGACTTACCTGATTGACAGCCTCAGTCTCTCCATCTTCAAGATATTTCCTGCGTTCAAAACTATGTCTGAGCTCGAAAGAAACCTTCTCGCCAATGCGATAAACCAAACTACTTTTGAAATCGCTGTCGGTGCTTTTCTGATCAAAAAATAAATAGGCGCGCTGAACAAATGTTAACTTGTCGCTAAGTTTAAAATTCGCCCGCCAAGAAGTTATTAGATCCGCTTCAGAGTCGTAATGACGAACATCGTGATAACCCAAACTTACATCCCACTCCAAACGCTCGTTTAAAAATATTCGTCCGATGCCGATAGCGCTTCTGGTATCGTGTGGATATTGCTCAAATCTGTCGTGAATTGTGCGATGATAAATCACGCCATAATTTTTGCTTTCTCCTATTATTCTTTTGCTGGAAAGGGAGATGTCGTAAAGCTCGGATTTTCTGACTTCATATTTTTTATTGCTGCCGCTGCCGCTATCAGCGTAGTTTGTCTCTTGCTTAAAATTGCCCTCATGAATGGATTTATCACTTTGATAGAGGTAGCGAGAGGTTAGTTCGTATTGTTTGGAATTGTAATCAGAGGTGTAATTACCTCCGAAAGAGAGATATTGCCTAGCGCGATTAGATTTATAAAACCTTTTGGCTCTAGGCGCCACAATAGCTTCGCGCTGAGATTCAGTTTCGACAGCGAGGGCAGAATTTGAAAAAAGAAATAGAGCGAGAAGAAGGGTTTTAGTGAGGTGGTGAGATCTCATTTTTTAGAATAGTTCGGGTGAAACTAATCCTAACTACTGAACTGATGCCGGTGGGTTGGAATTAGTGTTAGAGTTGGTATCGATGTAATCCATTGGTGCGTCGGAGCTTGGTTGGAGCTTTTGTTCGACCGGAATAGCTTGATCACTCACGCTTCCATCAACAGGAGCATTAATTTCAAGGTCACCTTCGCTGGAAAGATCTGGCAATTCGACCTCTTCTTCTTTGTTCTCAAATAACCAGCTCGCATGGCTTTTGATGTCATCTGAATATTTAACGCCAGCGAAAAAACAGAAAATCATTAAGAAAATTGCTACTATCAGCTCGATTGTTTTGATCATATTTTATTAGGAAGTGAGGGGTTGGGGGCGAAAAATAAAAACGGCTTTGGCGAAAGCAAGTTCTAGATCACCATTAGAATTGGGTGCTCGATGTAGTGACGCAGAGCCTTTAAAAACTCAGCTCCCACCGCACCATCAACCGAGCGATGATCTGAAGATAATGTCACATTCATCATTTGTGCGATTTTGATTTGACCGTGCTCAACTATTGGTTTTTCAACAGCACGCGCGACCGCCAAGATACAGCTTTGCGGCGGGTTAACGATGGCGGCGAAATTATCGATTCCAAACATTCCAAGATTAGAAATAGAGAAAGATCCGCCCTGAAATTCTTCTGGCTGTAACTTTCCGTCACGCGCTTTTTTCGCGAGCTCTTTCGACTCTTTTGAAATCGCCTGAATTGTTTTTTGATCAGCGTTTTTAATGATTGGAGTAATTAGTCCGCCGTCAATGGCTACGGCCATCGAGATGTCGATGTTATTGTAAATCAAAATCGCCTCATCGGACCAAGCAGAGTTCGCAGTTGGAACTTTTTTCAGAGCCATTGCGGTTGCTTTAATGATCAAATCGTTGACTGAAATTTTGTAAGCAGGAACTCCTTTTTCATCTTGCGGAGCAACTTCGTTTAAGGAAGCGCGAAGCTCGGAGAGCTTGTTAATATTGAGCTCGCACGAAAGATAAAAATGCGGAACACTTTGTTTTGACTCGAGAAGTCTGCGCGCGATTACTTTGCGGATGTTGTTATTTTTGATTGCCGAGAATTCTTGTGGATTACGACGAACCGCACCAGCTCTGCTTCCGCCCGATTTTATTAAATCCAAAACATCTTCTTTGATGATTCTGCCGTGAGGGCCTGATCCAGAAATTCCTGAAAGAGAAACACCTTCTTCTTTAGCGATTCTTTTTGCCAAAGGGCTGGCTTTAGCAGAGTTATTGGACGCTGAGTGTTCCGTGACGAGTGGAGCAGAAATGACTTTTTCTTCTTTTTTTGTTTCGGTTTTTGCTGCGACTTCAGCGGTTTTTGCCGAATAATTTGCGAGAGATTTTGCGTCTTCTCCTTTGTCGAGAATGAGCGCGATACAAGTGTTTACGGGAACGTTTTCAGTTCCTCCCGCGATTAAAATTTTTCCTAAAATTCCTTCGTCAACCGCCTCAACTTCCATTGTCGCCTTGTCGGTTTCGATCTCAGCGATCACATCTCCAGCCTTAATTTTGTCGCCTTCTTTTTTTATCCACTTGGCGAGATTTCCCTCTTTCATCGTTGGAGAAAGGGCTGGCATTAGAATTTCGATTGGCATGTTTAAATGTTGATTTAATCAATTAGGGAGAGGGCGGAAGAATTATTTTTCACTCAAAAAAAGTCTATAAAGTAAATTAAGAATGAAACTATTGGGAATACTAGATCTCGCTATTCAGCTAGCCAAGGCAGAGAGTCAAGAGCCGCAAAAAAAGCTAATGGAACACAAGCTAAATCTGGAAGAGGCAATACGTTTGGGACAACAAACCTCTAAAGAAGATGTAATCGCGATCATTTCTAGCGTTACTTCCCTTTGCTCAAAATTATACGAAGCAAATAAAAAAAAGCCTCTCCGCACGCAAGATTCTCTACTCGCACAAATGCATGAGCAGTTGATTGAATTCATAGGTAGCGAAGAAGGAAGAGAAATTTGCGACCACGAAAATAAAACAGGTTCACTGCTCACAGAAGCAAGAAGTCTAGTGGTGTGTTTAAATCGAAAGGAGGTGCAGAAATTAGGAACCACAAAAGCAAAAAGTGCAGAACTAGCTTTAGATCAAGATGAGATGCAGAAATTAGGAACCATAAAAGCAAAAAGTGCAGAACTAGCTTTAAATCGAGGGGAGATGAAGTACTTAAGCAAACAATCGCTCCTATTTTGTTTATTTGGAGCGGTACCAAGCGAATATAGCGTGGACATTATCAACGCAATCATCTCTCGCTGCACTGACCTTTCGCAACGACCGGATCTGCTCTTGGTGATGATTAGTCAGCGCACGATCGCTTCCAATCCCGACATGTCAAAAACTTTTGATTTATTGGTTAGTAGAGGTTTGCCGAATCCCTTACCAGATCAGCTATCCGAACTCTTAACCTGTACCAGGTTAAGCTCTGGAAACAATGCCAGCAAATTAGCTTTGAGCTTTTTGTACCAAAGATCCGACGACTCAATGGCTCTAGACATTCTTCGCTACAGCTACCAAGGCAGAAATTCTCAGGCAAGAGCTGACGTTGAGAACGAAAAATCTGTACTGAGAAAATTATTACTTGGGGGCGTTAAAGATGCTGATGACTTCCCTAAAATTACGCGATGCCTAATCAAACTTAACGATGACGAACTGCTTACAAGTTTCTTAGGAACAAATGCGCAACGCTACTTGCCATCACTCGAAGACCACGCATCTTTTCTTAGCCTCGCCGCAGAAAATAAAATGATCAGAACTTTCGAGATCTTGATTAGCGCCGGATTTGATCCGCTTCAACGACCATACGGCGAGACCAATCCATTTGCCATCGCCTGCAAAACTCAAGGCGAAGTTCCGCTCGGAGCCTATCTCAAAGCAATCGAAGAAAAATTTGGCGAAGAAAAAATCAGATCTGTTTTAGAGGCTGACGGAACCGCTCTAACTCACGCAATTGAAGGCAGGGGATATGTTGATGTCGTAACTCTTTTGGAAAAGAATGGCGCAGATTTAGTAGCTAACCACACTCACAACCTGCTTACTGCCGCCAGAGGAGGTCACGCTGGGGTTTTTGATAAATTACTCAGAAATGCTAGCGATCACGAGATTGACGCAGTGATGAGAGTCCTAAGGGAAGAAAATACGAGCTACGCGATTGACTGCGTTTTACTTGATCACCTAAAGGATAAAAAAGGCTCAACAGCCAAGGCTCTTAAAGAACAAATCCGAAAGAAAGAATCATCCCTCACTGAACGCGATTTATTCGCAGTTTGTCAGTTTAACGGGGCCGTGACTTTAAAATACTTCGTTCAACACATGGAAGAGCAGGTGCGCGGATACAGAGTAAGCGATCACGTAAACCGCAGAGACGGAGATGAAAAAACTCCACTTTATTACGCAATCAACAACAACGCTTACAATAGCCTAGTTCAAGCCCTTCTTGACCACGAAGCCGATCCAAACGAAATCGCGCTAGGACTAGACGCCGCAACTTTAGCCGTCAGAAATAAGGAATCTGGGACTCTAGGGCTTCTTCTTGCATCTGGAAAATTATCGCCAAATTCAATCGAGCAGGCTTATCGAGAATTGGAAGAGGGAGAAGAAAATACTCTTGTCAGCACAGCTTTCTTTGAAGGATTGAGAGAGGATCAACTAGCAACACTAGACCCGCGGACTCAATCCCACTTGCTAGAAACCGCGCTGAAAGAACCACATCTAGAACATTTCCTAACTAAATTTAGAGCAGTTGGCAGAGAAGTTGCGGTTGGTGACTTGCTGATGAAAATAATCGAAGAAAGAGATGCTGGAAAATTGGAAAAACTATTCCGCCTACCCGTAAAATCCTTGATCGCCGCAGAAGCGCAAACACCTGAATCGGTTTTTTCATTTACCGACGAAAGGACAGAGCTAATTCCGAACAGCTCAGTGAGAGCCGCCTCAAACGCTGGCAGATTGACTGACAAAATTGATCAAAAATATCTGGGAAGAGCTTTGGAAATTGCCGAGAGTGGCGCAGCCGAATCAAGCGTACGCGCGGAATCTGTGGCAGTAATAAGGGTTTTGTTAGACGGCGGCTTTGATAATAAATCTTTTGAAAAACGACTAGAAAAGATCGGTGTCAAACCTTCTGACTGCTGCGAGACTTCTTGCGCCGTGATGTAATTATTTTCGCGTATCAAAAGCATCGCGCAAAGCTTCTCCGATGAAGACCAGAAGAGTTAGAATCAACGTGATGGTCACGAACCCAGTAATTCCAAGCCAATAAGCGCTTAGGTTATTTTTTCCCTGAGCCAATAATTCACCTAAAGATGGGGATCCCGCGGGCAAACCAAGCCCTAGGAAATCGAGTGAAGTTAGAGTTGTAATCGAGCCAGCAACTAAGAATGGCAGATTGGCAATAATGATCGGTGAAGCGTTGGGCAGAATGTGCTTAAAAATAATTCGCGAATCAGATGCGCCGAGAGCCCGACTAGCGCGCACGAAATCAAAATTGCGCAAACGTAAAAATTCGGCACGCACGTAAGAAACCATTCCCATCCAGCTAAATAACAGCATCAAGCCGAGAAGGACGAAAAAATTTGGCTCGATGATTGAAGATAAAATAATCAGCAGAAACAGAACTGGCATGCTCGACCAAATCTCCATGAAGCGTTGCAGGAGTATGTCTGTTAGACCTCCGAAATATCCCTGAATCGCTCCAAGAAAAATTCCCAACGCGGCAGAAAAAATGGAAAGGATTAGGCCGAAAACTAGCGAGATTCTAATTCCGTAAATTACTCGCGCTAAAACGTCACGACCTTGATCGTCGGTGCCAAGGAGATTTTCCGCCGTAGGCTTTGAAGGCGCCGGAGCCTTGATCTCGTAATTGATCGTGTTGTACGAAAATCTAATCGGCGGAAAAATCGCCCAACCATTTTTTTCGATTAATTTTTGTACAGCTGGATCACGAAAATCTGCTTCGCTTTCAAAAACTCCGCCGAGATTTTTTTCAGAAATTTTTTGTAAAATCGGAAAATAAAATTCTCCGTTAAAACGAATTAGTAATGGCTTTTCGTTAGCGATTAATTCGGCAAATAAAGTAAAAAAAAAGAGAGCTAGGAAGAGAAGAAGTGAAAAATATCCGCGACGATTTTGTGTGAATTTGGAGGTAAATTTCATTAGCCGATGAGAGCTTGGGGGGATTGGGTCTAAAGGGGTTTTAAAAAGATTGTATACCCGGGTAAACAATCTCAAATATCACTCTTCCGAACGAGTCTGAAATCTAAAAAATAACTGTACGAAATTCTGAAATATTTCGCTTCGTTCAGAACGCGCCGAGAAAATAAAAAGGGGCCAGATCATTTCCAGATCTGGCCCCTTTTCCCCTTGATTAAGAGGAAGCCTCTTCGGCTTTTCTATCTTGGCTCGCCGCTGCTTGACGATATTTATTTGCCATCAAGCCAGTTCCCGCAGGAATCAAGCGACCAACGATAATGTTTTCTTTCAAGCCGCGCAGATTGTCGATCTTGCCTTGCACTGAAGCGTCAGTAAGTACGCGAGTAGTTTCTTGGAATGAAGCGGCAGAAATAAATGATTTAGTCTGCAATGAAGCTTTGGTGATACCGAGCAACACAGGAACGCACTGAGCTGGCCTCATTTTGCTAGCAATCATTTTGCTGTTAACTTCTTCGAGAACGTCGCGATCAACATATTCACCAGGAAGCAAAGTAGTGTCGCCGGAGTTAGTGATTTCAACGCGCTTCAGCATCATGTTAAGAATAACCTCGATGTGCTTGTCGTCAATTTTAACGCCTTGCATGCGGTAAACTTTTTGCACTTCATTAACCATGTAAGAAGTGAAGGCTTGAATGCCTTGGATACGCAATATGTCGTGAGGAACAAGATTTCCATCAACCAAGACGTCACCTTTTTTAACGAAATCACCTTCACCAGCAAATAAGTGCTTAGTTTTAGAGATGCTGTACTCGAATGGTTCGATCGAAGAGTCTTCTGAACGAACAATTACGCGACGTTTGGTTTTGTAGTCTTTACCAAATTCAATTCGACCATCGATGTCGGTCATCACTGCGGCGTTCTTAGGCTTGCGAGCCTCAAACAACTCAGCAACACGTGGTAGACCTCCTGTGATATCTCGAGTCTTGGAAGATTCTTTCGGAATTCTTGCGATCACATCGCCGGCCTTAACTTCGTCGCCATTAGAAACGCCGATTATCGTATGAATAGAAAGAGGATATTCTTTTATTACATCATCCTTGCCTTTGGAAATGGAGATTCTTGGCTTGAGATCTTGTTTGCTGTATTGCTTCCAATCCATTACGATTTTGGTAGAAACCCCGGAAGATTCGTCGATCTTTTCACGCAAAGAGACGTTTTCTGCTAGATCATTAAATTTCACTACGCCGTTGGCCTCAGCAACGATTGGGATATTGTAAGGATCCCACTCTGCCAAATGTTCGCCCTTCTTAACTTCGGCGCCATGCTTGTGTGTAATAACTGATCCGTAAGGCAATCTGTAGCTGTGAATTTCTTTTTGATCCTTGTCGACCAAAGTGATTTCTGAGTTACGGCTGATGACGACAATTCTACCATCTCGATCAACAATAGTGCCTTTGTCGGAGATTTTTACCCTACCATCAGAAATTGCAGAGATTGCAGATTGCTCAGCTCCTCTTTGAGCCGCACCACCAATGTGGAAAGTTCTCATTGTCAGCTGAGTTCCTGGTTCACCGATTGATTGTGCAGCAATTACTCCAACAGCTTCACCGATGCTGACAATATCTCCAGTTGCCAAGTCACGTCCGTAGCATTTTACACAAACGCCATTTTGCGATTTGCATGTCAGGACGGAGCGAACTCTGATCGACTTAATTCCCGATTTTTCAATCGCTTCGGCTAGAGACTCGTCAATCATAACACCCGCTTTGACGATTATTTTTTTCTTATCTTCTGTTCTAATGTCTTCCAGCGGAACGCGTCCCAAGGCATTTTCAGCAAGGGAAACTATCGTTCTGCCATCGTCAATAACCGGCTCGATTAAAACAGTTTCAGTGGTGCCACAATCTTCTTCGACTACGATACAATCCTGAGCAACATCAACCAATCTTCTGGTTAAATAGCCCGAGTTTGCTGTTTTTAGAGCGGTGTCGGCAAGACCTTTACGAGCACCGTGCGCAGAGATGAAGTACTCCATCACTGTCAATCCTTCTTTGAAGTTTGAGGTAATTGGAGTTTCAATAATTTCTCCCGATGGT
>JAGWWH010000016.1 GCA_018970485.1 Pseudomonadota bacterium | reverse complement strand
GTGGATAGGTCTTATATTCTTTGTAGAAGCGTTGGATTTAATTGGCTAGGGGGAGGTGTGGGGGAGTAAGGGGTCAATTCGCCCCAATTCTTGTTCTGCTTCGGATATTCTAGTGTTTATTGCTGCAAGCTCTGCTTCTGAGATTGTAGCTTTTGATTCGGTTCTAAGCAGCTGTAGTTCGAGAAGAGTTTGCTCTAGATCAGATGCCTCTTTTAGACGATCTTCTAAGTTTCTGAATTGATCTTTTAAGGCTTCTATTTCTTGGTCAGGGTTAGGCTCAGAGCTTTGAGGTCGAGATCTTTTTCGATTAAGTCTTGATGGAGACATCGGGTTTACTTGGGTAAAATCTGCGAATGGTCCTGACTTTTCTTCTGCCGCCAGCCTTCGCCCTCCTTGTTCTTTTTTGGCGAGTTCTTCGCGGGTTTTTTGAAGGTCTCTGTTTCTTTCTAGGAGGATATTTATGTATTCTATGAGTGTGTGTTCGATGCCTTCGTTATCCTGAAGATTAAGAGTCGTCAGGGTTGTATTTTTCTTAAATACTTCTAGCAGGGCTCCGGCTCCTACTTTTCCAATTTTGTTCCTCGCTAGTTCAATAGTTGTCAGGGTCATATTTCCCTTGATTACATCTGCTAGGTATTCCGCTCCTGCATCTCCGATTTCGTTACCAAAGAAATAAAGACTTTCCAAGGTTGTATTTATCTTGAGTACATCTGATAGGTGTCTGGCTCCTTCGTCTCCGATTTTGTTCCACCTGAGATTAAGACTTGTCAGGGTTCTATTTATCTTAAGTGCACCTGCTAGGTGTTCGGCTCCTGAGACTCCGATTTCGTTACCACTGAGATTAAGAGCTTCCAAGGTTATATTTCTCCTAAGTGCGCCGGCTAGGTCTTTGCCTCCTGAGGCTTTGATGTCGTTATCCGCGAGATCAAGACTTTTCAGGGTTGTATTTCTCTCAAGTTCAACTGCTAGA
The DNA here is from genome assembly GCA_018970485.1 of Pseudomonadota bacterium. GTDB lineage: Bacteria > Pseudomonadota > Alphaproteobacteria > Rickettsiales > UBA1997 > UBA2645. The sequence goes on along the minus strand of JAGWWH010000016.1, from coordinate 37,805 downwards.
TCTTTGACTCCTGAGTCTCCGATACGGATACCTCTGATAGAAAGAAATTCTATGTTCCCAAGTGCACCTAATATTTTCTTGAATGCTGAGGCTCCGATTGGGAGTTTATCGAGATTAATACTTTGCAAAGTAGGATTTTTGGCTTCAAGCCTTTCAATTATTTCACTAATATACTGATGTGCGCGATAATCGCCAAGATATGTAGTTCTCATAGGTTAATTTTGATTAAAGATTTGAAATTAGTTGGCGAAGGAAATGCTTAGCGCTTTGCTGTGAAAAGATTTTATGGGAAATGAATTTAAATAATGGTTTTTAGCTTCAACAATCAGCTTGAGTAAATTCTGTTTTAGAGGGTTCTCTTGCACCAAGATCTTTCCAAAAAGAGTTAAAGCGCGCTCTTGTAGCGGTAATTATTTTTTAAATGAGAACTTACAAATCTTTCTGCCCAGCAAAAATTAATCTTTTTTTAAAAGTTGTCGGCAAGCGCGTGGATGGATTTCACGAGTTAGAATCCTTGTTTGTTTTTACTGATTTGGTTGATGAGTTGGAAGTTAGTTTGAGTGATAATTTTGCTCTCGAAATTTCTGGAGATTTTGCGCGATTTGTTGATCAGGAAAATAATCTTTTTGTTAAGATTATAAATTTTTTTGTGCAGGAATTTGCCGTTACAAAAAACATCAAAATTAGAATTGTTAAAAATATTCCAGTAGGCTCTGGCCTTGGAGGCGGCTCCTCTAATGCTGCTTATTTTATTCGAGCCTTGAATGAAATTTTCGCACTAAATCTCGATAAAAAATCGCTGCAAAAAATCTCGCTTAAATTTGGTTCGGACATCCCATTTTTCTTTGAAGAACAAGCCTCAATTGTAACCGGCCGCGGCGAAATAATTGAAAATTTTCCTGAATTTAAGCCAATTTCAGCTCTTTTAATTCACCCCAAAATCAGTCTTGGCACTAAGGATATTTTTCAAAAACTTGCGGGAAATTTTTCACAAAAAATCGGCTCGGAAAAGCTAAAAAAAATGTCGATTGAAGATTTTTTAATTTTACCAAATGACTTACAGCAATCAGCGATCTCAACGGTTTTGATTATTGGAGAAATTATTGATCATTTAGAGAAATTCGGAGCGGATTTTGCTAAAATGTCAGGAAGTGGATCGGCTTGTTTTGGGGTTTTTTCTAGTGAGGAAAAAATCTTGATGGCGGAAAAAAAAATGTTCGAAAAATTCCCCGATTTTTTCTGCAAAAGGATCTCGATATCTTGGAAAGCGAGCCTCTGAAGATTTATTCTCAAAAGTTATCCAACATCTCTTTTATTGCCACTTCGGCCTTGGGCGCAATGTGTTCTTCGTCTAGTCCTAAAACATCATTTCCGAGAATATTGATGCCTTTTTTAAGTCTAAAAATTCCTGACAACTTTAGATGAGTAAGATCAGATTTACCTGAAATTTTGAGGGTAGCTAGGGTTGAGAGGATCTTTCTGACTTCTTCCTCTTTTAAGCCATCGACAACCCACTCAAGATCCAAAATTAAGCGACAAGAAATAAAATTGGCGCGCGACATATTTTTTAAAAGAAATCCAGCATCTTCTTTTTTAGAGTCAGTGAAATCGAGCTCCAAACCCTCAAATATCATATCTTGCAGCTGCACGGGCTTTAATTGCGAGAGTCGCTTAATTTGGTTGGCAGCGAGTTTTATATTGAGGGCGTTTTTTGGTAATGTTGATTTATCTAATTGAAGTCTTCCCACTGTTTTGAGCTCCAGCAATTTGATGGCGTGCTCCAGCATTTTACTTGTCGAAATATCATTTATTTCAGATTCTTCTTCCTCTGATTTTTCTACCGAAGTGTCTTGTTTTTTGGATGAGGCAATGATGTCAAATTCAGCAACTAAAGATTCTTCTTCATCAGCGGCGTCAGCGATGAGGGTTCTATTTTTTTCTAAAATATCGATGAAGGTTGCGAAGGCTTCTGGGTCAGTTTCTTCGCCGAAAGTAGAAGATTTGTAGCTCCCAACTAAGGCTCTGAGAATTTCTGAGGTTTGTTGAGCTTTGTTTAAAGCGCCATCTGACAGCTTATTTTCTCGCTCTCCAAGTGATGAAGAGATTGATAGATTAAGTGCAAAAAATTTCTCACTTAAGTCGCTAGCTAGATTTAAGGCTTCTCTGAAATGTTCTTCTTTTGCCTTCTCGTCGCTAGTTTTTTTGCTTATTCTGTAGTGATTAATAGCCGAAGAAATATGGCTGCGCAGAGCGGTTTTTCCCTCGGAATTTCTGAGTTTTTGATGTGAAGATTTTTCACTTTTTTCATCAATAAATGAATTCTTCATACAATTTTTAAACCTCAGCTTTGTAAATTTTTTGCGATCTCTTCCAAGAATTCTTCGGTATGCAAATAGTGTTTGCCATGCTCGACCTTGCTTCCATGAATACAGACAGCGAGATCTTTGGTCATTTTTCCGGACTCAACTGTGGCGATACAAATTTTTTCTAATTTGTGACAGAACTCGATTAATTCTTGATTGCCATCGAGTTTGCCACGGAACTCAAGGCCGCGCGTCCAAGCAAATATTGAGGCGAGGGGATTAGTTGAAGTTGGATTGCCTTTTTGATGTTCGCGGAAATGGCGAGTCACGGTGCCGTGCGCGGCTTCAGCTTCCATTATTTTTCCATCTGGAGTGATCAACACGGACGTCATCAAACCTAGAGAACCAAAGCCTTGTGCGACTGAATCAGATTGCACGTCTCCGTCATAATTTTTGCAGGCCCAGATGAAATTGCCGCTCCACTTCAAGGCAGAGGCGACCATGTCGTCGATCAAGCGGTGTTCGTAGCGAACTTTGCCTTTGAAATCTTTTTCGTAAATTTCGGCGAAAATATCTTTGAAGCGGCCGTCGTATTTTTTAAGAATCGTGTTTTTCGTTGAGAGATAAAGTGGCCAGTTTTTTTGCAGAGCTAAGTTGAAGCAAGAATAAGCAAATCCGCGAATTGATTCGTCGGTGTTGTACATTGCCAGCGCCACGCCGCCACCCTTGAATTTGAAGACTTCGTGCTCAATCACTTTTCCGTCTTCGCCTTCGAATTTAATTGTTAATTTTCCTTTGCCAGGAACGACGAAATCTGTCGCTTTGTATTGATCTCCAAAAGCGTGACGGCCGACGATTATTGGGGATGTCCAATTTGAAACTAGGCGCGGAACGTTCGTGCAGACAATTGGTTCGCGAAAAACTGTGCCGTCGAGAATATTTCGAATCGTGCCGTTTGGCGATTTCCAAATTTCTTTGAGATTAAATTCTGCTTTACGCGCTTCGTCGGGAGTGATTGTGGCGCATTTGATGCCCACGCCACATTCCTTGATGGCATTGGCGGAATCGATGGTTATTTGGTCGTTAGTTGCATCACGATTTTCAACGCTGAGGTCGAAATATTTGATCGGCAAATCGAGGTAAGGAGTGATTAATTTTTCTTTGATGAGTTTCCAAATGACCCGAGTCATTTCGTCGCCGTCGATTTCAACGATTGGATTTTTTACGATAATCTTTTTCATTTTTGGCTGAATTGAGCTTTTGTTTAGTAAAAGGGGGGGGTGATTGAGTCTCTCCAGCGTTAATTAGGAGAGAATGAGTTTCATCATCTGAAGGTCGTTATCTGAATCAAATTTTATTTGACCTTGTTTGCAACTTTATCTTTTTTGGAGATTTTTTAGCGACTTGAGGAAGTGATTTGAATCTGCTTTTGAGCGGAGAATCTCTGGCTTGAAGTGAAATAAATGGTGGAGATAAGGAGGCTCGAACTCCTGACCCCCTGCTTGCAAAGCAGGTGCTCTACCAACTGAGCTATATCCCCAATTTCTTTATTCTTATTTTTTTCGAGAAGAGAAATCTGTAAAAAGACTTGTCTTCAAAAGTGAAGGCGGCGCAAAGTAGAAACGAAGTTCCATTTGTCAAAAAAAAATAATCAGAAAATGAAAAGAAAATTCCTAAACACTCTTAAGGCTTACTCACTCATTGAGTTGTCGATTGTTTTGGTGATCATTTCTGTCCTTGTTGCTGGAGCGATGACGGTGTCGTTGGAGAGTTTAAAAAGTGACAGACAACTCATCACCAAAGAAGAAAGAATGGGTAAGGTTTACAAGATGTTAATCAATTACCTGAAAATAAATAGCGCCCTACCTTGTCCGGCTTCATTAACTAAGATTAAGTCAGTAGATAGTAGTTACGGAGATGTAGTAGATTGTACTAGCGCTAGCAACAATTACATTCGGGGCGCGGTGCCGACTAAAGCTTTAGGCCTTCCTGCTGAATATGCTGAAGATGGTTTTGGCAGTAAGATAATCTACTTTGTTGACAGAAGATTCACCATTGCTGCTGTTCTAAGCGCTCCACCTGTTTTTGGAGTCGACAATTTTTCAACAATGGCTAACAATCAGCTAGCGGTAAGCCCCCCAGCGGATCTTTGGACAATTAAGTCAAATCCAGCTGGAACAAGACAGGATGTTACTCGTAACGCAGTATTTGGAATGATTAGCTTGGGAGAGAATAAACGCGGTGCTTACAATGCTAATTCATCATCTCCCAACCCCGATTCTTTATTAGATAGCGATGAGATTACGAATTATTCTTCATCAGGTAATATCGTAATTTCCTCATCATCGGCCAGTAGCTCTTTTGACGACCTAGTTTTTTACAAAACGATGAGAGACATCATCTCTGACTATCCGGAAATCATGGCTCTTGTTCCTTGCGATAATATTGAGGCTGATTACCAGAACGGCACTGATACGGGAGACTCTTGGTATGAAGGAGTTGTTTACAGCAGAAGAGGAGTTTGTCCTTCGCCCAGAGAGAACACTCGTTTTAGTAAAAAATGCGGTCCAAATGGAGTTTTTGTGGGACAAGCTACAGATTGTTCGATTGCTGGTACTAGTGAATGCAAACTGACTAACGGGCAAGATGTTAGTCCATTGACGATTTATACAGGACCTGAACAAACCTACAGTAATGGCTCTGTTATTGATACTTACATATCCTGCAAAAGTGGTTATGGACGTAAGATAATTGGAGGTTCTCGTCTTACTACTGACTCAGCTCAAACATGTGGTGTTTCCATAACAGACAGAACAAGTGCCTCTCCCAGCGCCGTTTGCTCAAATGGAGTACTTTACATTATTAATAATGACTGCAGTGCTTGTAGAGGTTGTAGCAATAACGACACCACTTCTGGCAACGTAAGTAATGATGCATACGTTACCCACAGCATGAGTTGTAATAATGATAGTAGAACTGCTGAGTCTATTATTTTATCATGTCGTTCTAGAGGCGTACGATACACCTTAACTCATATGGCCTCTAGAAGCTTTGGTCACGTAAAAGAGAGAAAATGTAACTGTCCTTGCGAAGATAGAAATGTGTGCAACGTAGCAACCTTGCAATGCTTAGATGGATCTTTCTCCCTTATTGACGAACCTGGTCAGAGTTTGGGCAGTAGTACAATTTGTAATTCTGGGGTAATACAATGCGATTCTAGTTCCCAATCATGTGGGAACGGATGTTAGAAAGTTTATTTAAACGACAAAAATGCTAAAAAAGAAACGCACAGCCTACTCGCTTCTCGAGCTTTCAATCGTAATCACCATCATTTCTATTTTAATCTCTGGGGCGATGACGGCGGCGGTTGGTAATATTGCTAGCGCCAAGACAAAAGTTACCAAAGATCGCATGAAAGTGATCTACAACGCTCTTGGAGCATTCATTGCTACTAATGGCAGACTTCCTTGTCCGGCAAACATCACGCTTACTAAATCTAATGCCAGTTACGGTCTTTCTGCTGGCAACCCTGGAGTTTGTTCTGGAGCTTCCTCGCTAGTTTACGGAATGGTCCCAGCAGCTTCTCTAGGCCTTTCGAAAGATATTGCTGAAGATGGTTTCGAAAGCAAAATCGTCTACGTTGTCGACAAAGATTTCACCGCCTCGGCTGACTTTACCCAATCTCCTGATTTTTCTCAGACTAATTTCTCAACCAAGACAGGAAGAGGGGCTAGCGGCTCTGACAGCAACATTACCGTTTACGAAAAAAGGGGGGGAGCGACCATTACTACACATTCTGATGCAGTCTTTATTTTGATCAGCTACGGAGCGAACAGAAAAGGCGCCTACGGTATTAACTCAGCTACTGCAAATGCAGGCCCAAACCCAAACAATCCAGAAGAGGCTGACGAATCAGAAAATAGTCTTACAAATTTTGATCAAAATTTCATCTCCGTCTCAGACAACAGCGACAGCTTTGACGACATCATTACCACTTACTCAAATGCCAAACAAATGGTTGCCACCTTCGATCTCTACCGACTTTTGCCCTGCAACAATTCCTTGGATGCAAACTACAACACCAATGCTGTTCCGGATACAACCAACGACACAGCTTGGAATGCTTGGTTCGGACAAATTGTTTACGGAAAAGCTTGTCTAGGAACAGATTTCGACAAAAATTACACAAAAAAATGTGGCCCGAATGGGAGGTGGATTTTAATAAATAACTGCCCTCCTGCTACTTAGATTTTTAGAGAATTTCCCAATTCGCACTTATTTTTTCTTGGAATTTTTTGGTCTTTTTGCTGCGAAAATTTGCTTCTAAAAAATAAAATATTTTTTTGAGCCCAACAGCGCCAAGGGTTTTGATGGGGAGGATTGTCGCCACCGGTGGCGACAATTGAGGTAATTTCTTCGCTTTTTAACTTTCTCGAACAGAAAAAATATTCCCCGTTACTTTTGCTTAAAAAGTTGCGAATAAAAAGATGCCAAGGCTCGATTTACTTAAAACCAAGAGCTGTCATTAAAAACCAAATCCATTTCTTCCAAAATTTGAAAGCGAATAAAGCATGCTGAAAAATCTTTTTTTGTCTTCCTCTTTGCTGCTTGCGAGCATTACTAATGTCTTCGCCGCGCCGCCAACGAAACATCAAACCGCCATTCTTTCCGGCGGTTGTTTCTGGGGGGTTCAGGAATTGATCGATCGTTTAGAAGGCGTAGTTAGTAGTAGAGTTGGATACACCGGCGGAGATGTTGAGAACCCAACTTACGAAATGATTTCAAGTGGCTTAACTAATCACGCTGAGGCAATCGAAATCACTTTTGATCCACAGAAAATTTCTTACGAAGAGCTGCTGAAATTCTTTTTTACCATTCACGATCCAACAACTCTCAATCGCCAAGAAAATGACGTCGGCACACAATACCGTTCAGAAATTTTTTATTTGGATGAAGTGCAAAAAGAGACGGCTTTGCGGGTGATTGAAAAAGCTAAAAAATCAGGAGTCTTTAAAAAGCCCGTTGTTACAAAGATTTCGAAGGCAAAAAAGTTTTTTGCTGCCGAGGAATACCACCAAAAATATTTAAAGAAAAATCCCTACGGATACACTTGCCACCACGTTCGCGAGGAGTGGAAGTTTTAATTAATCGACACTTTATGAAAAAAATTCTCTTAGCTTTGTCACTAACTTTTATCACTGCCTGCGCGATTGGCGCGGGTGAAAATTCAAAAATGATTGCTGCAAAAAATGGATTTTTTCCGCAGTTAACGGGGATCGATCTCGAAGGCGAGAAGCGCGAATTGCCGCAAAGTTTTGACAAAAAACTCAATATTGTCGTCGTCGCCTTCAAGCGTGAGCAGCAAGAAAACGTTAATGGCTGGATCAAGGCTACTGAAGAAGTTCTGGCGAAAAAACCCGAGATTGGTTTTTACGAATTACCGTTGATTTACGAGATGGATGCAATCTCACGCAAATTCATAAATAACGGCATGCGCCGTGGAGTTCCGGGCGCAAAAGCAAGAAAGCACACAATCACTGTTTACACCGATCGTGAGAAATTTTTTGAGCTGATGAAAATGAAAGAAGAGAAGATTTATTTACTCGCGCTCAATCAAGAGGGAAAAATTTTACTGCGCATTGAAGGCGACGCGACCAAGAAAAATACCGCCGCATTGATGAAGTTTTTAAAAAGAAAATCTTAGATCCCGCCAAAGATGATCACGAACATGCTCCTCGCCTTCATGGCGGCAATTTCACCCGGACCAAATATTGTTTTGGTAATCCAGAATAGTTCGATTTTCGGTCGTAAATACGGCGTAATGACTGCGCTGGGAGTGCTTTTAGGAGTATTTTTCTGGCTCTTGTTTTTGATGTTTGGCTTCAATTATTTGCTAAAAAATCCGAAAGTTTTTTTTGTTTTTAACTCCTTCGCCTCGCTTTATTTGCTCTACATCATCTACCTGATTTTTAAGCTAAAGATTGAGAGCGGCGAAAGTGAGATGCGTAAAAATAGTAAATTTTTCGGCGAGAGTTTGGTGGTTACTTTGCTCAATCCGGAGATCGCAATTTTTTACGGCAGCATTCTAACCGGCATCGTCTCCACTAGCGGAGAGATGGGTTTTGGCATGATCACCCTTTACCTTTCTTGCTTCATGTTGATTGAATCTTTTGTCTTCCTCTCGGCTGCTTACTTCGCCTCTTACTTAAATAAATTTATTCTGTCTTACATCTGGCTTGTAAAAATTTTCGCCTCAAGCGCGATCCTTTATTTCTCGATCAAGCTAATGATTAAAGTTTGCGCAGATTACCAAACTTTATTCCCCAGCTAGATCCAATTTTTCCTAAACAGATACTTAAGAATGAAAAGACCTCGCGAGGAATCGCCAAGTGGAGCCGGAAGTTATTTTGAAGATTTATCTACTAGTTTAGATCGAAGTTTAATCGAGGTTTTGGAAAAAATTTTTAGCGATCGCAAAAATTCTTCGGCCAGAGAGGAGTTGGAGGAACTTCTCACTTCCTCTCAAGTTAATAGAGAAGAAACAGTCAGATTTTTATTAGATTCGGTTAGTGGTCAAAGCAGCTCCAGCTCTTCCGCAGCAAGCGCAAATCCTAATCCAGAAATTCAAAAGAAGTCTTTGTGGGCGATTGAAGTGATTTGCAGGTGCAAAGCTGGTCAAAATCTTTTTGCGATTGATGGTGCGAAAATAGTTTTAATGAATTCGGTCGAAAGAAATCCCTCTGATCAAGAAGCTCGAGAAATAGTTTTTCGGACAATGAGGAACATTGCTTGCTCCCCAGAAGGGCGGGAGTTGCTGCAAGATGAGAATGTTAAGTCAGTCCTGCTGTCGTCGATCGAAAATGAAGGAGAGGGAAGAAAAAATAGGGCGGCTGCCTTGCTGGCAATTTCAAATATCGCCTACGCTCCAAGTGAAAGAAATATTTTTTTAGTTGAAGAGGTGAAATCAGTTTTGTTGAGAGCAGTCGAAGATAGGGATGAGCTAATTTCGCTGACTGCTTTGGAGGCTTTGGGAAGTATTGTTGTCTCATCAGCTGGTCAGAATTTCTTTGCAGATGAAGCTGAGAAATCAATTAAAACAGCTTTGGCGACCTGTCTTAACAAAACTGAGCCAAAGAAACGGGAGTTAGCCATCCGCTTCGTTGAAAAGGTTTTGTCCACCGAAGGCGAGCTCAACATTTTGTTTCAAGGATTGGTCAATTCTTCTAGACAGATTTCTAGCGATTTAGATGAAAGAATGAGATCTGTCGAAAGAATAGGGGGTTTGGATCAAGAAATACCTGCCGACCTAGATCTGGAGCAACTTTTTTGTGACGAAGCCAAGACCCATTCACAAGAGGTCGAAAAAGACTCAAAATATTCCTTAGGTCCAATCGAAGAGAATCCTGATTTTTTTTATTTTCCATCCACTCTTCCGGACGGTCCTGAATCAAGCGATTCAAGATCTAACGAAGGAAGAAAGGGTTTGTTTCAAGAAGAAAGACCTTCTGGATCAGTAAGCCTTAGAGATTCCGTCTCCGCTGCAGGAAAAAATGAGAATAGTGAAACTTGTGAGCCAAAAAAAAGCCGGACTTGAATAAGCCAAGTCCGGCTTTTTGTTTTTTTGGGAATGGATTTAGCGGTTAATTTCTTCCGCCTCCAAAAGAGAATAATTTGCTGAGGAAAGATTTGTTGCCGTCGTTGCTGTTGCTTCGATTGTTTCCCCCGCGATCTCTGTTGTCTCGGTCGCCGCCGCGACGATTATTTTTCTTTCTGCCTCCGCCATCGCGATTCTTGCGGTTGTTGCCGCTATTATTGACGCGATCAGATTCTTCCTCGGCGTAGCCATCAAGGTAGCTTTTTTCCAAGCCAAGTTGATTCACTTTTCCAGTAGTTACTTGCATTTCGATTTCGCGTCTTTCGTCGTCAGAAAGGCTTTTGCGTCTTTTGATGGTAAAGCCTTGCGAGCCAACATCTTCGCTTGGATGCATGAAAATGTGAACGTCGTAATTTTTTTCGGTGGTCATGATTTCGCCTTTCTTGAAATTCATGATGTAGGCGATGGTTTCCGCATTGGTGTAAACATAAATCACGCCTGCTTGCTTATCCGAACAAGAATGACGAATGGAGCGTAAAATGCTGACAGCCAAGATTTCTACTGAGCGAACGTATCCAGTTCCAGCGCAGTGCTTACAAGGCTCGGTGATAGTTTCGAAGAAGCTGGCACCAAGACGTTGACGCGACATTTCAAGCAAACCGAATACGCTGATGCGACCAAGTTGAATGCGAGCGCGATCGTGTTGTAGCTCGTCGCGAATCGCTCTTTCGATGTTACGGCGATGTCTTTGTTCGTACATGTCGATGAAGTCGATAACAACAAGACCAGCCAAATCGCGAAGACGTAGCTGTTTGGCGATTTCTTTAACTGCTTCGAGATTGGTTTGGAACGCAGTTTCTTCGACACCACTTTCGCGAGTTGCGCGACCAGAGTTTACGTCGATTGCAACTAGAGCTTCAGTGTGATCGATCACGATTGAACCGCCGGAAGGCAAGTTGATGTGCTTTTCGTAAAGAGCGGTGATTTGTTGCTCAACGCGATATTTATTAAAAATCGGCACGCGCTCATCGTGCAATTTGATGTTGTGAGCGGCGTTTGGAGTGGTGAGTTTAGCAAATCCAAGAACGGTGTCGAAAGCTTCGGTGCCTTCGATCACAACTTCTCCGACTTGTTCGTTGTAAACGTCACGAATACATCTTTTGATCACATCGTCTTCAGCGTGAATGAATGATGGGGCTGTAGAGTTGGTAGAGCTTTCTTTGATGTTGCTCCAGAGTCTGTTTAAGTAATCACAGTCGCGTTTGATATCTTCTGGCTTCTTGCCAACACCGGCAGTTCTGATGATGACTGAGCGATCAGTCGGCATGTTGAGCTCGTTTAAAATTGAGCGTAAAAGCTTGCGATCACGGAAGTTATCGACCTTCTTAGAAACTCCGCCTTTATTCGGCGTATTGGCCATCAATACGCAATATTTACCAGCGATTGAAACGTAAGTAGTCATCGACGCGCCTTTATTGCCGCGCTCTTCTTTTGAGACTTGTACGAGAATTAATTGACCCGGTTTAATCACATCTTGGATGTTGTAGCGCTTGTAGATACTATGAACATTGCCGAGATAGGAGCCAGTTTCTTCTTCAACGGAGTGAGCTCCAGTTACGATTGAATCTTCATCTTCCTTTTCTTTTTCTCTGCCACCGTTGCCGCGATCTTCAAAGTCGCCGTTATCCTCTTCATCTTGCTTAGATTCTTGGTTATTCATTTCGCGAAGTTTTTGTCTCTCTGCTTCGGAAATTTGATAAAAATCAGGATGAATATCGGCAAAGGGTAAAAAACCGTGACGATCAGATCCGTAATCAACGAAACATGCCTGAAGTGATGGCTCAACTCTGGTTACTTTGGAAAGATAAATATTGCCCTTTATCTGCTTGATGGCAATGGCTTCGCGGTCGAAGTCTTGGAGGATTCCGTTTTCTAGAACGGCGACTCTAGTTTCTTCGCGATGTGCGGCGTCGATTAAAATTGTTTTCATGTTCCTTAAAATAATAGCGCAAGGAACAGCTATTTGACTAGGTCGAGATAAAATTGTTCAATGAAAATAACATAAAAACTCTAGAATAGCTGCTTTGGCTGATTTGAAAAATTGGTAAAAAATTTGTTGTAAATGGTGTGAAATATTCACTCAGAACTTAGGAGTCAGCAAAGTTATTTGCTAGATATTTTTGTGCTTTTTACCACCCAATCGCAATAGGTCTTGGAGCCTTGATTTATCTGAATCGAGAAGATTTGTGGAATTTTGTAAGAATGGTGTTTTTTGATCAGAATTTCGACCTGTTTATAAAGCGAGTTTTTGGTTTTAATTCTCACCAAAATTTCTTGATCATTTTGTATTTTTTTCTGCCAAACATACATGCTTTTTATTTCAAAAAACTGCACGCAAGCAGCTAGATTTTGATCAAGCAGAATCTTTGCTAATTTTTTTGCCGAAGACAGATTTGGGTAAGTGGTTTCAACTAAAATAACTTTTTTCATGATTTTTGCACATCGCGGTTTGGTTACAAAAAATAGTCCAGAGAACTCAATTGCAAGCCTACACGCAGCTTACAAATCAGGTTTTCGTGCGATCGAGTTTGATTTGTGGTTCGTAAATGAAGAGATTTTGATAAAACATGATCAGCCAAGCAATGAGACCCTTCCGAACTTGGGTGATTATTTTTATTTTGGTGAAGAAATGACTTATTGGCTCGACTTCAAAAATATGAACGAGGTTAACGCTAAAAAGATTTTTGAGTTGGTTTTAGTCGAGATTAAAAAAGCAAAAATTGGCTTAGATAAAATATTTTTAGTGCCTTTTGAGTTAAATTACGAACTTACGAAATATTTTCAGATGTTAGCACGAGATGTTTTTGGTGATTCGGTACAATTCGCAGCGGTGTGTGAAGAAGAAAAAAATATTTTATTGTTGGAAGAATTTTGCGCGCAGGAGCGAGTTGGATTTTTATCGGTTTTTCACGGCTTAATTAACGCAAATTTTGTCGCTAAATTTTCTCGTCAGAAGATTTTTGCTTGGACGGTGAATGATTTAAAAAGGGTTGCAGAGCTTGAAAAGCTGGGAGTAAAAAACTTCGCAACTGACTTACAAAATTTTAGCTAACGGCGACTAAATTTTACCGCTTATCACTAGTTAATATTTTCTGATATTTTCCATTTTTCTGCTCTTCAAAAACCTCAAAATATTCTCGAAATTTATCTGAAACTTTAAAAATAATTTTTGGGTTTTTGTCTTTTTTATCAGTCACGTAAAGATCCCAAATGTTGTAGCGTTTTAGGCCGTCTTCGTAGCTGATATCTGTTCTCTCTTCGCTATCAAAAATTACTTCAATCACGGTCATTTCCCACTTTCCTTTACGTTTTTGAGCTATTGCGGTTAGCGAGGAAACATCAACAAAATCTGGTCCAAGGTCTTGATCTGTGCTGTCGCGCACGAGATAGACGTTAAAAACTAAAGTGAGTGGATCTTTTTTTACTCCCCACAAAAAAACCGTAGTTAGGTTTTCCAAGGTGTTTTCTGCGACTTCGTGACTGAGAAAAAATTTTTCAATTTTTTTGGCAAGCTCGGGATATTTTTTAAAATCTTTACGCCAAGAATTTTGGTAATTACGACTATTTGCTGCGATTAATTGCCATCTCTCGTTGCTACCACCAGAAATTCTTTGCCACTTAGTGACGTAGTCGCGATCGATAATTTTATTTTTCGAAAAGAACTTTCCTTGGTTTTTGATGACTTTTCCCAATTCTTCTTTTTCAGCATTTCCAAAGTAATTTTGGCTTAAAAATTTCTGTAAATTTTCCGGAGATTTTATGGAGGTTTTTGTGACGGCTAATTTTTTGAGCTCTGAATCTGTTTTTAGTGAATCTGCTGCGAATTCAAACGCGGAGCTATTTGAGCTAATCGCGATTTTTACTAATTTTTTATCTTCTTTGATTTTTTGCGGAGCAAATTCGAGGAGTAATCCATTATCTAGAAAGGCTTTAGAGGCAAATTCTGGCAACAGCTTTAATCGATCTGAAGCAAATTTGTAATTGATGGGATCGAGATCAATCATGCGCTGCATGAAAAGTTTATTATCGAGAAGTGTCCAAGATGCGTATTGTAAGGCGTAACGATTCAGATAAGTCGCTTTTTCCATGAAAAATGGATCTAGCCGAAGCTCCGGAGCTGCATATTGCAAGACTTCTGAGCTAATTTTTAACAAGCGTAAAATAAAAACCTGATCTTCTTGTAGCGATTCATCAGCATTTTGAAATTGTGACGGATCAATCACTGAAGCCTTTAAAATCAAAGTGCGATCGCGTTTGAAGCAGTCGTAAAGACTAGAAATTGCTTGGGGATTTTTCTTTGCAACCTCGGAGAGAATTTGATCGTAGTAAGCGGGAATGTTGTTGCAGGCCTCTTGTGCAAAAACTGAAGAGGAGATTAGTGAGAAAATAACAAAGATGAAGCGACGCATCAGCCTTTGAGTGAAGAAATGTTCTCAAGTTCAATATTTCTGTTGCTGCGGAAATAAATGATCAAAATAGCTAGGCCAATTGCGGCTTCAGCGCCAGCAACAGTAAGAACAAAGATGGTGAAAATCTGTCCGACTAAATCATGTAAAAAGGCTGAGAAGGCGACGAAGTTGATGTTTACAGCAAGCAACATCAGTTCGATCGACATCAAAAGTGAAATCACGTTTTTGCGATTAAGAAAAATTCCGCTGACGCCGATGCAAAAAAGAGCTGCAGCAAGAGTGATGAAACTTTGTAGTTCGAGTCCGTTCATAAATTATAAATCAATTCCTTCGCCGATTTTCACTTTCGCAATTTCAAGGGAAGAAGCCTTGTTGCGAGAGACTTGGTTGGCAATATTTTGTTTTTTTATTGGGCGAATTTCTTCGCGCATTGTTAATACGATCGCGCCAATCATCGCTACAAAAAGTACCGCTCCAGAAAGTTGGAAGGGCAAAACAAAATCTGTGTAAAGCAAGTTGCCGATTGCTTGGGTGTTGCTCAAGTCGTCCGGGGTGGGGAATAGGCTTTTTGTCTCGTAGAATTTAATCGTTGAGAATCGAGTGATGAGCAAAATTTCAGTGAAGAAAATAATGCCAACCAGCATAAATATTGGGCGCTTGCGATTAACTTCTTCTTCGCGTTTGACGTCAATATTAAGCATCATCACTACGAACAGGAACAGAACTGCAATCGCTCCTACATAAACAACGATCAGAAGCATCGAGATAAATTCGGCGCCAAGCAGAATAAAAAGCGCTGAGGCGTTAACGAAGGCAAGAATCAAAAACATCGCCGCGTGGACCATGTTGCGTGTACTAACAACCACGATGGCGGAAGAGATTAGTACGAATGAAAAGATGTAGAAGAGGTAAAGTGTGAAGTTCATTTAGTGCTTAGTCCTTAGTGCTTTTGTGCCTCGTTTCAACGAGCTTCAAACGAAGCACGAAGCACGAAGCACGAAGCACGATTAATTAACGATGTTTGAGATCCGCTTCGATATTGTTGCGTAACGCATATTCGTAGCGGTCGCCATTGGCCAGAAGTTTTTCTTTGTCGTAGTAAAGTTCGTTACGAGTTTCAGTGGCGAATTCAAAATTTGGAGATTCAACGATGGCATCAACTGGGCAGGCCTCTTGGCACAATCCACAATAAATACATTTCAACATGTCGATGTCGTATTTCGTGGTGCGACGCGATCCATCAGATCTTTCTTCTGATTCGATCGTGATTGCTTGAGCTGGGCAAATTGCTTCGCAAAGTTTGCAAGCGATACATCTTTCTTCTCCATTTGGATAACGGCGCAAAGCATGTTCACCGCGGAAGCGCGGGCTGAGCGGGCCTTTTTCAAAAGGGTAGTTGATCGTGTGTTTTTTCTTAAAAAGGAAACTCAAGGTTTTGAGATGACCGAAGAAAATTTCTTTCAAGAAAAAGGCGTAAGCGATTCTAAAAAATTTCATGGATGTTGTGTTAAAGTTCATGCTTCGACAAGCTCGGCATAAAGCGTCGCCCTGAGCCTGTCGAAGGGTGAAATTATTTAAGGTAAACTAGGTAAGTGGCGGTTCCAACGACCCAAGTTAATGAGAGTGGTAAAAATACTTTCCAGCCAAGACGCATGAGTTGATCGTAGCGATAGCGCGGCAGAGTAGCGCGCACCCAGATGAAGCAGAAAAGTAAAAAAAAGATTTTTGCCATCAGCCAAATTGGGCCGGGAATAAAATTTAAAAATTCACAGATAGGCAACCAGCCGCCAAGGAAAAGGATCGAGGCCGATGCCGACATCAAAATCATGTTCGCATATTCGCCGAGGAAGAACATTGAAAATGGCATGGAGCTGTATTCGACGTTGTAACCGGCGACTAGCTCAGACTCTGCTTCCGGAAGGTCGAAAGGATGGCGATTAGTTTCGGCGAGAGCGGAGATAAAAAATAAGAAAAACATCGGAAGCATTGGTAGTAAAAACCAGTGATCTTTTTGTGCTAAGACGATGTCGTTAAGTCTCATCGATCCAGCGCAGAGAACGACAGAGACAATGATCAAGCCTATCGAAACTTCGTAAGAAATCATTTGTGCCGAAGAGCGAATCGCGCCTAAAAATGCATATTTTGAGTTACTTGCCCAGCCCGCAATGATGATTCCATAAACCCCAAGAGATGAGGTGGCGAGAAGGTAGAGGATGCCAATATTGATGTCGGCAATCACGAAAGTTTGTGAGAATGGAATCACTGCCCAGCCAATCAAAGCAAGAACGAAGGTAATGATTGGAGCTAGAAAAAATAAGGCTTTGTTGGCGTTGGTTGGAATAATTACTTCCTTGAGCATCAGCTTCAAACCATCGGCTAGAGGCTGTAGTAAACCAAAAGGACCAACCACGTTTGGACCTTTACGCAACTGCATCGCGGCGATCACTTTGCGTTCCATCAAAGTTAAGTAAGCAACAGCGCCAAGCAGGGGAAGAATGATCAATAAAATCCAGCCGAGAGTCGGTAAAATTTTCGACAAGAAAAGTTCGAGTAACTGCGGAAAAATCTGCTCCATTGGCCGGTGGGAAAAAAAGAAAAAGGGGGAATAAATAATGAAAACGCGCGGCAAATTATTTGCCGAAACGTCAGTGTCAATGCGGTCTAGTAAACTATGAGCGTGAAATAGATTACGAGTAAAATTATCGTAACTAGAGCTGCTGAGAGTCCGGCAAGAAGATCGTCTAACATTACCCCCAAACCACTTTTCATGCGATCAGCGCGACCAATGAATGAAGGTTTTTTGATGTCAAAAAAGCGAAAAAGAAAAAAGGAAGAAGCGAGGTGAAGAACCATCAAGCGCGGATCTTGAAAGTAAGTTTGGTAAACAAGCAGAAAGCTGATTTGCAAAGTAGCAACCTGTCCAACCACTTCATCAAGAACGATTGATTGATGATCAATCTGGCCAAATTTTTTAGCGTAAAGAGGTGAAGCGAAACATCCGTAACTAAAGGCGCTGACTAAAAAAATTCCCCAAAAAATATTTTGCGAATCAAGCGAAACATTAAATCCGCAAGCCAGAGTTGCGTAGGCTAGCCAAAGAAATAACGAGACGAATGATCCCATTGTTCCTGGCGCTGTTTTTATTTTTCCGAAGTAAAAAAAGGTGAGTAGTAGCTCGTGAATTCTAAACATTTTGGATCTGGATTGATTTTGTCTAAGATTGTTTTGAAGGCCCTTAATTAGTTTTCCCAGATTTTTCCCTGATTTGTTTCGATTCAGAAATTTCGTAGGATTTCCAAGTAAGTTTTTTGCAATTCTTCGATCTCTGAAATTTCAGAAAATTCATCAATTTTGTGCGCGGTTTTGTTGACTAGTCCAATCTCAACAACTTCGGCGTAATCCTTGATAAATCTGGCGTCAGAGGTTCCTCCGGTGGTGCTTAAAACTGGTTTTTTGCCGGTAATTTTTTCTGAAGCTTTGACAACAATTTCTGCCAAAAATTTCGGATTACTTAAAAAACTTTCTCCAGATGTGCGATGCGTAAGCTCATATTTGGCGCCCAAGGAACCAGCGCCACCAACTGTTTTTTCGCAAGCATATTTTACTAAATCGAGGATTGATTGCGAAGAATGCAAATCGTTGAAACGCACGTTAAACGCGGCTTCAGCCTCATTTGGAATGACGTTGCCACCAAGATTTTGCGAAGAGATTGAAGTGATTTCAAGATTGCTTGGATCGAAGAATTTCGTGCCTTCGTCGAGTTTGTGATCTTTCAAAATTTTCAGAAGTGAGATCAAAATCGTAATCGGATTTAGCGCAATATCTGGGTAAGCGACGTGACCTTGCTTGCCAGTTATTTTAATCTTGAATCCAATAGATCCGCGGCGTCCGACCTTAATCATCTCGCCAAATTTTTCCGGATTTGTTGGTTCGCCAACGAGACAATGCGAAATTTTTCTGCCGGAATTTTTCATCCATTCCAAAACTTTCGCCGTGCCGTTAACGCCGTCTGCTTCCTCGTCATTCGTAATCAGAAAGCCAATGCCAAAATCAGGATTTGGATTATTTTCTAAGAACTCCGCCACCGCAGAAACAAAACAAGCGATCGCGCATTTCATGTCGGCAGCGCCGCGACCAAAAAGTTTTCCGTCGATGATTCTTGCGGCGAAAGGATCGTGAGTCCAAGAGGCTTTGTTGCCTTCATTTACAACGTCGGTGTGGCCCGCGAAATACAAAACTTTGGCGGAATTTTTTGGATTAAAAACCGCGTGGAGATTGTTAACTTTGTAAGAATTGGATCCGTCAAATTCCAAAAAATCGCAAGCGAAGCCGAGATTTTTTAAATGCGCAGAAAGAAATTCTAAAACCTCTGGATTTACGCCAGAGTAAGATGGAATGCGGATTAAATTCTGAGAGAGTTTGATTGAGTCGAGTTTCATCATTGAAAAATTTCGCCTGAATTAAGAGAGTAAAAATTACTTCCTGGATCCCCGCCTGCGCGGGGATGACGTTGAAAGAGAGTGCCTTATTTAACGCGTCATCCCCGCGCAGGCGGGGATCCAGATTTTTTTCAATTACCAAAAAATTTTTATTCAAATGCTAGACATTAAATGGATTCGCGAAAACCCAGAAAAATTTGACGCGGCGATGCAGAAGAGAAGCTCTAGTTTCAAGGCTTCAGACCTACTTATTCTCGACGAAGAAAAACGTAAAAAAATTACTTTAATCCAAGAATTGCAAACGAAGAGAAATAAATTCGCGCAAGAAATTGCGGTTGCAAAAAAGTCTGGCCAAGACGCGTCAGCAATGGTTGAAGAGTCAAAAAAAGTTAATCAGGAATTAGCTGCGGCAGAAAATGATTTCTCGGTTGATGAAAAATTAAATGAGCTTCTCGCCACGATTCCCAACGTTCCGCACGATTCTGTTCCGGTTGGTTCTGACGAAAATGAAAATGTCGAAATCGAAAAATTCGGTGAGCCGAAGAAATTTTCTTTCACGCCAAAAGCTCACGACGAAATCGGCGAAGGCTTGGGAATGCTGGATTTTGAGCAATCTGCTTTGATGTCAGGAGCGAGATTTTCAACTTTGAGCGGCGGATTGGCACAACTCGAACGCGCACTTTCAAACTTTATGTTGGATGTCGCGCTGGAAAATAATTACCGCGAAGTTTCGCCGCCGAACCTTGTTAAATCTGATGCGATGCGCTTTTCAGGTCAGTTACCAAAATTTGCTGAAGAGGCTTTTTCAACTTCTGATGGCTACTGGCTGATTCCAACTTCAGAAGTTTCTTTGGTGAATTTAGTCGCCAAAAAAACTTTGCCAGAAAGCGAATTGCCTTTGCGCTTCACCGCTTACACGCCGTGCTTTCGTCGCGAAGCTGGATCTGCTGGAAAAGACACAAAAGGTCTAATTCGTCAGCATCAATTTAAAAAAGTGGAATTGGTTTCAATCACTGCGGCTGAGGATTCAGAAGCTGAGCACGAAAGAATGACTAATGTTTCTTGCGAGATTTTGCGTCGTCTCGAATTGCCGTTTCGCAAGATTTTACTTTGCTCGGGCGACATGGGTTTCTGCGCGCAGAAGACTTACGATTTAGAAGTTTGGTTGCCGTCACAAAATAAATATCGCGAGATCTCAAGCTGCTCTAACTGCGGTGATTTCCAGGCGCGACGTGCGTCGATCAAATATAAAACCAAAGAAGGTAAAACGCATTTTGCGCACACATTGAATGGATCTGCTCTGGCTGTAGGCAGAACTTTGTTAGCGATTTTGGAAAATTATCAGAATGAAGATGGCTCCGTAACAGTTCCGGAAGTGCTGGTTAGATATTTAGGGTTTAAATCTATCAATCGTTAAAGCCGATCGTTCCGAATCAAAATTTTGGGAGAAATTTTAATTTGGAAACCCGCTCTTAATTTTATTTTTTAAGAACGGGTTTTGTCGCTACGGGGAGTAGATCCGAAATTATGTAGCAGTCGCGCTAATACTTATTTACCAACTTGATCTGCAGGTGATTTTCCTTTGCTGACGTGATCTAGGGTTAAATCACTTCTTTTGCCATTATCGCCGTTGCTGGTGTGATCTCCTAATTTTTCACCTATTTTGCCACTATCGCTATTGCTGGTGTGATCTCCCAATTTTTCATTCCTATTAACAGGATCTGCTTTTTTACCTTTATTGCTAAGTGCATCGAGGAATCCCTGGCCAAATCGTGCTGCCTTTCCTCCATATTTTTTTGCTGAGTTTACGCCGCGACTTTGCACTCCTTGAAGGGTTCCCAGTGTTTTTGCGGCAAGGTTATAAGGTGAGTTCTGGCCTGACCAGCCAGTACCAATTGATGAGCCACCAGTCAAGGTGGCAGCGATTTCACTAATCATATCCATAAATTTAGAAAAGATGAACATCAAAAGGGCGCCTTTAATTAAGGTGGTTAGTTTTGTTGTATTTACGGAGAAGAGCATCGGAAGCCCGATTCCCAAGGCTTCTAGGCCATTATAATTTTTGATATCAGCGATTCTGAAGATGCAGTAGATGCTGTCGTTCTTTGCGACATTGTTGCAGTTTATTTTTTTTGGAGCGATGCGGCCGTAGGTGTCGACAACATTAACTCCATTAATTTCTACTACTACTGGCTCGAAAGTAGCGCTGCCGATCACAATATTGTCAAAGATGGCGATCAATACGCCAAGATAAGCCATGAGAATCATCGGCTGTAGAGTGAAGGTGAGGATCTGCTTCCACCATGAATCAAAAATTCCCTTAGTTCTCTTAAACAAGCACAAGGGAATGATAAAAATTGAAGCATAAAGCAATATCACCACCGCAATCATCGCCACTAAGAAAAATTGTAGGGCGCGAAGAGCTACAAAAATAATGAAAAATGCGAAGGAGAAGGCAGCGATTACGAATATTAAGCCATAACTCGCAGTGATGAATCCGCCAAGAATCATGAAAACTAGATTCGGCACCGAGACTTCTGGACCAAAGCCCAAAGCGATAGCAATTTTACAATCGAGCATATCCCAAACTTCCAAATATTCTTTACCGGGCGGGTAGGCTGGATTTTCATATTTTGTTGTTTCGTTATCATCGGCGTAATTGTAGCGCGGAAATTGGCAGCCGTCCTGTTTGTTAATAGAGCCGGCTGTATCGTTTGGTCGAAAAGTGATCGAGGCTAAATAAGAGGAAGCTCCCAAAAGATCTTTTACGAAAACATCCTGCCAAGCTGTGCCAAGTGTGAAGTAGGCGATCAGAGCTATTTTAAGTATTTGAGGAAATATTGATTTGCGCTCGACAGCTGCTTTGGGCACCGCAAATAAGATCATCGCCCCATAAAGTATGATAGAAAGAGTGAGTACCAGCTTTAGTAAAGTCTGAAAATTTTTCTGTAATTTGACGAAGAAAGATCTCCCCTCAATATCCTGACCTTTTTTAAATTCTGCGCCGCTACGGCAGTTGCCATCTTGATCTACAGCTTCATCTGGATTTGTACATTTGGTGTATCCAGCTTTGTTGAGAAAAATATTTTGCATCGTTTCTTTGATGCATTGAGCCATTGGCGCTGTGAAGCCGCGAGTTTGAATAGGAAGAAGTTCTGCAGTATAACTATAGACGTTTTGGGTATCTCCCCTCAAATCTTGACAAGAAGAATCGATGTAGGCGTTAGTAAGGCTTGATGTTCTTACGTGAGGTAGGAGAGGGATTTTTGAGCAATGTTTTAGATATTGGCAGTAGTTATTTAGATTGCCTTTTTCGTCTTCATCTTTTGTTTCTGTTCCACCTCCCAGTAGGTGATTATAAGGACAAGCGGAGTAAGTTTTGGCACAAATATAATTAGGAGTTCTGGTGCTGGCGTAGACCTCAAAATCAACATCACCAACGTGGCAATTTTTCGTTCCTATTTCGCAGAATTTTGGTGAGTAGGGAGTTGATAAGGTGACCACGTTATTTACGTCTTTAGAGCCACCTCTATTTTCAATGCAAATTGCATTTTGACTGCGTTTTTTACAGCAAGAATAGGCTTCTTGCATAGCCATCTGATCTGCAGTTGCATCGTTTTCACCTTCACTTTTGGCTTTGGCTAAAAAGCGATGACAGGCATAAATCGGAGCGCTGTTTGGTCCGGTCATGTAGTAGCGCTGTTTTTTTTCTGTGTAGCCTAGAATTTTATTCTTACGATCATCGCTCCAAGTGGTAGGATTTTCACAAGATCCACTGTCATTATCCTCAAACTCCATACCACCATAAATAAACTCTCGATAAGCTTTGTTGGTGATTTGGGGACTTGCATCTGAGCCGCAAGAATTGTCGTTTCCTTGGTTTTCTTCATTAAGGAAAAGTCTCCTCAAACATAGTTGGTAGGGTCCTTTTACCTTAGTCCAGATTCCATTTTCACTTTCATTTCCTTCGCTATCGAGCTGCTTCCAAGCGTTCCATTGAACCCCGCATATTCTAGCATTATCGTAGGCTTGATGTCCTTTGCCATAAACCGCTCCTAGAGCAATCATGGTTGAAGCAACTGCTGAGCCAAAAGCAATTGCTCCCGCGCAGCATAAAGTCGCGTCTCCAGCTCCAAGGCTACAAGTTCCTGGATTTGCGCAGCAAGCCGCGGTAGTCGCCGATCTAGCAGCGCAAGCGCCACTCCAAATCAACAATTTAGCAGGCCAAGATGGGGAGGGAAAAGGAAAGAGAGGTCCGGTTGCATCATCTTGCGCTCTTTCTCTTAATGCCGCTGCAAGATTGTTGGGGCATGTGGCCGAAGCACAGAGGCCTTTTACAACTCCCCAAGTCGCTACCGTTGCTGCTCCAACTGAGGTAGAAATTGCAGCGCAAACTTTGTTTCCCAAAAGGTCGAATTCGTAATCAACATTGCCTCCGTAAGGGTCAAAGGCGAGGTATTTACCGCCGTCACTAGTGTTGCACATGCTGCTACTAGTATCGCTGTTGAAGGAGTTTTTTCTGGCATTGTCGTAAATTGCGTGGGCTTCGTAGGGAGCGATAATAGCAGAAACAGCAAAGACGTGGCAAATCAACAGGCGTAATAATTTGGAGCCTAAGCTATTTGCTCGCATCAAAATTTGTGATTAGTTCGAGTGATAAGGAGGAGTTTTTTCATTAAAAATATTTGTAATATCTAAGCAAAGCTCCCAAGGAATTTTGAGTCTGAGGAATGATTTCGTTATTGTTGTAACCAAGTTTTAAGCCAGCTTGTAAAGTAAGGCGATCAAAGAAATTTGTTTTGTCGAAATCATAACCAAAAGAAATTTCAGTGATATTTTGAGTGGTGCCATTGCTGTTGAGAGCAATTTGTTTGCGCTTGGAACTACCAATCAAAACATTCCAATTTTTATAAAAACGAGTGATCAAATTTCCGGTTAGATATTTTTCACTCAAATCAGAATTTCCGTCGATATTTTTCATCTCCACATATTCAAGGAGCAGGTCGAAAGCTATATTTTCTTTCCAAGGATATTTGTAATTCATTCCAGCAGCGAATCCTTTTTGATCTTCAATTTTTGAGGTTTCGACGGGGCTCGCTCTTTTGTTCACCGCCAAATTTAAGTAAGAAAAATTGTAGGATAATTTCTCTTGTTTGCCGAAATCAAAATTAACGTTAAGTCCTAAATTATATGAGGAGAGAGACCTTGTATCTCCTGGTCTGCCGTTTGATTTTTGATCAGATTCTCTGTTAACGAAAACCGAATTATCGAGGTTTTTACGATCGTTGGTAAAAGTGCTAAAACTAAAATTATATTGACCAGTTTTCTTGCTGTCGCCCAAGCGATAAACGCCGGAAAAGCCGAGTTTTTCAGTTTGACGATAATTACTAGCGATGTTGTAGCTCCACAGCCCGCGATCAAAGCGCCAAGCGCTACCAAAACCGAGATTAAACTTACCAGCAACTAAGGAATAATTTTCGTGATTTGAGTTGAGAGTGAGTTCTTGAAAATAAGCGCCAAAATTTTCGAAATAACGATTTTTGCCAGTTGGAACATCATTCGCATTATCCAATCTTGTCGCCAAGACATAGCTGTTAATCGAAAGATTTTTGTTGAGTTGAAGGTTGCTGTAAAAGCGGATTTTGCCGGTGATTTCTTTGTATTCGTATTCGTCTCTCTTGCTTGTGGTTTTGTAATTATCTTCGAGCTGCGATTCGGCGATTAATCTGTGAGTAAGTTTTGGTTCTAAATTTAGAAAAAATTTTGAATCCGAGCCAATGACATCGTTTAAAATTCCCTGATTGCTGTAGTCCAAAGCCCAAACTTCTTTGGAAAAAAGAAGAAGAAATAAGAAGGTTTTTTTCATTGGTTGGATTGTGCTTTGAGGCCCTATTTTAGATAACTAAGAGGCGATACTTTTACTTTAATTGCGCTCTTAATCGCAACAAATTTCTCCTTGGCTTTTTGATGCTGCGAGCTCTTCCTTCAAATATTGGTAGAGCCGACGACGTTAATTTTATTTCTTCCTGCGTAGCAAATTCGCCCTTAAGGCCGAAGAAAGTTTTTTCTTTTTACCGACTTTTTCTTCCTGCTTTTTTTTATTTTCGACGGTCTTGTTGATTGTTTTTGTAGAGCTCATTCCCAGAAATTTTTTTGATGTTTCGGCCACAGATTTTTTCCAACTTCAATAAAATCGAAGCGTAGATCGTGATCCTGAAATTGTAGATTCTCGGCAATGAATAATTCTGCTGAGCGCGTGATGCGATTGAGTTGTCGCGGCCTTAAAACTTCTTCAACCACAATTCGTGAGTTGCGAGCTTTTACTTCCACAAAAACAATTAACCGCGACTTTTTGGCAATAATATCAATTTCTCCAAAATGATTTTTGTAACGCCAAGCTAGGATTCTGTAGCCTTTAAGTCGTAAAAAAATCATCGCGATTTTTTCTGCTAAGAGGCCGAATTGGTAACTGTTTCTAGCCATTGGCCTGCATTACGGTGAGCCATCTGCTTCGCGCGCGAATTCTTCTTGCGTCAACGTGACCGCGCAATTTCGCCCCTCTTTCTTTCAAGCTGCTGGTTGAGTATTTCGCTTTTAAATCTTCACGC
The DNA here is from genome assembly GCA_018970485.1 of Pseudomonadota bacterium. Taxonomy (GTDB): domain Bacteria; phylum Pseudomonadota; class Alphaproteobacteria; order Rickettsiales; family UBA1997; genus UBA2645. The sequence goes on along the minus strand of JAGWWH010000016.1, from coordinate 12,392 downwards.
CCGCTCTCACTACTTTTGGCAAGAGAAGGTTCGTCTTTTTTATTTTGATTGCGTCTCGCTAAGGCTCTGGTTCTGGCGTTGCTAATGATCGACTGACGGTTTTTGTCGTGCAGGCGTTTGTGGTGCATGATGATGTTATCGACGAACCTGCGACGTTTTCTGTTCGCTAATTTGCGCATTCCTCTGCGGCTTAAACCTTTTCTGCGAACGATGCGGCGGACATGGCCGTACAAAACGTGACCCAAAGCGTGGCCAGCAATTTCCTGCACCAAAGCCGGATGAGCTTGGAGTAGGCTAGTAGCATCAAGTGTCATTGTACCGACAGACGGCATGCTAACAAATGTCACGTTCTTTGTGTTTTGTAGTTAAGAAATGTGAAAAAGAGATTCATTGGTCGGTCTCTATTTTCCAATACAAAAACGTGAAAAAATTACGTCGAGAATGTTTTCGATTCCGACTTCTCCAATTATTTTTCCAATTTCACGCGCTGCTAAACGCAAATCTTCGGCGGCTAGTTCGATATTTTTTTGTAAGGAAAAATCTTCTAAATTTTTGACACATTCTTGCAGCGCAACGCGGTAGCGCTCTTGCGTGATTAGCGGAGAGGATTGATTTGGAACGAGAGCGAGGATTTTTTCTTCGAGCTTAGAAAGAAGTTCAGATGTGTTGGCATGCTTCAACAAGCTCAGCATGACGGATTTGTCACCCTGAGCTTGTTGAAGGGTGGCCCCAACGAGGTCGATTTTATTAACCACTACAATCGTATTTTCGTCGATTAAATCCTCGCGCAAAATTGGATTGGTGGCGTCGACAAGAAAAATTTTAATGTCAGCCAAAGCTGCTTTTTGCAAGGCGCGACGGATTCCTTCCTTTTCGATTGGATCGTTAGTTTCGCGAATTCCAGCAGTGTCAGAAATTCTTAACCAAACGCCAGCAATCGACAAATGAGCTTCAACAATGTCGCGAGTGGTGCCGGCAAATTCTGAGACGATTGCCACTTCGCTTTGCGCTAAAAAATTAATCAAACTCGATTTCCCAACATTCGGCGCGCCAATAATGGCAAGGTTTAAGCCATCTTTAATTTTTTGACCGATTTTTTTGTCGTCTAAATGTTGGGCGATTTCTGCGCTTAAATTTTTTACGTCTCGCTCAACTGCTTCGACAATATTTTGCGGTAAATCGTCGTCCGGAAAATCAATCGCCGCCTCAATGCGCGCAATGATTTCGATTAGACGAAAACGCCAATTTTGGTAAACTTCTCCAAGTCCTCCCTCCAGTTGTAGTAAGGCTTGGCGATGTTGTGCGGAAGTTTCGGCGGCAATTAAATCGGGAATCGCTTCAGCTTGCACGAGGTCGAGCTTTCCGTTCAAAAAAGCGCGTTTGGAAAATTCACCAGCTTCGGCGAGACGACAATTTTTTTGCCCAGAAAGAATTTCGAGAATTTTTTTTAGAATGAAGGGAGAGGCGTGAATGCTGATCTCGGCGACATCTTCACCAGTAAAACTTTTCGGCGCCTGAAAAAAAGAAATCAGCGCTTCGTCAATTTTTTGTGAAGTTTTTGAGTCGAGAATTTTTTGAAGTGAAACTTTTTGGTGCTGCGGCGCACCTTTGAATCCAAGGGCTTTAAGGCATTCTTTGGTTTCTGTTCCAGAAATACGAATCACTGAAATTCCAGCGCGAGAAGGCGAGGTGATTGGCGCGAAGATGGTTTGCATTAATTAATCTAAGAAATCTCTGTATCATTCCCGCGAAGGCGAGAATCCAGGAGGGTTAATCATTTACTCAAAGTTTGTAATTCTGGATTCCCGCCTTCGCGGGGATGACGGCAAAGAAAATTCGAAAGGAAATTTAAGAAATTTAGATTTTGAGCACCGTGCTCAAAATTAGCTTTTACCCAGCAAAATCACGGGTTTAGTAAAAATTCTTACGGAAAAATTGGTGCAAATTCGAGTCCTTCTTTTTCGTCAAAACCAAAAACAATATTTAGATTTTGCACCGCCTGACCCGACGCGCCTTTGCAAAGATTGTCAATTACCGAAACCAAAATTGCTCTGCCGCTAGTTCTACCTTGCTTCGCCGTCATTACACAAAAATTTGTGCCAACGACATCTTTAATATTTGGTTCGCCGTTAATCACGCGCACGAAGGCTTCGTCGGAGTATTTTGTTTCAAGGCAATTTTGAATGTCGGCCAAAGCAAATTTTGGATTAATTTTGACGTAAATCGTCGAAATAATTCCGCGATTAATTGGGAGCAGATGCGGCGTGAATTCGATTTCAACTTTATTTTTTGCGGCCTTGCTAAGTTCTTGTTCAATCTCGCCAATATGCCTGTGTTTGCCGATTCCGTAGGCCTTAACCGATTCGTTAACTTCGCAAAAAAGATTGCCTTGCTTCACCGATCTGCCCGCGCCGGAAGTGCCGGATTTGGAATCGATGATGATGTCGTGTTTCTCGATCAAATTATTTTCGAGAAGGGGAATAAGTGGGAGTAAGGCGGAAGTTGGGTAGCAGCCAGGACAAGCGATCAAGCTCGCCTTTTTGATTTTGTTTCTGTGGATTTCGGAAAGTCCGTAGACGGCTTGGGGCTGTAAGTCTTTGGCGATGTGCTCGTGCTCGTACCATTTTTGGTAATTGGCGGGATCTTCCAATCTGAAATCAGCGGAAAGGTCGAAAATTTTTAAGCGAGGATTTTGCGGAATAAGTTTTTTGAAAGTTTCTTGCGAAGTCGTGTGGGGCAAGCATCCGAAGGCAACATCAATTTTGCTGAAATCGATTTCTTCAAGTTTTTTTAGGTCGGGAAGATTGTAGTGAATGAGGTGGGGATAAAGTTGTTCGATCTTTTGTCCGGCGTTTGAATTGGCGACAAGTGCGGCAATCTCAACTTTTTTGTGATTGAGTAAAATTCGAATAAGCTCAGCGCCAGTGTAGCCGGAAGCGCCGATGATTGCGATTTGTAGTTTTTTCATTTGTTTGTCTATTTGTGGATTGCCGCGTCGCTACGCTCCTCGCAATTACGGGGAAAAGTCGTTTGTCATCGCGAGCGTAGCGTGGCGATCCAGTGTTCAACAGAAATCTATCTCGCGATTTTCTCTTCTAAAGCCTTAACTTCCTGCAGCATTTTTGCGTCCACTTCCATCATTTGTTTAATGAGCTTGCAGGCGTGAATCACTGTTGCGTGATTTTTACCGCCAAAAGCAGCACCGATTTTTGGCAGGCTTTCTTCAGTGTGAGTTTTGATCAAATACATTGCGATTTGGCGCGGGCGGGAGATTCGTCTTTCTCTGGTTTTGGAAGTTAGAGCTTTGGTGCTGACGTCGTAAAATTCGCCGACGATTTGCTGAATTGTCTCGACCGTAGTTTTGATTTTTGGTTTGTTGTTGTAGCCGGCAAGAGCTTCGCGCGCGGCTTCGAGGGTGATTTCAGTTTCAGCGAAAACTTTTTCAGCGATTAATTTTTTTAGTGCGCCTTCGAGATCGCGAACTGATCCAGTAATATTTTCGGCAATGAAGCTTAAAATATTTTCGCAAATTTCGTGGCCCATTATTTTGGATTTAGCCTGCAAAATCGCGAGGCGATCGGCGTAATCTGGGTTTTTAAAATTGACGATCATTCCACCAGAAATGCGCGATTTTAGCTTTTCGTCAACATTCTCGAGATCAGAAGGGCGGCGGTCGCAGACTAGTACGACCTGCTTGTTTGCTTCGACCAAATAATTGAAACAATTCATGAATTCTTGCTGCGTGCTTTCTTTACCGGCGATGAATTGCACGTCGTCGACGATTAGCACGTCAATCGAGCGCATCTTTTCTTTAAAGCCCATCACGTCGTTGCTGCGAATTGATTGCACGAAGTGATACATGAATTTTTCGGCAGAGAGATAGACGATTTTTTTTGATTTATCGAATTCTTGAATTTTCCAAGCGATTGCTTGTGCGAGGTGAGTTTTACCCATGCCAACTCCACCGTGAATGAAGAGAGGAATTTTGTCGTCGAAGAGACTTATTTGAGAATCGATGCCAGCAGCAATTTTTGCCATCGATGCCGCCATTTTATTGTATTTAGCACTGACGAAATTTTCGAAATTGTAGCGTTTATTTAACTCGGTTCCAAAGGCGAAGACGTTGTCGTGCTTGGAAAGATTGATAATTTTTTCTGTTGTCGGCGCGATCGCTGCAATTGGTTGAGCAAGGCAAATTACCGTAACTTTTTTAATGCTCGGGCGAGATTTTTGGGCAATTTTGGTAAGGATTTTGGTTTCAACGAACTCGCGAATAATCCAGTCGCGTACAAATTTGGAGGGCGCAGCAAAAACAACCTCGCTGTTTAGATCTGAAAAAAGTTCAAGCGGTGCAAACCATTTGTTGAATATTTCACTGCCAAGTTCTGCCTGACATGCTTGGGAGAAGTCGGAAAAGAAATCGTCAGAAGATGTGTTTTGTAAGGCTTGTTGCATCATGATTGTTTCCACGGCAGTTCTTCAGCCTTCCAGCCGTTCATCTTTCCTCTTTTTTTGTTCTCATCGAGGTCACCTTCAAAGCCGCCAGAAATATTAAAGCAGTTTGAATATCCAAGAGTAAGCGCGAAGCGTGCAGCAGCGTCTGATCTGGCGCCAGAACGACAAAGAAATAATATTTTAGCTTCTTTGGCCTGAGTGCCAAAAATTTTATTTAGCGTTTCGGTTAGATCTTCGGCGAAGTTTGGATTTTCTTTCATGGATAAAGTTAGTTTCCATGGAGCGAGAATCATTCTTCCGTCAAAATTAGTTGGATCGACCGTGCCAACAAAACTGAATTCTTCGAAAGTTCTTACGTCGACTAAAACTGAATTTTTATCTTTTTGCAAAAGAGCAAAGCTATCAGCGGGGCTGATTTGTGTAACTGACATCTTTTAGTGTTTTTGGGGAGTTTTTTTGAGAAAAGTTGGCGGCAAATATCAAGCGAGATCTTCTCTTCAGTAAAGCCATTTATTTTTGATGGTGAGAAATAAATGGCTTGACAGCGGGTGAGGTTAAAAACTCCTAAAGCTAAGAAAATTGAATAGGCTCTGAGATCAATATCCACAAGGCTTAGCAATTTATCAAAAAAGCTGAACTCTAGAAGGAGAGGAGGTTAAAATTGGGCAAGAGTTTTTTTAAATTTTCTTCTTTCTCGAGTGATAAAAAATCAGAAAAATTCCGGAAATAATTAGAGGTAAAGAGAGGAGTTGGCCGAGGGTGATTTTGTCGAGAAAAAATCCTATTTGTTCGTCAGGTTCACGAAAATTTTCAATCAGGATTCGAAAAGAGCCGTAAAGTAATAAAAATATTCCGCTCAGTTTTCCGATCTGTTTGGAAATTTTGGTGAAATGTTGCAAAGAGAAGAGGATCGCAAAAAGCAAAATTCCTTCGAGAAAGGCTTCGTAGAGTTGACTTGGATGACGTGGAAGATCGCCCGCATTAGGGAAAATTAAGCCAAATCTGGAGTCGGTAACGCGTCCGTAAAGTTCGAGATTTATGAAGTTAGCAAGTCTGCCAAAAAATAAACCGACAGGCGCGGCGACAGCGAGACAATCGGTTAATTGCAGAAAGTTAATTTTGTATTTTTTGGCGTAGAGCCACATTCCAAAAATAGCGCCCAAAAGCCCGCCGTGAAAGGACATTCCGCCGTGCCAAAAGGCAAAAATTTCCAAAGGATTTTGGAAGAAATACTCAGCATTGTAGAAAAAAACATAACCGAAACGTCCGCCAAGAATTATCGATAATATTGCCCAAGTGAGCCAATCGTCGTAAGCTTGTTCGGAGAGAAATTTATTTTTTTTGTTACAAGTTTTTAGCCAAAAAAGAGTGAAAAGAATTCCGGCGATGTAGGCGAGGGAATACCAACGAATCTCGAGCGGACCAATATTAAGAGCGACTGGATCAAATTCTGGAAGGGTGATTGGAGAGAATGTCATAGTTGATGTTTTGAATGTCGAAAATAGTTTGCGGCCGCTTTTATCAAAAGCGCATTTCTTAATAATTTAATAAATTCTGTGAAACCAAATAAACCTCAACCTCAGCAAAATAATTTTTTCAAATTTAACGACCAAATCAAAGCGAAAGAAATCAGATTAATTGATCAAGATGGCGAGATGATGGGGGTGATGACGGTTGCGGAAGGAATCAGAATGGCGCAAGAGGCGGGATTAGATTTGGTTGAGATATCGCCCAATGCCGTTCCTCCAGTTTGTAAGCTCGCCAGCATCGGTAAGATGAAATATGAGATGCAAAAAAAAGCTGCTGATGCCAAGAAAAAGCAAAAAATAATCGAAGTAAAAGAGATCAAAATGACCATCAATATCGGTAAGGGCGATTACGATACCAAGATTCGTCGCACTAAAGAATTCGTCGGGGATGGTAATAAAGTCAAAATCAGCATTCGCATGAGGGGACGTGAAATTACTCACCGCGATTTGGCGGAAAAAATGATGGTAGAAATTTTATCACAGACAGAGTCTTTCGCTAAACCCGAAATGAATCCGAGGATGGAAGGGATGCAGATGGTTGTAGTATTGGTCAAAAAATAATTCTTCATATTGTCACCCATTATTTTCTTGGGCTGGCTTTTTAATTCTTCTTAAAAATGAAAAATCTTATTACTCGTGTTGTTTCAATCGCTGAAGAAAAAAAAGTTAATTCAAAAAACTTTTTAGCTTTTGTCGAAAATTTTTATGCCGACAACAAAACTGGCGATTTCGATGAATACTCGCCAGAAGACCTTTTTAACGCCGCACAATTTGGGTTTGAATTCTTTGCTAAGAAGAAATCTTCCGAAGCAAAGGTTCGAGTTTTTAATCCAAAAAATTCTCAACTTACTTTTATCGACATCGTCAATGAAGACATGCCGTTTCTGGTCGATTCAACTGTTGCTTATCTCGATAATCACGGACTAAAGGTTAAGAATATCATCCACCCGCTTTACTCAACAGTGCGTAACAACAAGGGCGAGTTGATTAGCATTTCAGCGGAAAAAAATTCACGTAAGGAATCCGTAATTCAGCTACATTTAGAAAAGGTTTATTCCGATTCTGAATTAAAGATTTTGCAGGAAAAAATCGAAAATATTTTAGCTAATATTAGCCTAGTCGTGAAAGACTGGAAACCAATGATGGAGCTAGCTCAAAGCGCAGCTAAACAAATAAAAAATAATAAAGAGGTAAAAGAATTTATCTCTTGGATCGTGGGGGGAAATTTTATCTTTCTTGGTGCGCAGGAGTTTGAAATTAAACAAGTGAGCAAAGGAAAATATTGCTTGGAAGAGGTTGATTCTGGGTTGGGAGTTTTTCGTTCAAAGCAAGAAGAATTTAAGCCTTTAGTCGTTAACTCGTCGCCAGAAGAAGTCTGGGATTCCGTGGCGAATCCTTACGTAATTGAAATCTTAAAATCGCGTTATCGTTCACGAATTCATCGCATTACCAACGCCGAAAGAATACGCGTTCAAAAAATTTCTGCTGAAGGCAAAGTCATTGGGGAATATAGATTTATCGGCCTTTTCACTTCTTCTGCTTACAATTGCAGCATCAGCCAAATTCCTTTGATACGTAACAAGGCAGCCAAGGTTATTGCCGGCTCTGGTTATGTTGAAGGAAGTCACAATTACAAAGATCTTAATTCGACTCTAGAATCATATCCGCGGGACGAACTTTTTCAAATTAGCGAAAAAGATTTGTTGAAAAATGCGACTGGAATTGTGGCGATTTGCGGACGTTCACAAGTTAGGTTTTTTGGACGTAAAGATAAATTTAGTCGCTTCGTTAGTTGTTTAATTTTTACCCCACGCGACCGTAGCAATTCTGAACTGCGCTATAAAATTAAAGAATATTTGGAGGGAGTTTACAAAGGCGAAGTAACCGACTCTTTTGTGCAAGTCACCGATTCTAACTTAAGCAGACTTCATCTTATTATTCGCACCGAAAACAAGATTCCAAAAATTGACGAATCCGAGATTGAAGCTGAAATCACTCGTATGACGCGTAATTGGAGCGATGATTTAGTCGAGGCGATCAAAGCAAAATTTGGTGAAGAAAAATACGCCTCCCTCTTCGCTAAGTATCAAAAAGCTTTCTCGATTAGTTATTCAAATCGTTTTGATGCCAATCGTGCGGCAATAGATGTATCAAGGATTGAGAGCTGTTTAGAGAAAAATTCTGCTTTGTTTGATCTCTACAAATCTTCTGATCTGCTGACCAAAGATGTCACCGAGTTGAAAATTTATTCTCCGCAAAAAGAAATTATTCTTTCTGAAATAATGCCGGTTCTTGAGAGTTTTGGATTTAATGTGATCCACGAACAGACCTACACCGTCAACGTTTCTGAGCAAAAGATTTGGATTCATTATTTCCGTTTAAATCTCGGCAAAGCAGGCGAAGAATTTTCTGAAGAGATTAAAAATAATTTTGAAAAAACTGTTGATTTGATCTGGCAAGGTGTGACGCAAGTTGGCTTTTTAAATCGCTTGATTGTCGTTGCTAACCTAGACTGGAAGAGCGTTTACATGCTTCGCGCTTACTACAAATATCTCTACCAAATCGGCTTTCGCTACGACCACAAATACATCGCCGATGTTTTGGTTAGATATTCCAATATCACCAAATTGTTGGTGAAACTTTTTGAAGAAAAATTCGATCCAGCCTCTTCACACAAAGAAGTCGCGAATATTTCTGCGCAAATCAAAGAGGCGATGAATCGAGTTAGTGACGTGACTGATGATGCGGTGATCAAAAAATTCTTCGGTGTAATTACTGCAACCCTTCGCACCAACTATTACCAAGCTGCGCCAGATTGCAGTTTTAAAGGCTACTTGTCCTTCAAACTTGATTGCAAACAAGTTCCAGGACTTCCTCTACCAGTTCCTTACGCAGAAATTTTTGTCTGCTCACCAAAAGTTGAGGGCATTCACTTAAGAGGCGGCAAAGTCGCGCGTGGCGGGCTTCGCTGGTCTGATCGTCAGGAAGATTTCCGTACAGAAATTCTTGGTTTGGTTAAAGCGCAACAGACTAAAAACGCTGTAATCGTTCCAGTTGGTTCGAAAGGTGGATTCGTCTTGAAGCGCGATTTGACTGGATTTACGCGTGATCAACTCCAGCAAGAAGGAGTTGAATGCTACAAAACTTTCCTTCGTGGTTTGCTTGATCTTACTGACAATGTCGTAAACAAAAAAATTGAACATCCGCGCGATGTCGTGCGTTACGACGAAGCTGATCCTTATCTTGTAGTTGCTGCTGATAAAGGCACCGCAACTTTTTCCGACATCGCCAACGGAATTTCTGCCGAATATAATTTTTGGTTGGGCGATGCTTTTGCGTCGGGTGGTTCTGTTGGTTACGATCACAAGAAGATGGGAATCACCGCAAAGGGTGGCTGGATTTCTGTGATACGTCACTTCCGTGAAATGGGAATTGATACGCAATCACAAGACTTCACTTGCGTTGGAATTGGTGATTTAGCTGGTGACGTTTTCGGTAACGGCATGTTGCTTTCAAAGCACATCAAGCTCGTTGCGGCCTTTAACCACATGCATATTTTTCTCGATCCAAATCCTGATGCGGCAAAATCTTTTGTTGAACGTGAGCGTATGTTTAACCTGCCACGTTCAAGCTGGATGGACTACGACCAATCCAAGATTTCCAAAGGAGGAGGAATCTTCGAACGTAGTGCCAAATCGCTAAAAATTTCTTCAGAAGTAAAAGTTATTTTAGGAATCGAGGAAGATGAGCTCGCTCCAAATGACTTAATCAAAGCAATTCTGAAAGCGCCGGTTGATCTGATTTGGAACGGCGGAATCGGAACCTACGTCAAGTCCACAGATGAATCGCATCAAGATGTGGGAGATCGCGCCAATGACCCTCTACGCATCAATGGCAATGAGCTACGCTGCAAAGTAATAGGCGAGGGTGGAAATCTCGGCTTCACACAAAAAGGTCGAATCGAATTCGCGTTGAGTGGTGGTCGCATCAATACTGACGCGATGGATAACTCAGCCGGCGTAGATTGCTCGGATCACGAAGTGAACATCAAAATCGCTTTGATTGCGGCAATGCGTGCAAAAAAATTAACGATCGAAGAAAGAAATAAATTCCTCGAAAGTATGACTGATGAAGTCGGGCGTCTCGTGCTTGAGGACAATCGCTTGCAAACCCAAGCCATATCAATCGCTAGCTCACAAGGCATTAAATTGCTCGGTGAGCAGTCGCAATTCTTAGATCGTTTGGAAAAAACCGGTTTGCTTAAGCGCGAAATCGAGTTCTTACCAACGCGCAAAGAAATCGATAAAAGACAAAATGATCACATCAGCATGACTCGCCCTGAGCTTTGTGTGATGTTGGCTTACGCTAAGATGGATATTTACAACCAGATCCTCGCTTCGGATTTGGTGAAGGATAAATATTTCGAAAGTGAGCTCTTTTCTTACTTCCCAAAAACCATGCAGGAGAAGTTCGCAGATGAGGTGGCTAATCACCAATTACGTCGCGAAATTATTGCAACTCAGATCACCAATTTTGTGGTCAACCGCATGGGCATCACCTTCATCAGTCAGCTCGCACAAGATACTGGTTTTAGCGTGGTTGATGTAGTGAAAAATTTCCTCATCGCCTGCGATTCATTCCGCATTCGCGAAGTGTGGGAAGAGGTTGAAAAGCTCGATGGTAAAGTTGCGTCACACTTACAAATGCAGATGTTTTTAAGTGCCAATAAGTTGCTTGAGCGTTCAATTCAGTGGTTGCTGCGCAATCAGATGAAGGGAGATATGTCTAAGGTTGTCGGGCGTTTTAGAAAAATTGCTGACGATCTTTATTCGGCTCTTCCGGGAGTTTTGGCGCAAGCGTCAAAAGAATCTTTCGAGCGCAAAATCGAGCGTTATCGCTTAAACAATGTTGATGCAAAATTAGCAGCGCGAATTGCAGCGATGGATCCAGTCGCTTCCGCTTTCGACATCGCCGAAATTTCCGCTTCTTCAAATTTTGATCTCAAGACAATCGCGAAAATTTATTTCGCTGTGGGCACCAGATTTTCTTTAAAATGGCTTCGTAGCAGAATCAGTAATCTACCTGTCACCAATCATTGGCAGCGCTTGGCGCACAAGACTATTTTGGAAGATATTTATTCTTACCAAATGCGTATCGCCAAACAGATTGTTGATTTTAGCTGCGAAGACAAAAAACTTTGTGAAGTAAATTCAGTTGAGAATTGGATTGGGACAGTAGATTTTCTCGTCGAACGTTTTGATGGTTTTATTTCTGATCTAAAAACACAGGCAAACCCTGATTTATCAGTTTTTGTAGTGTCGTTAAATCGTTTAAAACCCTTGGTGAAATAATTTGTGCGGTCGTGGCGGAATTGGTATACGCGCAACGTTGAGGTCGTTGTGGGGCAACCCGTGGAAGTTCAAATCTTCTCGACCGTACCAAATTATTTTTTGAGCAAATTTTAAGCTATTGTGCCATCTCATCACAGAAGATCAAAAAATCTCAGAACACACCTAAATCAAAATCGCCTTTCCATTTTCTCACCAGTCTTCACTTTTTTCTACACTTCAAAAATCTCTCAAAGGTAAAAATTAAGATTAAAACAGATCTTTAGAAATCTTGATAGATCAGAGTTCAACCTTTTGATAGAAGACCAACTTTTCTAATTTTTTACTTAAAATAATTATGCCTAAGTCTTCTTCTTCTTCTTCTTCTTCTTCTTCTTCTTCTTCTTCTTCGACAGAATCGTTAACAGAAACTCAATCTGAAGAAAGTTTATCTAAAAAAATTTCAGAATACATTGCTGATAAAGCTGGAAAAAAAACTTACTCTTTGGAGAGAATCCTCTTAAGCCTGCCACTTGTCTTTCTATTACGCTCTGATTTGAAAAAAGAGTCACTTATAGAGCCATTTAAGTTATATTCAGGTGGTGAATTTTTAAATTTCTATTTCAAAAACCTAGATTCAATTAAAAGAGATCTAATAGAACAAATTGAAGACTCTGGACGTGGAATCGAAAAAGAAGTTCAGTCAAATCTAGTTAGTACCGCAAATAGATCGATTGATATGCTCAGGGGTGTACTGGAAAAAGAACCCAGAATATCACACGACATAATTTTATATAGAAAGAGAGGTGAAGATTTAGGAGTAATATCACTAACAATAGAAGATCTTGTTTATTTTGGAAGCGTAGGGGTAGAGGAAGGTCTGGAGGGGGATACTCTTAGATGGAAAAAGCAAGGAAAAGGCACTTTGCTATTTCTAGATGGAAGGAGTTACGAAGGTGATTTTTCTGATGATAAGATGCACGGAAAAGGCACTTTGCTATTTCCAGATGGAAGGAGTTACGAAGGTGATTTTTCTGATGATAAGATGCACGGAAAAGGCACTTTGCTATTTCCAGATGGA